>DATAQT010000019.1:0-14726 GCA_036264535.1 Paraburkholderia sp. | reverse complement strand
CCGTCGAACCGCCGCCCAGAGCCGCGGCCATGCTCGCCGAGCTCGCATGCAGCTGGCTGCCGTTGATGGCTTCCTTGCTGCCCGCGGCAACCGCACCTTCAGCCACGCCGCTCAGCGTGCGCACGCCCTCGGTACGACGGTGCATAGCGTAGGCGATGCCGTCACCAACCTCGATGACCGGGTGACGCAGAACACCACGGACATCACGAAGCTGCAGACCCAGGTGGGCGATGTCGGGACGCAACTGTCGGGCGCGGTGCAGTACGACCGTAACGTTGACGGTTCGGTGAACCTCGGTTCCGTGACGCTGGGTGGAGGCCAGAGCGCGGGTCCGGTGATCCTGACCAATGTGGCGAACGGCACGAGCCAGTACGACGCGGTGAACTACGGCCAGCTGTCGGCGTTGCAGGACCAGGTGACGGATCTCAACGGCCAGGTAAAGGACATCGGTTCCCAGGTGTCGAACATCCAACCGGGCACCCCGGATGCTTCGTCGCCGGACAGCGGCAATGGCGCAGTGATCAATGCAGCAATGCCGGGTACTGGCGCGGGCAGCACGGCGATCGGAGAAAACGCCAGTGCAGCAGCGGACAACGCGGTGGCAGTGGGCGCCAACGCGGCAGCGACCGGCGTCAACTCGACGGCGATCGGCACAGGCTCGCAGGCAGACCATGCGAACTCGGTGGCGTTGGGTCAGGGTTCGGTGACGGATCGCGATAACTCGGTCTCGGTGGGTTCAGCGGGTAACGCACGCCAGATCACCAACGTCGCAGCGGGTACGGCGGACACGGATGCAGTCAATGTCGGTCAGATGAACAGCTCGGTCGCACAGGGCGTGAGTCAGGCCAACAACTATACCGACCAGCGCTTCAACACGATGAGCCAGTCGATCGACGACGTCGCGAAGAAGTCGTACGCGGGCTCGGCAGCGGCGGTTGCCATGTCGAACCTGCCGCAGGCTCCGGCCCCCGGCAAGAGCATCGTGTCGATGGGGGGCGGTACGTATCAGGGACAGGCTGCGATGGCGGTCGGCGTGTCGACCTTCACGGGTAACGGCAAGTGGATCATCAAGGCTTCGGGCTCGACCAGCACTGCAGGTACGTTTGCGGTTGGTGCCGCCGCGGGTTATGTCTTCTGATCTGAAGTACTGAAGACGGCTTGACTAACTGGATCGGTGTTCACCTGTTAAAACAGGCACACCGATCTTTTTTTTGGTTCAGGAGGTGCCGAAAGGGGCGAGCATCGCGTCCCGTACCCGGGGGAATCCCCGGCGCACAATAGTCGAGCTGGCGAAGACCGGGCGCACGCCGGAAGATCGCTTCCCACTCCTTAACGATTTAATCTAGAAAATCCACACCACATCGCCTACCCTTAATCGAGCCGGTTTTCCGCGGACCCGTGCATCATTTCTCCCGTTCTGCGAAGCCGACCCGTCCTGACAAAGCTGACAACGATTCGAAGTCGTACGCTTTTGCCGTCTGCGAGGGTTGCGCCATCGTGCTTTTTCACGCTGTCGTCCGCGTGGATCAATGCCGCACTCCTGCCCTGCAATTCATAGGAACAATAAAAAGCTAGGAGACGCTCATGCCATTCAACCGTATGCAGGGAATTGTCGGCCTGCCACTGCTCGCCATGGCCTTCGGCTTGCCCGTGGCCCACGCTGCCGACGAAGTGCAGAACAGCTCGACCACCACCGCCGCGCCGATGTCCTCGACGCTTCAACCCGTGAGTCAGGAGCAACTCGATCGCGCCGGCAGCACGACGTCGGCCTGGCTGCATCCGAACGGGTCGTACGCGCAGACGCGCTATTACCCCGGCTCGCAGATCAACAAGACGAACGTCGCGAAGCTCAAACCGGTGTTCATCTTCCAGACGGCCGTCAACGAGTCGATGGAAACGGCACCGATCGTGAAAGACGGCGTGATGTTCCTGACCACGTCGTTCAATCACGTGTACGCGATCGAT
The DNA here is from genome assembly GCA_036264535.1 of Paraburkholderia sp. Taxonomy (GTDB): domain Bacteria; phylum Pseudomonadota; class Gammaproteobacteria; order Burkholderiales; family Burkholderiaceae; genus Paraburkholderia. The sequence continues at coordinate 12,761 of DATAQT010000019.1, read as the reverse complement.
GCGACGACGGGCAAGGAGTACTGGCATTACAAACACAAGATGGGACCGGTCACGACGTTCTGTTGCGGGCCCAACAATCGCGGCGTCGCGATCTCGGGTGACCGGCTCTATATGGGTACGCTCGACGCCAAGCTCGTCGCGCTCGACGCCAAAACCGGCAACGTGCTGTGGCAAAGCCAGATCGCCGATCCCGACCAGGGCTACTCGGAAACGATGGCGCCGACGGTCGTCGACGGCAAGGTGCTGATCGGCACGAATGGCGGCGAGTACGGCATTCGCGGTTTCGTGAAGGCGTTCGACGCGAATTCCGGTCAGTTGCTGTGGACCTTCTACACGATTCCGGATTCCGGCCAGGAAGGCGCGTGGGCCACGAAAGACGCAACCGGCCGCGACGAGAAGCGCGACATCGCCGCGGAGAAGAAGCAACTGGCCGACAAGGGCGGCGACTTCTACAAGACGCTCGGCGGCGGCGTCTGGATGACGCCGGCGGTCGACCGGCAGACCCATACGGTGTACTTCGTGGTCGGCAATCCGTCACCGGACCTGTATGGCGCGATCCGGCCCGGAGACAACCTCTATACCGATTCGCTCGTCGCGATCGATCTCGACACCGGCAAGTTCAAATGGCACTACCAGTACGTGCCGCATGACGTCTGGGACCTCGACGCGGTGAGCCCGCCGATCCTGATCGACGTGCGCGACAACGACGGCAAGATGATCCCCGGCATCGTGCATGCGGGCAAGACCGGTCACGTGTACGTGCACGATCGCGCCACCGGCCGTCTGATCCGCTTCTCGCAGGCGATGATTCCGCAGGAGAACATGTGGACCCTGCCGACCGCGGCCGGCGCGCGCATGTTGCCGGGCGCGAACGGCGGCGTCGAGTGGTCGCCGATCGCGTTCGATCCGCAGACTCGCCTCGTCTACGCGGCCAACCTGCATCAGCCGATGACGTATCAGGTCGAGGACGCCGCCTATCCTGGCGGCAGCAAGCTGTGGCTCGGCGGCGCGTTCAAGGTCATCGCGAACGAGCAGCAATGGGGCAAGCTGTCGGCCGTGAATGTCGACACCGGCAAGATCGCGTGGGACTACAAGACCGAACAGCCGCTGATCGGCGGCGTGCTCGCGACGGCGGGCGGTCTCGTGTTCAACGGCGAGGGCAACGGCCTGTTCCGCGCGTTCGACGCCGCCACCGGCAAGAAGCTGTGGGAGTTCCAGTGCGGCGCGGGCGTCAACGCACCGGCCGTGTCGTACACGGTGAACGGCAAGCAGTACATCGCGGTCGCGGCGGGCGGCAATACGCAACTCGACTTCAAGCGCGGCAATAGCGTGGTCGTGTTCGCGGTGCCATGATGCGGCCGGCGCTGCGGGGAGCGCCGGGGGTGGCGCGTGCTGCACGGGCGGCGCTGTTGTGTGGCGGTCTGATCGCCGCATGGCTGCCGTCGGGCGCGCGCGCCGACGCCGAGGCGGGCAAGGCGAAAGCGCAGGTGTGCGTGGCCTGTCATGGGCCGATGGGCAATTCGACCAGTCCGGACTATCCGATTCTGGCCGGGCAAACCGCGCGCTATCTGTACCTGGAACTGAAGGACTTCAAGCAGGGACGGCGCAGCGATGCGCGTATGTCGCCGATGGCGGCGAACCTGTCGAGCGAGGACATGCAGGATATCGCCGACTACTTCGCCGCGCAGAAGCTCGTGCCGGTGCCGTTCAACGCCGATGGCGCGAGCATCGACGCGGGCCGCAAGAAGGCCGCCGAGGTACTGTGCACGATGTGCCACCTGGGCGGCTTTGCCGGGCAGAACGAGATTCCGCGCGTCGCTGGTCAGCAGTATCCGTATATCGTCAAACAATTGCAGGACTTCCGCTCGCACACACGCACCAACGACGCGGGCAACATGACCAGCGTGACGCGCAATCTGACTGACGACGACATTCATCATCTGGCCGCCTATATCACCAATCTGCAGTAGCACGGGGACGACACCATGAGAGACAGGTTCATTCGGCCGCTTGCGGCTGCCGTTCTGTTTACCGCCGGATTCGGCGCCTGCGTGCCGGCGCTCGCGCAGGACCAGGGGGAAATCAACCGCCAACTGCTCGCGGCCGCGAAGGACGATGATCAGCAGTCGGTCGTCGCGGCGTTGCAGCGCGGCGCGTCGGTCGATGCGATGAACCGGATCGGCGACACCGCGCTCGTCACAGCTTGCAAGAAGGGCGATGCGGCGATGGCGCGCACGCTGATCGAGCGCGGCGCCGACGTGCAGCATGCGAACGCGCCGGGCGACACGCCGTTGATGGCCGCCGCCTACGGCGGCTTCGACGAGATCGTCGCGCTACTGCTCGCGCATGGCGCTAATCCGCTCGCGACGGATCGGGTCGGCAAGACCGCGATGGAATACGCGGCGGGGCAGGGGCATACGAAGGTCGTCGGTCAGTTGCTCGATGCCGGCGTCGACGTGAACCGGGCTTACAAGAACGATTTGACCGCGCTGATGTGGGCGGCGGGATACGATCGCGCGGAGACCGCCCAGTTCCTGCTCGCGCGCGGGGCGAACCGGTCGTTGAAAGACAACCGGGGGATGACGGCAAAAGACATCGCGGTGCAGACGAAGTCGGAAAAGGTGGCGGGCTTGCTGTCGGCGGGTTAGGCGCTCAATCGGTCGCGGGCGTCGGCGCGGGCGTCGGCGTGGGCGTCATTTCGCGCTCGCGTCGACGTTCTCGTTCACTTCGGTGGCCGGTCGCGGTTGCGCCAGAACCTCCGGCAAGGCCTCGAACGAATCGATCAGCGCGTCGCAGTGCAACAGGTCCGTGCCGCTCGCGCTGCCATAGCCATAGCTGACGATAAAGACCGGCAGACCCGCCGCGCGCGCAGCCGCGATATCGACGGAGGAATCGCCGACCAGCACGCAACCTTCGGGCTCGACGCCGAGCAGCCGGCACGCGTGCCAAAGCGGCTCAGGCGACGGCTTCATGCTCGCGAGGGTGTCGCCCGCGACCAGCACGTCCAGATAAGCGGCAAGCCCAGTCTTCTCCAGCAGCGCTACCGCTAGCGTTTGCGGCTTGTTGGTCACGCATGCGCAGCGGTAGCCGTGCTGCCGCAATGCGCGCAGCCCCTCCATCACACCAGGAAATACCCGACCCAGCTCCGCGTTGGTCACCGCGTAGTGCCGCTCGAACACCGCTTGCGCGTGTTCGACGTCGACATGCGTGGAGAGCCCCGCCGCGTCCAGCGAGCGTCGCACGAGCTTGCGTACGCCGTTACCGATGAAGCCGGTCACCATCTCGAACGGCAGCGCAGCAGCGCCGAAGTCCCTCAGCATCAGGCCGATCGCGGCGACGATGTCCGGCGCGGTATCGACCATCGTGCCGTCCAGATCGATCAGGACTGCGTGGTAATCGCGGTTCATCGTCATGACGCGCCGGCGCCCGGCCGATCCGCGTTCGACGCGTTGCGCGCAGCCGCGTCGGCACGGCGCGTGGCGTCTTCATGCCACTGACGCAGTGTCGCCAGATCCACCCAGCGATGCCATTCTCCGCGCACCATCTGAAGAATCGGCGTATGCGGATCGCCGAGATGAGGCAGCACGGCCAGCGCGCCATCGAAGTCCTCATGCACGGTAAAGGCACTCGGCGTGACGACGACCGGCACACGCGCGGCGCGCGCCGCCAGCAGGCCGTTGCGCGAGTCTTCGAAGGCGAGGCAGGCCGCGGGGTGCAAACCGAGCTGTTCGAGCACGTGTCGATAGACGTCGGGGGCGGGCTTTTTCGCCGTCGTGGTGCTGGCGTCGCCGATCGCCGCGAAGCGATGGCGCCAGCTCGTGCCGAAATGCGGCTGCAACAGCGCGTCGAGATTGGCGGGCGTGGTGGTCGTCGCGATCGCCACGCGCAAGCCGGCCTCGATCGCTTCGTCGATCAGACGGGCGATGCCGGGTCGCAGCGGCACGCCACGCTCGCGCATCCGCTCGGTGTAATGGCGCGTCTTCAGCGCGTGCAGCGCGTCGACGGCCTCTTGCGCCCGTGAGCCCTCGGCTTCTTCGCGCTCGATCGTGCGCCAGTAATGCAGCAGACGCTCCTTGCCGCCCGCGACGTTCAGAAGACGCGCATAGAGCGGCTCGTCCCAGAACCAGTCGAGGCGCGCTTCCTCAAACGCGGCATTGAACGCGCGCAGATGAGCGGTCTCGGTGTCGGCGAGCGTGCCGTCGACGTCGAAGATAAGGGCTTGCATCGTGCGGTCCTCGCGTGGATGGTGTGCCGATCAGACACGCACCACGATAGCCGAGCCGGCCGCCGATTCAAATTCAGAGATTCTTTCGTCGCAGATAAGCGTTGGCTTATGCGCCGCGTCACTTGCCCAGCTGCGGATCGGTCACGAAGCCCATCTTCGTCAGCCCGCCGCGCTGCGCCGCCGACATCACGATCGCCACCCGCTCGTACGGCACCTTGCGATCGGCGCGCAAATGCAGCTCGGGCTGCGGCGTCGCGAGGGCGGCCTGCGCGATGCGCGCGCGCAAGCCGTCGTCGCTCACGGGCTGGCCGTCCCACAGGACCGTGCCGTCCGCCTGCACCGCGACGTCCACGTGGGCGGGCTTGACCGCTTCCGGCTGGCTGCTCGCGTGCGGCAGATCGATCCTGACCGCGTGCTGCAACGCCGGAATGGTGACGAGAAAAATGATCAGCAGGACCAGCATCACGTCGACGAGCGGCGTCATGTTGATCTCGTTCATCAGACCTTGATCGTCGTCGTCGGAGAAAGGACTCATTGCCATCCGAGGTCTCCGTCACGGGTTGGGTTCGTCGGGTTCGTGCCGCGCGGCACCACGCGCATCTGCGGCCCGGCGCTCGACGGCAATTGCGCGCCGGTCACGAAGTACGCATGCAAGCCGTGCGCGAAACGCTTCAGGCGCGCGACGATCGAGCGGTTCGCGCGCGTCAGTCCGTTGTAGCCGAGCACGGCGGGAATCGCGACGAACAGCCCGAAGGCCGTCATGATCAGCGACTCGCCGACCGGCCCCGCGACGTGATCGATCGAGGTCTGACCGGTCTCGCCGATCAAGATCAGCGCATGGTAGATGCCCCACACGGTGCCGAACAGACCGACGAAAGGCGCGGTACTGCCGATCGACGCGAGGATCGCGAGGCCGCTTTGCAGGCGCGCGATCGTGTCGTCCATCGTGTCCTGCAGACGCCGGGTGATCCAGTCGGACACGTCGATGCGGTCGTGCAGTTGCTGCTGCGTCTGCCGATGGTGGGTCGCCGCTTCGTGGCCCGCCAGCGCGAGCGCGAGCAGCGGGTTGTCGTGCGCGCTCGATTCCGGATGGCCGAGCGCCCGCAGGCCGTCGTCGAAGCGATCCGCGCTCCAGAAGCGCGCATCGCTCTGGCTGGTCACGCGCCTGAGGCGGATCAGCTGCCACAGCTTCACGATGATCACGGTCCACGACAGCACGGACATGATCACGAGCACGCTCAGGATGCCGCGCGTGACGATGTCACCCGAAGCCCAGACGTTTGCGAGTCCGTAATGTTGCATGGCGAGCTCCTTCGTTTGTTGTCCTGATCCTGTTGCGGTTCGCTCACTCGGTCAGTCCGAACACGAACGACTGCGAGTACGCGGCGCGCACCGGCGTGCCGTTTTCGGTGTAGGGCTGGCAGCCGCCCGTGTGCACGGCGGCGAGCGCCGCTTCGTCGAGCCGCGTGTAGCCGCTGCTCGTTTGCAGCTGCGCCGTTTCGATGCGTCCAGTCAGCCCGACGACGAAACGCACGATGGCTGTGCCATGCTCGCCGCGCCGCTTCGAGATGTCGGGATAGTCGGGCTTCGGAATCGAGCAGTCGACATGCGACACGTTGCGCGGCTCGGTCGACGCGGGCAGCGCCGGATGGGCGGCCGATGCGGCCGACGGCGCGGCGGCCGTTGGAGCGGCGGCCTGCGGTGTGGCCGCTGGCGCAGCCGGTTGCGTGACGGGCGGCGCGGTGCTTTCGCGTGACGGGGAAGGCGTCGGCAGCGGCGTTTCCACATGGCGCGGCACCTGCGCGCGCGGCTGCGGCGTTGGCTTGACGCGCACAGCGGGGCGCGTGACGGGCGGGGTCGGCGCAACGACGGCGGCGGGTGTGGGCGGCGCGGCAGGTGAAACCACGGGAGCGGGAGGCTCGGGGCTCAACAGCAAGGCCGTGATCGTTCTCGGCTCGACCGGACGCTCGGCGATCCTGTTGCGCGCGTTCAACGCGATGACGAGCAGCACCAGATGCGCGGCGATCACGGCGCCCAGCACGATGGCCGCGCGACGGTAGCCGGCCGCGGCATGCGTAGGACCTCCGGGGTTCACCATGGCAACTTGCAGCATCAGCGCCACCTCCGCGTTCATTGTCCTCCGCCGACCCCGCTTTTCAAACCCGCGGCGGCCGGGGCGCAGCAATTCGGGAAAATCTCCTGCCCGATCGCGTTGTCAAACAATCGCCCGGTGGGCTACCTTGAAACGATGACGCGAACCATCGCGGCGCCGCGATTTCAACACGGAGTACAACGATGCTGGAGACACGGATTTCCCCCCGACCACCACGCCGCTCCCTCGCGCTGGCCTGCGCCCTCGCACTGACCGCGAGCGCCGCGTATGCCGCGGCCGCGCCGCTCGCCTACGTGACGAGCGAGAAGGCCGGCGTCGGCGTGATCGATCTCGATCAGATGACGCTCGCGCAGACCTTTCCGGTCGGCGCGGACGGCCCGCGCGGCCTGAGCCTGAATGCCGACGGCACGCGTTTGCTGGTCGCGAACAAAAACACCGACGATCTGGCGGTGATCGACACCGCCACGGGCAAGGTCGTCAAGCGCGTGAAGATCGGCAAAAACCCGGAATATGTGCGGGTGCGCAACGGCTACGCGTACGTGACGTACGAGCCCGGCGAGGACGGCGGGCCGCCGGGAGCAAAACCGGAAGGCAAGCCCGACGCGAAGGGGGACAATAAGCCGGACGCGAACGCGGGCGGCAAGCCCGGCGCGGACGATGACGACGCGAACAAGCCGCCCGCCGAAATCGCGATCGTCGATATGAAAAACTGGCACGTGATCCGTTCGGTGACGAGCGGCCACGAAACCGAAGGCATCGAATTCTCGCGCGACGGCCAGACGATGCTGGTCACCAACGAAGGCGACGACACGGTGTCGGTCTATCACGCGCGCACCGGCGCGCCGATCCGGACCGTGAAGCTCGCGCCGGGAGGGCGGCCGCGCGGCATCCGGCTGTCGCCGGACGGCAAGCACTATGTGGTCACACTCGAGTCGCTCAGCAAGTTCGTCGTCATCGACGCGCACACGTTCGAGGTGCTCAAGACCGTCGACACCAGGCTTGGGCCCTATGGCGTCGCGTTCGGCCCGAACGATCAGCGGCTTTTCGTGGCCGCCGCGCGCGACCAGACGGTGCAGGTGTTCGACGGCCACACCTACGAACATGTCGCCGATGTGCCGGTCGGCCAGCGCTGCTGGCATTTCAGCTTCACGCCGGACGGCTCGAAGCTGATGGTCGCGTGCGGGCGTTCCAACGCGGTCTACGTGCTCGACGCGAAGAGCTATCAGCCGATCAAGCAGATCGGCGATCTGCCGCTCGCGTGGGGCATCGTCACCTATCCGCACAGCGACGGCTCGATCGAATCGCATTGAGCCAGAGACTGTCGGATGAATGAAACGCGGCGACGCCCGGCCGCCGCGTCTCAGTGCAATACCGCAGTGCTAAACGTCGTTACTTCCACGCATAGCGCATCCCCACCCAGAAGCTTCTCGGCGCACCCGGCCCGACGAACTGTTCGTTGACCGGGGCAGTGCCGTTGAACGTGTTGCCCGGTCCGGTAAAGAAGTTTGCCCCGAGCGCGCCGAAGCTCGCATAGCGCTTGTCGAGCAGGTTCGCGACCGACGCGAACACTTGCACCTGCCTGGTCACCTGGTAAGAGGTGTCCATATCGATCAGCAGATAGCCGGAGATCTTGCCGTTCACGTCCTGGTTGTTTTCGTCGCCCTGCGCGTAGACGCTGCCGCGCCACGTCAGGTTCGTGCCGATCCGCCATTTCGCGGTGGCCGTATAGTCGAGCCGCAGCTTGACGGTCGTTGCCGGAATGCTCGGGATGTGATCGCCGGGGTGCACGGTGATGTTGCCGTTCGCGTCGGCGCTCGAGTTGCTGGGGCTGCTTTCGACCCACGTCGACTGGTAGGTGGCGTTGACGTAGCTATAGCTGCCGGTCACCGTGAGCGGACCATACTTCGTTTGTCCAGCCAGTTCGATGCCTTGCCGGCGCGTGCGCCCGACGTTCTGGAAGAAGCCCTGCGAACTACCCGCTCCGCTGCTGCTGATGAACTGGATGTCGTTGTCGAGCGTCGTGCTGTAGGCGGCGGCGCTCCATGTCGTGTTGCCGCCGATCCTGCCGCGCGCGCCGATTTCATAGGTCTTCGAAATGACCGGCTGCAACGACGGATCGGAGATGAAGTCGTTGGGCAGCGAACACGGCGCGTTCGGATCGGCGCAGGCCAGCTCGATCGCGGTCGGCGAGCGCATGCCCTCGTTGTAGGTCGCGTAGGCGGTCAGCGCCGGCGTCGGATTCCAGTTGATGCCGATTGCCGGATTGAAGCGCGAGAACGTATGGTGGCCGTCGAGCTGCGGCTGCGTACCGGTCTCGTCGCCGATCGTCGCATCGGCCCAGTTGTAGCGCCCCGACAGCGTCAGCGCCCACTGCGGCGTCAGCGATAGCGTGTCCGTCAGGTAGAGCCCGTAGTTCGTGTTGTGCGTGTTCGCGTCGGTCTGCAGCGCGTAATTGCCGATGCCGATCGTCGCGCGCGAATCGGTGAACATCGCGTCCTGCGACGCTTGCGTGAAGCGCGAATCGGCCGCATCGACGGCCATGCCCGCGATGAACTGGTTCTTCATTCCGCCGAGCTTGCCGAGCAGCGTCAGTTGCAGGCTCGCGCCATAGCTGTCGGTCGACACGGTCGACTGCGCGTTGGTTGCCTGCAAGGTGTCGACGTTGCCGTCGTCGTCGATCGTGCCGTAGTCGTGGTTGACGTTGCTGCTGGTGTTGGTGTTGCGAAAGTGCCGGTAGTACGCGTTGCCGCTCAGCTCGACGTTGTCGTTGAAGTAATGATCGCCCGAGAGCGTCAGGTAGGCGACGTCGTTCTGATTCTGGTCGGGGAACGTGTACGGTTGCGCGGGGTTATTGAGGAACGAGCGCGGAATGGTTTGCGTGCCGTGCAGATCGTTGTCCGCGCCGCCGGCCGAGAGCGACAGTGTGGTGTCGGCGTCGGTATAGCGCAGCTTGCCGAACGCCTGGCGCACGCGGCTCTCGTTCTGCTGGGCCCAGCCATTGTCGTTCGCGGCGTTGGCGGTGAAGTAGTAGTCGAGGTTCTGGCCGATCGTGCCGCCCTGTTCGATCTGCGCGGCCTTACGCCCATACGAGCCGCCCTGTATTTCGGCCTCGCCGACCGGGTTGTCCTTGCCGTTCTTCGTCGTGATCGACAGCGCGCCGCCGAGCGTATTGAAGCCGAAGGTCGGGTTCGAGCCGGGGATCAGCTGCATCGTGTCGATCGCCTGTTGCGGCAGCAGGTCCCAGTTCACGACGTCGCCGAACGGTTCGTTCACGCGCACGCCGTCGACGAACACCGACAAACCCTGCGGCGTGCCCAGCAGCGGCGACGCAGTGAAGCCGCGATAGAACAGGTTCATCTGGTAGGGGTTGCCCTGCGCGTCGGAGATGGTGACGCTCGGCAGGTTCGCCGCGAGGTAGTCGCTGAGCGTCTGGCGGTTCTGCTGCTGGATCTCCGCCGCGTGGACCGTCTGCACATTGGCCGGCACCAGTGAGAGCGGGGTGCCGATGCCGAGCAGCGGCGTGGTGCCTACGATGACGATCGGCGCGAGCGTCGTGGTGGGGGGCGTGGTGCTGGCAGCGTTGTTGTCGGCTGCGGCCGAAGACGCCGGGGCCGGCGCCGACGCCGCGACCGGCGGCTCGGCTTGCGCCCATGCCGTCGTGGACAGACCGGCGAGCGCACCGCCGACGCAGATGGTGATGCCGGCACGCTGCTGCAGGCGGCGTTTGCGGCGTGCTTGCGATCGCATGCTCATCGTTGTCGTCTCCTCTACCGCCTTGATCGGCGCGCGTCTCGCGCGTTCTTTGACATTGGTGTAAAGCTTCGCATACGCGTCTGTAAGCGGCGCGGGAGCTTTTCCCGATCTGCCAGGGAAGCGTTCCCAAAACCCTCGCAAAAACCCGCTGCGCTTGCCGGCGCTGAGTAGAATGCAAACGTCATGTCAAGCGAACCGATCCACTCAACTTCCGCTGACCGAGCGCCGCCACCTTCGACGATCTGGCGCGATCTCGGCTGCGTCGTCGTCGTGACCGTGCTCGCGGCGGTGCTCAGCGCCACGTTCGATCTCAGCGAGAAGGCCTACCGCTTCACGCGCGGCATGGAGCGCTTCCAGCTCGACGAATTGCCGGGCACGCTGCTCGTGCTGTCGATCGCGATGGCGTGGTTTGCGTGGCGCCGATATCGCGACGCGCGCCGCGAAGTGCGCCATCGCCGCATGCTCGAGGAACAGGCCGAAGGGCTGCTCGCCGACAACCGGCGCCTCGCCAGCCAGGCGCTGCAGGCGCAGGAACTCGAGCGCCGCCATATGGCGCGCGAGCTGCACGACGAGCTGGGTCAATACCTGAACGCGATCTCGCTCGACGCCGCGCGCATCCGCGATCTATCGAACGAATGCGAACCGGAGATTCATCGCATCGCGCTTGGGCTGATGCAGAGCGCGACCCATGTGTACCGTGAAATCGGCGGCATGATCCGCCGCCTGCGGCCGACCGGTCTCGACGAATTCGGCTTGCCGAGCGCGCTCGAACATTGCGTCGACGGCTGGCGCGAGCGCCTGCCCGAGGCGTCGTTCTCGGTGACGATCGAAGGGGATTTCAGCGGCCTCAGCGACGCGTTGACGATCACGCTGTATCGGCTCGTGCAGGAAGGACTGACGAATGTGTCGAAGTTCGCGCGCCGCTCGCGCGTCGAACTGTTCATGGTGCGCGCGCCGCGTGAAGCGCAGGGTGCTGAAGCTGGCGAGGCGGGCGTTGCGAACCCGGTCGACGAGATCGTCGTCACGATGGCCGACGACGGCCCCGGCACCGATCTGACGAAGCCGCGCACAGGGCTAGGATTGATCGGCATGCGCGAGCGCGTCGAGGCGCTCGGCGGCGAGTTTCACGTCGCGAGCGAGCCGCAGGGCGGTTTTCTATTCTGCGCGCGCGTGCCCGCTCATGCGGGACTGGCCGAGCCCGTGAACTGAAGTCCGAGGCGGCTGGCCATCTGCGCGAGCTGCACGCCGTTGTCGGCGCCGAACTTTTGCCGGATCACCGATTGATGGTTGGCCACCGTCTTCTGACTCAACCCCAGCTTCTCCGCGATGCTCGGCAACGTATAGCCCTGCACGAGCAGCCGCAGCACTTCGAATTCGCGCGCCGACAGTTGACGCCCCGGCGGCCCTTCGTTGAACGCGGTGCGCAACGCGAGCGCCTGCGAGACGTCCGGGCTCAGATAGCCGGCGCGCCGGGCGATGGTGCGCACCGCTTCGACCAGCACGTCGGGTGCGCTCGCCTTGGTCACGTAGCCGAGCGCGCCCGCATCGAGCGCGCGGCGCACGAAGATCGATTCCTCATGCACGCTGAAGATCAGAACCCGCGCGTCCGGTTCTCGCGCGAGCATGCGCCGCATCGCTTCGATGCCGCTCGCGCCCGGTAGCGAGACGTCCATCACGACCACGTCGGGCCGCAGCGCGCAGAAACGCTGATAGGCCTGCGCGGCGTCGCCCGCTTCGCCGCACACCTCTACGTCGGCGCTCAGTTCGAGCAGGCGCCGGTAACCTTCGCGCACGACCGCATGGTCGTCGACGAGCAGAACGGAGATGGTGTCGGCACTCATGATTGGCCTCCGGGTTGTGCTCAGTTGTCGCCGCTGTCGCCTGGTTCGCGGGCAGCCGCCGCGAACCTGCGCGAGTTGGCGTCGTTGCGGAACAGGATCGGCTGTTCGCGGGCCATTGCTGGCGCCGCCGCTTCAGAAGCTGACGCCTCCGCCGCGCGTCGCACGATCTTGACCACGGTGTCGTGAAACGGTGACTTGTCGCAGACGGGGTCGGCATTGGCCGCATCGCCGGTGAGCAGGAAGGCCTGGCAGCGGCAACCGCCGAGGTCGTGTTCTTTTTCGTCGCAGCTGCGGCACGGCTCCTTCATCCAGCGCAGGCCGCGAAAGCGGTTGAACGCGTCGCTGTCGTACCAGATCTCGCGCAATGGCATGTCCTTCACGTTCGGCAGCGTGAGGCCGGGCAGGCCGCGCGCCGCGTGACACGGCAGCGCGGCGCCGTCGGGCGCGACACCGAGAAACACCGCGCCCCAGCCGTTCATGCAGCGTTTCGGGCGGCGCTCGAAGTAGTCGGGCACGACGAAGAAGATCTTGCAGCGCTCGCCATGCGTCTGCCGGTAGCGCGCGACCACCGCTTCGGCTTCTTCGAGCTGCTCGCGCGTCGGCATCAGTTCCGCCTGGTTCGCACGCGCCCAGCCGTAGTACTGCGTATTCGCGAGCTCCAGATACTCGGCGCCCAAGGCGAGCGCCATCTCGATGATCTTGTCGACGTGCGGCAGGTTGTAGCGATGCAGCACGCAGTTGAGCACCATCGGAAAGCCGTGTCGTTTGAGCGCGGCGGCGACGCGCTGCTTCAGATCGAAGGTGCGCGTGCTGCTCAGGAAGTCGTTCA
>DATAQT010000361.1:0-2085 GCA_036264535.1 Paraburkholderia sp. | reverse complement strand
ATCACCGGGTCCAACGCCCCGGACATGCCGTTGCACGACGTGCACGCATACGCGACCACGCCGAAACCGAGCTGTTCGAGCTCAGGCAAGAGCCCTGCTTCTTCCAGATACAGTGTGACCGCCTTCGAGCCCGGCGCGAGCGAGCTCTTGACCCACGGCTTGCGCACGAGACCGCGCCGGTTCGCATTGCGCGCCACGAGGCCCGCCGCGATCATGTTGCGCGGATTGTTCGTGTTCGTGCAGCTCGTGATCGCGGCGATGATCACCGCGCCGTCCGGCATCAGACCAGGCTCGTTCTCGACCTTGCCGCTCACGCCGCGCGCGGCCAGCTCCGACACCGGCAAGCGGCGATGCGGATTCGACGGCCCCGCGAGCGTGCGCACCACGCTCGACAGATCGAACTGCAGCACGCGCTCGTACTCGGCGTGCTTCAGCGTATCGGCCCACAAGCCGGTTTGTTTCGCATACGTTTCGACGAGTGTGACGAGGTCATCGTCGCGGCCGGTCAGCTTCAGATAGCGGATCGTCTGCTCGTCGATATAGAACATCGCGGCGGTCGCGCCGAACTCGGGCGCCATGTTCGCGATCGTCGCGCGATCGCCCAGGGTCAGGTTCGCCGCGCCTTCGCCGTAAAACTCCAGGTACGCGCCGACCACCTTCTGCTGGCGCAAGAACTCGGTCAGCGAAAGGACCACGTCGGTCGCGGTGATGCCCTCGCCCGGCTTGCCGGAGAGCTCCACGCCGACGATATCGGGCAGCCGCATATACGACGCGCGACCGAGCATCACGCTCTCCGCTTCGAGGCCGCCCACGCCGATTGCGATCACGCCGAGCGCATCGACCATCGGCGTATGCGAGTCGGTGCCGACCAGCGTGTCGGGAAACGCGACGCCGTCCTTCACCTGCACGACCGGGCTCATGCGTTCGAGATTGATCTGATGCAGGATGCCGTTGCCCGGCGGAATCACGTCGACGTTGCGGAACGCGCGCTTGGTCCAGTTGATGAAATCGAAGCGGTCTTCGTTGCGCCGATCTTCGATCGCGCGATTCTTCGCGAACGCGTCCGGATCGAAGCCGCCGCATTCGACGGCCAGTGAGTGATCGACGACGAGCTGCGTCGGCACCACGGGATTCACGAGCGCCGGATCGCCGCCTTGCGCGGCGATCGCATCGCGCAAGCCCGCCAGATCGACGAGCGCGGTCTGGCCAAGAATGTCGTGGCACACGACGCGTGCCGGGAACCACGGAAAATCCAGTTCGCGCTTGCGCTCGATGATCTGTTTCAGCGAAGCGGTGAGCGTCACCGGATCGCAGCGGCGCACCAGGTTTTCGGCGAGCACGCGCGACGTGTACGGCAGCTTGTCGTAGGCGCCGGGCTCGATCGCGTCGACCGCGGCGCGCGTATCGAAGAAGTCGAGCTTGGTGCCCGGGAGGCGTTTACGGTTGGCAGTATTCATGACGTAGGGACAGGACGGTTATCGGCCGCCGGACCGGATGCCGGCGGCGTCCGCCGGCGCTTCGCTCGCGCTGACGGTCGCATGGTGCAGGTAGTGTAGCTCGCTGCTGGCGTGTTGCTGAATTGCGGTTGTTTTGTGCTTCCAGCGGAGCGGCCGCGTGATGCGCGCCGCTCCAGGCTCACTTCAAACGCGCTTCGCCAGCGGCACGAACGGCAGATCGTCCGGACCGGTGTAGTTCGCGCTCGGACGGATGATCTTGTTGTCGACGCGCTGCTCGATGATGTGCGCACTCCAGCCGGCCGTGCGCGAGATCACGAACAGCGGCGTGAACATCGCGGTCGGCACGCCCATCATGTGATACGACACCGCGCTGAACCAGTCGAGGTTCGGGAACATCTTCTTCGCGTCCCACATCACCGATTCGAGCCGCTCGGCGATCGAGAACAGCTTCGTGTTGCCCGCTTTATCCGAGAGGTTCTTCGCAACTTCCTTGATGACCTTGTTGCGCGGGTCCGAGATCGTGTACACCGGATGGCCGAAGCCGATCACGACTTCCTTGTTCTCGACGCGGCGACGGATGTCGGCTTCCGCTTCGTCAGGCGTCTGGTAGCGCGACTGGATTTCGAAC
>DATAQT010000487.1:0-30221 GCA_036264535.1 Paraburkholderia sp. | reverse complement strand
AAGGACAAGCAGCAACGGCTCGCCGACATGCACGGCAAGCTCGTACCGCTCGCGCTGAAGATCGCGCCGGACCTCGACGACGAGCAGATCAAATCGATCGCGGACACCTTGCTGCGCCACCAGTTCGAAGGCGTGATCGCGACCAACACGACGCTGTCGCGCACCGCCGTCACCGGCATGCAGCACGGCGACGAAGCCGGCGGCCTGTCGGGCAAGCCGGTGTTCGATGCATCGAACGAGGTGATCCGCAAGCTGCGCGCCGAAGTCGGCGAGGCGGTGCCGATCATCGGCGTCGGCGGGATTTTCTCGGGCGACGACGCGCGCGCGAAGCTCGCGGCCGGCGCGTCCCTGGTGCAGCTTTATACTGGGTTCATCTACCGCGGTCCGGCGCTCGTCGCCGAATGCGCGCAGGCGCTGCGCTAAGCATCCGCGCCGCCGGCGTATATCGACATAAACAAACGATATTTAGGCTGCAACAGTCCCGTTTGTTATGCTCTCGGCCGTCAAAACGCCAGACGTATAAAGGAACACGATGAAATTTGGCCTGCTGAAGAAGCTCCTCGCCACCGCGCTGATCGGCGCCTCGCTGACCGCCGTCGCCGCGCACGCGGAAGACCTGCTCGACCAGGTCAAGCAACGCGGCACGCTGCGCATCGGTCTCGAAGGGACCTTCCCGCCGTTCAACTCGAAAGCGCCGTCGGGCGAGCTGGTCGGCTATGACGTCGACATCGCCAAGGCGGTCGCGGCGAAGCTCGGCGTGAAGCCGGAGTTCGTCACGACCGAGTGGAGCGGCATCATCGCCGGTCTGCAGGCGGGCAAGTTCGACGTGATCGTCAACCAGGTCGGCATCACCGACGCGCGCAAGCAGACGCTCGACTTCTCGCCGGCGTACACGTACTCGGCCGCGCAGCTGATCCAGCGCAAGGACGACACGCGCCAGTTCACCTCGCTCGAAGACCTGAAGGGCAAGAAGCTCGGCGTCGGTCTCGGCACGAACTATATGGACATGGCGAAGGCGGTCCCCGGCATCGACGTGAAGACCTATCCGGGCGCGCCCGAGTACCTGCGTGATCTGGCCGCCGGCCGGCTCGACGCAGCCTTGAACGACCGCCTGATGCTCGCGTACCTGCTGAAGAACTCGCAGTTGCCGCTGCGCACCGGCTCGAACGTCGGCCCGGGCAACCCGTCGGGTATTCCGTTCAAAAAGGGCAACCCGGAGTTCGCAAAGGCCATCGACGAAGCGATGACCCAGCTCGAAGCGGACGGCACCTTCACGAAGATCTCGGAGAAGTGGTTCGGCATCGACGTCAGCAAGCCGATCAAGTAACCCGCGTGTAGTCGAACGAAGGGCGGCATCGTGATGCGATGCCGCCCTTCGCGTTTTTGCGGCAGCCAGCCAACCCACGCCTCACACCGCGCGTCACGTATACCCCAAGCCGCATCGCGCGAGTCGCGCCTTATCGCGCGCCAAAGTTTATGATGTGCGCTTTGTGCGTCAATAAGAACATCGCCCATGTCCATCACTTCCCTGCTGCTCCAATCGCTGCCGGTGCTCGCACAAGGCGCCCTGCTGACGATCAAGTTCGCGATCCTGTCGATGATCTTCGGCCTGGTCGGCGGCGCCGTGCTCGCGCTGATGGGCATCAGCCACAGCCGTCCGCTGAACTGGCTCGCGCGTATCTACGTGAGCGTGATGCGCGGCACGCCGCTGCTCGTGCAGATCTTCGTGATTTATTACGGTCTGCCGAGCTTCGGCATTTCGCTCGATCCGACGCCGGCCGGCGTGATCGCGTTGTCGGCGAACGTCGCCGCGTATCTGTCGGAGAGCATGCGCGGCGCGATTCTGGGCATCCACCAGGGCCAGTGGCTCGCCTCGTACAGCCTCGGGCTGTCGCGGCGTCAGACGCTGCGCTACGTGATCGCGCCGCAGGCGCTGCGCATCGCGGTGCCGAGTCTGTCGAACAGCCTGATCAGCCTGATCAAGGACACTTCCCTCGTGTCCGTGATCACGGTGACCGAGCTGTTGCGCAGCGCGCAGGAGATCATCGCGTCGACCTATCAGCCGCTGCCGCTCTATCTCGCGGCCGCCGCCGTGTACTGGGTGCTATGCCAGGTGCTCGAGTGGGCACAGCGCTGGTACGAACGGCGTCTGTCTCTGCCGACGCGGCACTGAGCGCGGCCCGTCATGCAACCGCTCACTCTCCGGCAAACCTGAGGCCGAGCGCCGCGCGCGCCGCGTCGGCCATCGCGATCATCTGCCGCGAGGTGTCGTGCGGCATCAGCGGACTTTCCAGCACACCCGAGCGAATCAGCTCGCAGAAGTGCGCGGTCTCGTAGTTCAGCCCTCCGCCTTCGAACGGCTCGTCGAGTTCGACGACGCGACCGTCCGCGTAACGGATCGTCGCGTGCGACGGATTCCACCACGGTTCGTGCAGCGTCACGTGACCGCCTTTGGCCATCAGCAGCGCATCGCCCTTGCCATGCAGATCGAGCCCGCAGAATAGCTGCGCGATGCCGCGCTCGTGCTGGCTGTTCAGACTCGCGAACGTATCGACGCCGGTCGTGCCGAGCCGGCCGAAGGTCTGCACGTCGCGTGGCGCGCCGAGCCAGTCCACCGCGAGAAACATTTCGTAGATGCCGATATCGAGCAACGCGCCGCCCGCATGCGCGAACGATAGCGACGGATGATCGGCCGGCACGCCCGGCACCGAGCAGCCCGCGCGCACGAGGCCAACCTCGCCGATCGGCTCGGCCGCGAGTTGCTCGCGCAACTTTCTGTAGAGCGGATAGAACGGCGGCTTCATCGCTTCCATGAAGAGCCGTTGCGAAGCGCGCGCGGCCTCGAGCACGCGCTCGAGCTGCGGGAGATTGATGCACGCGGGCTTCTCGCACAGCACATGCAGGCCGGCTTGCAACGCGGCGATCGCATAGTCGGCGTGGCTGTCGTGCAGCGTCGCGATATAAAGCGCGTCGATGCCGCTCGCGAGCAGCGCCTCGAAGCTGTCGCACACGGTACCGCCGAATTCGCCGGCGAAGGCCTGCGCCGGCTCCTTGCGACGCGACCACAGCGCGGCGAGCCGCGTCTGCGGTACGAAGGCGAGCCCTTGCGCGAAGCGGTGGGCGATCCGGCCCGTGCCGACGATTCCCCAGCGGATCTCGCGCGATGAAGTGGTGTCCTGCGCTGCCCGATGGGCCGGTTCAAAGGTGGCTGAGTGCGGTGCCGCTTGCGTATCTGTCATCGTCTGTGCAAAGGTCCATGCGGTTCGGAAGAGCCGCCATTGTCGCCCATGCTGAACAGACATGCGACGAAAGCGGCCAACACGAACCGCGCGGCACGCTTGCCGCGCACCGACCTTCGACACGCGTCCTCCGTCCTCGCGGCCGGACGCTCACGGATTTGTCGGTCTCGCGCTCAGACCCGCGCCGGCGGCTCCGCGGAAAACCGGCCGCCGACCTCCTCGGCGGTGTAATCGATCATCGCAAGCGATGCGATCTCGGCCTCCTTCGGATCGCGCCGCTCGATCGCCTCGACGACGCGCTGATGCGACGCGACCGCGGTCTCCCACAGCCCCTCCCGGTCGTGCACGATCGGATTGACGGTCGACAGCGCGCCGCGAATGATCGCCGCCATCTGCTTGAAGAACTGATTGCCGCTTGCGATCACGATGCGCGTATGGAACAGTTCGTCGGCGTCCTGATAGCCGGCCTCGGCCGGACGGATCACGCGAAACGCCTCGAAGGCCTCGCGAATCGCCGTGACATCCGCGGCGCTGCCGCGCGCGGCCGCCTGCGCCGACGCGCGCGGTTCGATCAGGATGCGAAACTCGATGACGTCACGCAGAAACATCGGATCGGGCTTGGCGCGAAAACGCCAGTTGACGACGTCCTCGTCGATCATGCGCCAGTCGGTCATCGGCCGGATGCGCGTGCCGATCTTCGGGCGCACATCGAGCATGTCGCGCGCGAGCAGCATCGATAGCGCCTCGCGCATGACCGTACGGCTCACGTCGAACTCTTTCGACAGCACGTCCTGCGGCGGCAGTATTGCGCCGTATTTTTCCTCGACGATGCCGCTGACGAGCCCGTCCATCACTTTGCTCACCAACGAGCGATCCTTGTTTGCCTGTTCCATGACATATCCCCGAAGCGGTGTTAACCCCGCGTAGCCTGTTAGTTGAAAGGCCCGTACGTATCGTTGTTATGCAAATCGGATCGTTATCCGATACGTTGCTAGCTTCGAAACGGATGCGCCAGTTGGGACACTTCCTGACAGGGTTATCCCTCTGAAGATTTGTTTCGTTCGTGTAACGCCATCTGTTTCGCCAGGCTCCAAAGCTTGCTTGTCGAAGCGTGCCTGCGTTGCGGGGTTTATTTAGTGCGAATACGCACGTTGCGACACGAAATTGTCTGATTTGCACGGATGTGGTCAGACGCCTGCGTGCTCACGCGTACAAACAGGGCACGGCAATCGCAAGAAACGGAGGCTACCGCGCGGCGGCGCTGCCCTGCTCACGGCCGTACTGATCGTCGAAGCGCACGATGTCGTCTTCGCCGAGATAGCCGCCCGACTGCACCTCGATCATTTCGAGCGACGTCTTGCCGGGGTTCTCGAGCCGATGCGTGACGCCGAGCGGAATGAACGTCGACTCATTCTCCGACAGCAGGAAGCGTTCCTCGCCGCGCGTGACGAGCGCGGTGCCACGCACGACGACCCAGTGCTCGGCGCGATGATGATGCATCTGCAACGACAGCCGCCCGCCCGGCTTCACGACAATGCGCTTCACCTGAAAGCGCTCGCCGCGTTCGAGCGAATCGTAATAGCCCCACGGCCTTCCGACCTTGCGATGCTCCTCGGCCTCGCTGCCCTGCTGCGCCTTCAGCCGTCCCACGATCGCCTTGACGTCCTGCACACGATCCTTCGCGGCGACCAGCACGGCGTCGGCGGTCTCGACGATCACGACGCCGCTCACGCCGACGCACGCGACGAGCCGGCCGTCCGAATGCGCGAAGCTGTCGCGCGAACCGTCGAACATCACGCGGCCGCGCGCGACGTTGCCGTCGCCGTCCTTGCTCGACGCATCCCACACCGAGTCCCACGCGCCGATGTCCGACCAGCCCGCGTCGAGCGGCACCGTCACGCCGACGAGTCGCGCGTCGATGCCGATGCGCTCCATCACCGCATAGTCGACCGAGTCGGACGGACAGGCGGCGAACGCGTCGCGCGCGAGATGCAGTGCGCCAGCCGCGTCGACGCTCGCACCCGCGAACGCGTCCTTGCAGGCCGCCGCGATCAGCGGACGGCACAGCTCGATCGCGTCGAGCCACACCGACGCGCGCACCACGAACATACCGCTGTTCCACCAGTAATCGCCCGACGCGAAGTAGCGCTCGGCCAGTTCGGCATCGGGCTTCTCGACGAAGCGCTCGATCGCCCGCGCGCCCTGGTTGCCTAAGGCCGCAGCGGTGCGGATATAGCCATAGCCGGTCGCCGCGCGCTGGGGTGGCACCCCGAGCGTGACGATCGCGCCGCGCGACGCATGCGCGAGCGCCTCGTTGAGCGCGGCGCCGAACGCCGCGTGATCGGCGATCAGATGATCGGCGGGCAGCGCGACGAGGATCGGATCGTCGCCGGCCGCGGCCGAAGCGCGCGCGGCGAGCGCCGCGAGGGTCAGCGCCGGCGCGGTGTTGCGCGCTACCGGTTCGATCAGCATACGTACCGGCTTGCGGTATTGCTCGACGCGCTCGAGCGTGGGCAGCCGCAGTTCCTCGCAGCAGACCACCAGCGGCACGGCGGGCGGCGCGGTGCGCGCCGCGTCGTGCGCGGCCGAGCCGAACGCGTCGTCGAGCCGGCGCAGCGTCGCTTCGAGCAGCGATTCGTCGCCCATCAGCCCGATCAGCTGCTTCGGATTGCGCTCGCGCGACAGCGGCCACAGCCGCGTACCGGAGCCGCCCGCGAGAATCACCGGTTGCACGGTCAGTTCGCGAAGCGCGGCGGCGGCGGATCCGGCCTGCGGCGCTAGCGGATTACCTGGCTCTACTATCTGATTCATTTTTTTCGATCCTCTGTAGTCCAGGTCCCGCGCGATCCCTATGCTTCTCCGAACGGACGCAACGCGCCAGCGCTGCGATGTTCGTCATGCTCCGGGTGCGTCCTGTGGAGTTCGCCGTCGTGCGCCGCACTCTCGTGTTGACGCAGCTTCGTGAAGCCGCCGCGATAGACGTTCTCGACGTAGGACATGATGTTTTCCTGCGCGACCGACGACAGGATCGCGTGATCGGTGTGCTTGCAAAAGGCCACGTGAATACGCGTGAAGCGCGCGAGCCGCGTGCCGCGCACACCGAAGTAGCGCTCGAGTTCCTCGACGCCTTCGTCCAGCACACCGAACACCAGATGCGTGTCGACGCCTCGCGCGTCGAGCTCGGCGAACAGGTGCCGCTCGTCGCGCGCGCCGAGCTCGATACCGCACAGCTGCTCGATCCGGTCCGCCAGCGTGGCGCCGCAGCGCGCGAGCGCGCGCACCACCAGCTCGCGTACCAGGCCCCAGCCGCCCGTCTCGCCCTTGAACACGCGCAGCCACTTGCCCGGCTGTTTCATCGAGCGCATGTAGTTGCGCGTCGAACCGAACGCCGACACCGGGATCATCGGCATGCCGTGTTCGTCGCAGACGTTATGCCATCTGAACTTCTGCACGTTGACGATCACCGCGCCCACCACCGCGGGTTCGCGCGTCGCCGCATGCAGACCGGTGTACGCGCCCGAGCAGATGCCGAGCAGCAGCGCGCCCGCGTGGCCGCGCGCGGCGAGCCAACGCGACGCGCACGCGGCGTCATCGGCGCTCGACTGCGAGTACAGCGCGTCGAGACTCACCGTGTCGCACGACGGCATGCTGTCGCCGACGCCGCCGACGTCGATGCGCAGCGACGCGATCCCCTGACGCGCGAGGCGCCGCGCGAGATGCACAGCGAAGCGCCCATTGCCGATTCGGGACACCGCGCCGGTATTGAGCAGCAGCACCGCCGGCGCGCGCGCCGCCGCGGCGCCGTCAGGCCGGCAGTAGATGCCGAACACCGTACCGTCGTGGAGCCACACCGGCGTTTCGTGCAGGCGCGGCGCAACATAGTGGCCGCCCGCCGGCTCTTCGCCTCGCTCCGGCACCGGCTTCGCGGTTTGAGCCGGCCGGCTGGCGCCCGCCACGAGCCAGTTCTCGATCGACTCGAACGCGGCGTGCGGAATTTCGCTCCGAAGTGCCTCCAACATGAAGCGGCCGTATTCGTCGAACGATTGACGCTCCACGTCTACGCCGTGTTCCGTGTAATGCGCGGCGAGCGCATCGACCCGCGCGGGATCGAGCGAATCGAGCAGCAGCACGCGCGTGGCCGGCCGCGTCGTGTCTCGCGACAAGTCGACCGCGCGCAGGCTGTCGAGCGTGTCACGATACATCCGGAAGCCGTAGGCTTCGATGAACTCGCCGGTATCGGGCTCGACCACGCAATCCATCGCCTCCGGCAACTTCAGCCATTGCCGGTAGTGGGCGCGCAATTCGCGCTGGTAATTCTTGCCCGACAGGACCGGCGACATCAGCACGAGGCCGTGCACGTCACCGAGTTCCTGTGCGGCGAGCGCGGCCAGCATGCCGCCAAGACGCAGACCACAGAGGCTGACACGCTCGACGCCCGTCATCGCGCGCAGTTGCGCGACGGCCTGTTTGACGCTGTCGATCCACGCGCGCCACAGGCCGAGGTCGGTCGGATCGCCGGCTGAATCGCCGCTCGCCGGGTAGTCGAAGCGCAGCACCGGCATGCCGCGCGCGGCGAGGTGCTCGGCGAGCCGGCGCATGCCGCGATACGTGCACAGCGTGTCATAACCAAACGGGGAACACATCACAACGCCATCAGGGCCGCTGGCTGGATGCAACCAGCCGAATTTGCCGTCGAAGACGATGGGTCTCACGGTCCGCTCCTTATAGATTTTTCCTTTCAAGCATTACAACCATGGTGGTCTCGCCCGTAGGTGTGTCCCGCCGCATTGTTTTGGACTCCAACGCAAGCTGCGGCTCGTGCGTGTTGGTCGTTGGGCGTGAGTGCATTGCAGCACGCCCTTGTAATGAGCTTTAATATTTAACCCCTCTCCATCGCGCCTATCTGTTCGGCCACCCACACAGTCACGCGTCCTCCCAGGGCAAGATGCAAGACCTGCGGTGCGTTGACGCCGCCGCCCATGTCCGCGCGAAGGTGCGTCTACCCTTCGACAGCGCCGACGCGAAACATCACCCCGATTCGCTCGCCCTCCCCGGCCGGACCATGGAACATGGAAAGAAGCATCGTCAGGAACATCTTCATCAACTTTGCCGGCGCGATCGCCCCGACCTTCGTTTCCCTCGTGACGGTGCCCAGCTACATTCATCTGCTGGGCGCCGAGCGTTATGGGGTGATCAACCTGGTGTGGACGCTGATCGGCTACTTCAGCGTCCTCGATCTGGGCACCAGTCTCGCGACGGAGAACCAGATCGCCAAGGCTCGCGCGGCCAACGACGAGTCGATCGAGCCCATCTTCTGGAGCGCGTGGTTCATGAATCTCGGCACCGGCATCATCGGCGGTGCGCTGATCTATGCCGGCACGATCGTCTACCTCACGTACGGCGTAAAAATCGAGCCGACGTTCCAGCATGAAGTGATGGCGGCCCTGCCGTGGATCGCGGTGGCCGTGCCGATCACGAACGTAACGTGGGTGTTCGCGGGCGCGATCACGGGTGTCGAGCGCTTCGCGAGCTACAACATCAACCAGACGCTCGGCACCGCGCTGTTCCAGTTGTTGCCGATCGCGGCCATCTTCTGTTTTTCGCCGTCGCTCGCGGTCGTGATTCCGGCCGCCGTGATCGCGCGCCTGGCCGGCGGGGTGATGCTCGGCGTAGCCGCCATTCGCGCGCTCGGCATTCGCCGAATGCGTATGCCGCAGTGGCGCCTGATGATCGGGCTGTTCCGTTACGGCCGCTGGCTGCTGATGTTTTCCGGGGCCAACATGATTGCGTCGACGCTCGACCGCGTGTTCGTCGGCGGACTGCTCGGCGCACGCTTCGTCACTTACTACGCGACGCCGCAAAACCTGATCAATCGATTGAACCTGCTGCCGCTCGCGATGGTGCGCACCCTGTTCCCGCGTCTGTCCGCGGCGTCCCGCGAGGATGCGGATGCGCTCGCGCACAACGCGCTCGCGTTTCTCAACGGGGCGTTCACGCCGTGCGTGATCGTCGCGCTGTTCGCCCTGAAACCGTTCCTGCTGCTGTGGCTCGGACCGCAACTCGCCGCCTCGGCGCCGGTCGCGAGCGTGCTGATCCTCGGCGTGTGGCTGAGCGGCCAGTCGAGCATTCTCGGCAGCCTGTTGCAGGCGCAAACCCATCCCGCGGCGGTGGCGAGCGTCAGCTGGCTGCAGTTACCGTTCTTCACCGGCGCTTTGTGGTGCGGGATCCACTGGTTCGGCATCATGGGCGCGGGGGTCGTCGTCGTACTGAAGGCGCTGTTCGATTATTCAGTATTGCTCGCGTTCTCACGACTGCATGCGTGGAGCATCGTGCGCAACATGCTCGCTCATCTGGCGTTTCTGCTTGTCGCGCTTGCGCTCGCGGATTCGATCGGCTCGTTGCTGCTCGCGATCGCCGCCGCGCTCGTGTTGAGCGCAGCGAACTTCGGCATGTCGCTGCGTGATTCGAGCGAGCTACGCGCCGCGCTCCGTCAGCTCTGGCTGCGTTTCGTGCCGTCGTCCGGACCGGCCAAGGGGTAGCCGCGCGCTCGAAGGCATGCCCAGCCCCCGCGGGCTCACAACAGCTCGAACGTATCGACGAACGATGCGCCGTCGCGCTCGCGGCGCCGCGGACCGAAGCGCGCCTGAGTGCCACGCACCTGACGCGTGAGGCCGATGAACGGCACCCCGTGTTCGAGGTACGGCCCCTCCGTCTTGCGAAAGCCGAACTGCTCGTAGAAGCCGCGCAAGTCAAGCGGTGCGCTCACGCGCGTGGCGCGGCCGGGCCAGCGTTCGGCGACTGCATCGAGCACGCGCTCGATCAGCATCTCGGCGGTGCCGTCGCCGCGCCGCAGCGGGCTCGTCAACACCTTGTCGATCGTGACTTCCGGATCTTCGGAATCGCCGGGCTGCACCCGCGCATAGGCGAGGACCGGCATCGGCCGTGCCATGTCCTCGACCGCGAACACGTGCAGGGCCTGCTCGTCGCGACCGTCCGCGTCGAGGCACACATGCGACTGCTCGACGACGAATACCGCGCTGCGCGCACGCAGCACGACATACAACTCACGTGCAGATAGCTGATCGAACTCCAGCGTTTTCCAGTTCATCACGCCCCCGGTGGTCAGGATCTTCGGCGGAACCGGCGATGCTCGCCGTGCGCGACGGCAGATCGATGCATGACGGTTCCTCATCATGAGCTACACGGTACGTGCGCGAAAGATGCCCTTCCGTGCGCCATCGCACTGACGCTCGGGCTTGACAATTCTTAAATACGGGTCAATAAAGCGCAGACCTACCCTGTTCGTCCGGTCGCAGACGGCTTCACCGAGCCCTACCTGCATCACCGCACTGCAACATCGCTCACTGCGCGCCGCGGTCATCGCACGGCCCGGACCCCACACACGAAAACCCAGTGCCGACCCTCGTTCGACGTCGGCATCCATCGGCAGACCTTTGAAGGGGGAGCACTGCATGAAGACTGCATTGAGACGCATCCTTTCCGAATCCGCACGCCTCGATGTCCCGGTGGATAGCCTTGCCGACGACGCCGACCTCTATGCTGCCGGACTCTCGTCACTCGCGACGGTGCATCTGATGCTTGCAATGGAAGACGAATTCGACGTCGAAATTCCAGACCGTATGCTGACGCGCCGGCTGTTCTCGAGCATCGACTCGATGGCCACTGCGATGACGGAGTTGCGGCAGGCCAAGGCGGCGGCATGAGTGCGCCGCTGCTGGATCAGGCCGCCGCGGCGGCATCCGGGGCGGCCGCGAACTCGACGACTGACGCACCGGCCGGCGCAGGGCCGGCCGCTGGTGCCGTCGCCCTGACCGCGCTCGCGTCCGGTCCCGAATGGCGTGCTGCAGCGCATCGTTGCGCGGCGATCGCCGCGCAGTACGCGGACGCCGTGGACCGCGAGGCACGCTTTCCGGTCGAGGCTTTCGAGGCGCTCAAGGGCGAACGCCTGTTGTCGGCGATGGTGCCGACCGAGTTCGGTGGCGCGGGCCTGTCGCTGGCCGATATCGGCGCGATCTGCGAAACGCTCGGGCAGGGCTGCGCGTCGACCGCGATGATCTATGCGATGCATCAGATCCAGGTCGCGTGCATCGACACTCATCGCGGCGCTTCGGCCTGGCAGGCACGCCTGCTCGCGCAGCTAGCCGAGCAGCAATGGCTGCTCGCGTCGGCGACCTCGGAAGAGACGATCGGCGGCAATATGCGCACCAGTGCGTGCTCGGTCGAACTCGATGGCGCGCGCTTTCGGATCGAAAAGCTCGCACCGACGATCTCGTACGGCGCGCACGCCGACGGCATCCTCGTGACCGCGCGGCGCACCGCCGACGCGGCCGCGTCCGACCAGGTGCTGATCGTCGCGTTGCGCGCCGATACGCAGCTCGAGCGGCGTGGCGGCTGGGACGCAATGGGCATGCGCGGCACCTGCAGCGAGGGCTTCCGGCTCGTCGCGACGGGACTGGCCGAACAGATTCTCGCGACGCCGTTCGCCGAGATCGCCGACCAGACCATGCTGCCCGTATCGCATACGCTGTGGGCCTCGGTGTGGACCGGCGTGACGGTCGACGCGGTCAATCGCGCGAAGGCGTTCTTCCGCGCGCAGGCGCGCGCCAAGCCCGGCACGATGCCGCCGGCGGGTCTGCGCCTTGCTGAAGCGGTCGGCCTGCTGCAGATGATGCAGGCGCGTCTGTCGGTCGCGCTCGACGCCGCGCGCGCCGCGCATCAGGCACGCAACGGCGAAGCGCAAGCGGACGCGCCGCTCGCGGCGATGCTCGGTTTCGCGTCGGACATGAACACGCTGAAGACCAGCATCTCGACCACCGCGCTGCAGGTCGTGCAGGAGGTGCTGATGATCTGCGGCATGGCGGGCTACAAAAATGGCACGCCATATAGCGTCGGTCGCCATCTGCGCGACCTGCACTCGGCGCCCCTGATGATCAATAACGACCGTATCGCGCAGAACACCGCGAGTCTGCTGCTCGCGCAACGTCCTGCCGCGCCGGGGAGACCCTGAATGAAGCTGACGACCGATAGCGCCGCTGTCGCGGCGGCCGCCACCGCCGCCGAGGTGGGCTCCTCGCTCACGCTGCGCGACGAGATGCTGGCCGCCGGCCTGCTGATCGATACCGGTGAAAATGGCCTGTATGGCCGCAGCCAGATTTTCGAGGACGTGATCGACCGTTTGAACGTGGCGATTACGCACCTGGGCAAAGATCAGCAGCCCGAAGTATTGCGCTTTCCGCCCGCGATGCGCCGCACCGACTTCGAGGATAGCGAGTATCTGAAGAGCTTTCCGAATCTTGCCGGCACCATCCATTCGTTCTGCGGCAACGACATGGGCCATCACCGTCTGCTGCGCGCGCTCGACGATGCGATAGCCGGGAGCGGCGACGATCGCAGCGACGCATGGCTCGCTCAACAGAAACCGACGCGCGTGGTGCTGACGCCGGCCGCCTGTTATCCGATCTATCCGGTGATGGCACGGCGCGGCCCCCTGCCTGCCGACGGTCGCACGGTCGATGTGCTGTCGTACTGCTTCCGCCATGAGCCGTCGCTCGATCCGGGCCGCATGCAGATGTTCCGTCAGCGCGAATACGTGCGCCTGGGCAGTCCTGAGCAGGTGATGGCGTTCCGGCAGATGTGGATCGAACGCGGCTCGCTGCTCGTGAAGCTGTTGCGCTTGCCGGTCGAAGTCGATCTCGCGAACGATCCGTTCTTCGGCCGCGGCGGCAAGATCGTCGCCGATAGCCAGCGCGCGCAGGCGCTCAAGTTCGAGTTGCTGATCCCGATCGCCGATCCGCGCGGCAAGACGGCCTGCCTGTCGTTCAACTATCACATGGACCACTTCGGCGCGATCTGGAAGATCGCCTGCGAAGACGGCACCACCGCGCACACGGGCTGTGTCGGCTTCGGCATGGAACGCATCACGCTCGCGCTGTTCCGTCATCATGGGCTCGACGTCAACGCGTGGCCCGATGACGTGCGCGCGCTGCTGTGGGGCGATACCGAAACCCGCGTCGCGCATGCGCTGCAGGCGGAGCAAGCGACGCAATCGACGCAAACGGCAGGCGTTGCCGGGGAGCGCGCATGAATCGATCGCCGACCTCGGCGTTTGCCGGCGCGCTCGCCAACTCTTCCCTGCCGCGGCGCACGGGCGATCTGCCCATGCATCCGCAGACCCATGGGGTGCCGCCACGCGGCGCGCAGTTGCGCGAGCATGTCTCGCACGCGCTGCATCAGGGCGAGCGCGTATGGCAGGAGACCAACTGCTACGTCGATCTGTGGATCGAGCTGCTGCACGGCTTCGGGCTCGATCCGCGCGCGGCGCTCGCGTTTACCGTCACGCAGGATTTCGAAGGCGATCAGTTCACGTTCTTCAAGTTTCCGCTCGACGATCTGGACCGTCTGTTCGGCACCCAGGTGCAGGAGCTCGCGATCTATGACTCGCTCGAAGCACGCGTGCTAGCGCAGACGCTGCGCGGACACACCGTGCTCGTCGAAGTGGACGGCTACTACCTGCCCGATACGCGCGCGACCTCGTATCGCACTGAGCATCCGAAGACCACGATCGGCATCGACTTCGTCGACATCGCCGCGCGCCGCATCGGCTATTTCCACAACACCGGCTATCACCAGCTCGAGGGCGAGGACTACGACGGCGTGTTTCGCAAGCTGCCGCATTTCGCCGCGCTGCCCGATCTGCTGTTTCCGTACGTCGAGTTCGCCAAGCAGGCGCGGCCCGCGCTCGAAGGCCCCGCGCTCGCGGAAGCGTCGGCGGAATTGCTGTGCGCGCATCTGCAACGGCGTCCGTTGATCAATCCTATTTCGCAATGGCGTGTCGCGTTTCCCGCGCATCTCGACACGCTGTTCAATCGCGACGAGGCGTACTTCCATCTGTACTCGTTCAATCTGATGCGGCAACTCGGCGCGAACTTCGAGTTGCTGTCGAAGTATCTGCTGTGGCTGTCCGCGCAAGGCTTCGAGATCCCGCCGACGATCCCGGCCGCCGCGCAATGCATCGCGTCGGAGTCGATGGTGATGCAGTTCCGGCTCATTCGCGCGATCGCGCGCGGCCGCCGCGATACCTGCGAAGACTGCTTCGACGTGCTCGAAAGCGCTTATGAAAAAACGCTGCCGCCGCTCGCCGCTCTGGTGCGCTGACGCGTTGATGCGTTGATCCGTTGATGCGCGCGCTTCTTGCCGCGCGCTTTTTCCGGGACTAGACCGTGGATGTATCGACACTCGATGCGGCGGCTGACGAGGGCGGCGCCGCCCGCCCGTTATGGCCGCAGCGTCTCGACACCGGCTGGGCATGTCTGAGCACTCCACCACATGCCTATGCCTCACCGGCCGACCTGCCCGCGCAAGGCTGGCTCGCCGCGCAGGTACCCGGCACCGTCGCGAGCGCGCGGCGTGCCGCGGGTCTGCTCGATGTCGATCACCCCGCACCGCTCGCGTTCGACGATCACTGGTATCGCCTCACGCTGATCGGTACGGGCCCGCGTCGATTGCGTTTTCATGGGCTCGCGACGCTCGCCGAAGTGTGGCTCGACGATGTGAAGCGGCTCGACTCCGAATCGATGTTCATCGCCCATGATCTGGACATCGAACTGAATGGTCCCACCACGCTCGTGCTGTGCTTTCGCTCCCTGACGCCAGCGTTGGCGGCCAAACGCTCACGGGCGCGCTGGCGGCCCCGGCTCGTGTCGCCGCCGACACTTCGCAACGTGCGCACCACGTTGCTCGGTCACATGCCCGGGTGGTGTCCGTCGATTCAGGCGGTCGGTCCATTTCGTCCGATCGAAGTGCTCGGCGACGCGCCGCACGCGTTCGACACGATTGATCTGACCAGCCGGCTCGAACGCGACGATGGCGTTGTTTCGTTGACGTTACGTTTCCTGCACCCCCATGACGCCACCGCCTGCCGCGCGACACTTTCTTGCGGCAGCCATGTTTCGACTTTGCAATGGCTCGATGCATACACCCTCACGGGCGACGTCCGCGTGCCCCAAGCAAAACGCTGGTGGCCGCACACGCACGGCGAGCCCGCTTTATATCCTCTGACGTTGCAACTCGACGACGGCAACGTGGCGTCTCATTCGTTGGGCTCGATCGGCTTTCGTCGTATCGAAGTGGAGCGCGGCGCCGAGGGCAGCGACTTCGCGA
This sequence comes from Paraburkholderia sp., assembly GCA_036264535.1. Taxonomy (GTDB): domain Bacteria; phylum Pseudomonadota; class Gammaproteobacteria; order Burkholderiales; family Burkholderiaceae; genus Paraburkholderia. The sequence goes on along the minus strand of DATAQT010000487.1, from coordinate 14,802 downwards.
TGCGTGTGAATGACCTGCCCGTGTTCTGCCGTGGCGCGTGCTGGACCAGCGCCGATCTCGTCACGCTCGCGGGCACCGAAGCGCAATTGCGCCATACGTTCGAGCTCGCGTGCGCCGCCGGCATGAACATGCTGCGCGTCGGCGGCACGATGCTCTACGAGTCCGATCTGTTTTACGCACTCGCCGACGAGTACGGCCTGCTGATCTGGCAAGACTTCGCGTTGGCGAACTTCGACTACCCGAACGATGCAGCGTTCAGCGCACTGATCGAACGCGAAGCGAGCCAGTTCCTGAGCCGCACGCGTCGCTTCGCCTCGCTCGCGGTGCTGTGCGGCGGCAGTGAGGTCGATCAGCAGGCGGCGATGTTCGGATTGCCGGCGGCGCGGCGCGAGCAAACGTTGTTTACCGAACTATTGCCGGCGCTCGTCGCGCGGGAGCGCGCCGACGTGCCCTACGTCAGCAACTCGCCATCGGGTGGCGCGTTGCCGTTTTCGACTAACGAGGGCGTCACGCACTACTACGGCGTCGGCGCTTATCAGCGCCCGCTCACCGACGCGCGTCGCGCGCAAGTCCGCTTCGCCGCCGAATGTCTGGCGTTTGCTAACGTCCCCGACGATGCGACGCTGCACGACGCGCTCGGCACGATCCACACGCACGATCCACGCTGGAAAGCCGCCGTGCCACGCGACTGCGGCGCAGGCTGGGATTTCGACGACGTGCGCGATCACTATCTGCAAACGCTCTACGGCGTCGAGCCGGCGCGCTTGCGCTATGAAGACCCCACGCGTTATCTGGATCTGTCGCGCGCGGTGGTGGCCGATCTGATCAGCGACGTGTTCGCCGAATGGCGGCGCGCGGGCTCCTCGTGCGGCGGCGCGCTCGTGTGGCAGCTTCAGGATCTGCGCGCGGGCGCGGGCTGGGGCATGATCGACTCGACGGGACGCCCCAAAAGCGCGTTGCATGGCTTCGCCCAGACGCTGCAGCCGTTGCAGGTCACGCTCACCGACGAAGGCCTGAACGGGCTCGATATTCATCTGATCAACGAGCGCTCGCAAACGTTTAGCGGCGAGCTCGAACTGGTCTGTCTGCGCGGCGGCAGCGTGAAGGTCATGTCCGCGCGCCACGCGCTGACGCTCGCTCCACGCAGCCTGCAACGCATCAGCGCGGCCGCGTATCTCGGCCAGTTCTTCGATTTCACGCATGCGTACCGCTTCGGTCCGCGTGCGCACGATGTCACGATTGCAACGCTATACGATGCCGCGAGTGGCGAGATCGTCTCTGAAGCATTCCATCTGCCCGAGCGTAGCGTGCATGCTCGTGATGACCTCGGTATGACCGTCGACGTCGAACGTAACGGCAGCGGCGACGGCTGGCAGCTCGCGATCGAAACGAAGCGCTTTGCACGCTTCGTTCATATCATTGACCCGCACTACCGCGCGGCCCGCGACTGGTTCCATCTCGCGCCGAACCGGCGCTGTATCGTGCCGCTGCTTGCACTCCAGCCGCTGGCGCCGAACGCGTTCGCGGCGGCGCCGCAAAAAGTCGTTGCACCTGCATCAAACGCAGCATTTAAAGCCGGTGAAACATGTGCGGCACCCACGGGAGAAGTCCGCGCGATCAATGCGCTATCCGCCATCTTCTACGGCTAGCGGTCATTCTGAACTAGTCGCATGGCTGCGAAGCACGCCAAAGCCCGCTTCGCGCGTCTCGAACTGTCTGTCCGGCTCACTCACTGTTGGCCTGAATGCGACTGTTGCCCCATCTGAAAGGCCTTTCGTGCGACAGCGCACGGATCGCATTTAACAATTCTGAATCATTTCCTGCACTTCGCGTCTAGCGCCTCAAAACGTGCATGCGGCGCCAGGTTCAAATCTGAGACACCTTCGACAGCCCCCCTGATTCTGGCCGTGAGGCCTTTGATATCAAGGGATTGCCCGAAATTCAAAGCTTTCATACGATGCATTCCCCTGCGGGCGGCGGTGTGCAGAACTGAAACAAAAAGCCGCTGTTCCCTTCGCGACGCGCTAAGGGTTCCTTCGCTGCGCCGCATCAGGACGTGTTTCCCCTGACGTTGGCACGATCCTCGCTAATACCTTTGCGCAACAGAGTGCCACCGCACATGAGCGCCACAACAGAGGCGGCGGCACACAGGCCTAAAACGGGGCCGATGCTGTTCATCCACACTGCTCGCGAGGCAGCCAATTCCTGGGATGTGGGCATCGGATCAAAGAAACGAAGAGAGTCACGCGACGCGCGACTTTCAGCGAGGACCGATCATGTTGACACTTCAATCCGATCTGCACGGTAACCATCTGCTGGGCGCATTGCCGTCGCACGAATGGCAGGCGCTAGCTCCTCACCTCGAACTGGTTCATCTGCGCACCGAGCAACTGCTGTGCGACTCGGGTCAACGGATCCATCACGTGTACTTCCCCACCACGGCGATCATCTCGATGCTCTCGACGATGGAAGACGGCAGCTCCGTCGAGATCGCCGCGGTCGGCCGCGAAGGCATGACCGGCGTGCCGGTCCTGACCGGCGGCGAGACCATGCCGAACCGCGTGCAGGTGCAATGCGCCGGCTTCGCCTATCGCATGAGCGCACAGGCGCTCAAGCAGCAGTTCGCGCGCTCCGACTTTCTGCGCCGCCTGATGCTGCTCTACATGCACGCTCTTCTGACCCAGGTCGCGCAGACCGCCGCGTGCAATCGCCATCACGCGCTCAACAAGCAGTTGTGCCGCTGGCTGCTGATCGAAGTGGACCGTGTCGCGTCGAACGATCTGACGGTCACGCAGCAGCTGATCGCCGACATGCTCGGCGTGCGCCGCGAAGGCATCACCGAAGCGGCCGGCAAGCTGCACGACGAAGGCCTCATTCATCATAGCCGCGGCCATATCAAGGTGCTCGACCGCAAGGGTCTCGAAGACCGCGCGTGCGAATGCTATGGCCTCGTGAAGCGCGAATTCGATCGTCTTCTGCCGCGACTGCGCCAGGCCGAGACCGTTGAATAAGCGGCACGCCGCTCGATGAACCAGGGTCGATTCGCCTATGTTCAGGATTACTGTTCGATGTCTCGACGCGCTCTTCGTGATTGCGGGTGGTCTGCTCGCCCATTGGATGCGCTTCTGCACACCAATGGCGTTAGCCGATACCGAGCGCCTTCTGATCGCGTTCAACTGTGTGCTGGTTCTGTTGCTGTTCCCGGGCTTCGGGGTCTATGAGACGTGGCGCGGCAAGGCGCTCGCGCCGGTGCTCGCGAGAATCGCCGCCGCGTGGCTCGTGGTGGTCGCGACCGCGCTCGTGCTTGCGTTCACGCTGCATCGGATGGATGCGGTGTCGCGCCTGTGGTTCGGTTATTCGACGCTGATCTCCGGCGCGCTGATCATCGCGACCCGCTGCATCATGCACGTGGCGCTGCGCTTCGTACGCCGCCGCGGCATGAACATGCGCACCGTCGCGATCGTCGGCGCACCGGGTTTTGCGCGCACGCTGCTCGCGCATCTGGAGCATGCGCCGCAGGCGGGCTTCAAACCCGTGTGCGTGTTCGATACCAGCGTGGAAGGCAACGACGCGTACGGTGCGCGTCTGACCCGCCTGCCCGTGCTGACCGATCTGAAAGCGTTCGCGGCCAGGGTGCGAGACGAACGCGTGAACGAAGTGTGGCTTGCGTTGCCACTCTCCGAGGAACACACGATCTACCGCTTCACGCACACCTTCAGACACGACTTCGTCAATCTGCGCCTGATTCCCGATGTGCGCAGCTTGTCGCTGTTCAATCACGCGATCGTCGATGTCGTCGGTTTGCCGACACTGAATCTGAGCGCGACGCCGGTCTCGCCACCGCAGATGTGGCCAAAGCTGATGTTCGACCGCCTGTTCGCCGCGCTCGCGCTGTTCGGGCTCGCGCCGGTGTTCGTCGTGCTCGCGATCGGTATCAAGCTCACGTCGCCGGGACCGGTGTTTTTCCGGCAGATCCGCAAGGGCGTCGACGGCCAGCCATTCGGCATCTACAAGTTCCGCTCGATGACCGTGCATCACGAGGCGCACGGCCAGGTCACGCAGGCGAGCCGCAACGACTCGCGCGTGACGAAGCTCGGCAGCTTCATGCGCCGCACGAGTCTCGACGAGTTGCCGCAGTTTCTGAACGTGCTGCTCGGTCAGATGTCGGTGGTGGGGCCGCGTCCGCACGCGGTCGAACACGACGATCTGTACAAGGACCAGGTGTACGGCTACATGCACCGTTACCGCATCAAGCCCGGCATTACCGGATGGGCCCAGGTCAACGGCTATCGCGGCGCGACCACCAAGGTCGAAAAGATGGAAGCGCGCGTGAAGTTCGATCTCTTCTATATCCAGAACTGGTCGTTCTGGTTCGACATGAAGATCGTCTTCATCACGATTTTCAAGGGCTTTGTCGGCCGCAACGCGTTCTGACGTTGCCGTCACGCCAGGTCTACGATCCGTCGCTGCTGGTCGAGCACTTCCTCGCCGCGCACAGCTACGAAGACTGACTGGCAAAACCGAACGACACCTCGCACACGTCGCTGCAAACCCAAACACCAATTCCGGCGCCCCACTCGACAGCCGCCGACGTTGGCGCCAACGAAAAGCAGCCGCCACGGACCCCGTCATGGACGGGTCCGCGCGACACCGCCTCTACAGGAACGCGCTGACGTCGGTCTGAAACCGCACCGCGAGCGCCTTGGCGACCTTCTTGCTGATTGCGCGGCGCCCCGCGAGGATATCGCTGACCACGGTCGGCGATGCGATGCCGGCCAGATCCTTCTGCTTGAGCCCATGCGTGGTCAGCAGATGGCGCAGCACCTCGCGCGGCTCCGCTTTTGGAATCGTCAGGTTGCGCGCTTGCCAGTGCCCGACCAGTTCCGTCACGATCGCGTGCAGATCGGCCAGCGAATCGTTGTGGTTGCCGCTGAGATGATCGGACAGCGAGTTGGCGACGCGCACCATCTGCTGATAATCCTCTTCGGTGCGAATCGGCGTGATCGGCAACTGGCTCTGCAGCGCAGCCCAGGTCGCGGAGATGTCGGGAAAGGGTCCCGGAAGGCGATCGGCGTTCATGAGCTTAAATTCGTCCTCGTCCAAAAGCCGCAGGCGCGTTAATCGATGACGCGCTAACGACGACTACCTGTTGTAGTGAATCGCCGTGGCACGCTGCGCTGCCAGCCCGGCGAACTTCGCCGTGAGGTAGTCCAGCGGTCGCGATAGCGAACGTCTGCTTCAGGTCGTTATGGCCACGCGAGGCATGCCGCGCCTGCGAATATCTCGCCCGTAACGCGTGGCGCGTACCCCGATGTCGTTTTTGAAGTAAAACCCTGACTGCTTGACAATGGCCCGCCGCGGCCGGCCTTGCACGCGCGGCACGTATCGCGCGATACGCGAAACGCACTGCCGGTACAAAGCGCGAAACGCGCGCGCCCACACCAATAGCCGCCCGGACGTGCTGGTCAGAACGGCTCGTTGCTGCCTGCTGCAAACTCACTGCATGACGACGAAAACCCTTTGCTCTCCTATCAAAACTTCTACGAGGCGAGAACAGCGAAAGACCCTCACCTCAGTTCCCCCACCTGTTTTTTGATGCCTCTTCGGCGGCCAGTCCGAGTTCGCGCGGTGCGAGATCGGGCTCGGCCCACTCCACCCGCGCTCCCAGCTCCGTCAGCTCCGCCGGCGATAGACGCTGAGCTCCCGCCGCAATCGTGTGCGTGACCTCGGCCATGAACGCGCGCCGGAACACCCGCGCCGAAAACCGCTCGGCATTCGCGCGACAGGCCTCCGGTGTGATGTACGCGCTCAGCCGCTCGAAGCGGTCGATCGCGTCGAGCATCGACACGACAGTCTGGCGCGCGAAAAAAACACCGGTAGGATGCGGGTCGCCGACCGGCACTACCGTTTCGAGCGCGCCGCCCTTGCCGAACGCAATGACCGGCGTGCCGCAGGCCTGCGCTTCGAGCGGCACGACGCCGAAATCTTCCTCGGCGGCGCACACGAACGCTCGCGCGCGTGCCAGATAGTCCTTCAGTACGCCGAACGGCTGATAGCCGAGGACCGTCACGTTCGGTCCGGCCTTCGCGCGAACCGACGCCATCTGCGGCCCATCGCCGATCACGATCAGCTTGCGCTGCGGCGTTGCATTGAAGGTCTCGACGATCAGATCGATGCGTTTGTGCGGCACCATCCGCGACACGGTCAGATAGAAATCGTCCTTCTCGGCGCGCAGTTCGAATTCGTTCACGTCGACGGGCGGCGGAATCACCACGGCATCGCGCCGATAGATTTTCATCATGCGCCGCGCGACGGAATGCGAATTCGCGATCAGACGATCGACGCCATTCGCGGATTGCGCATCCCAGCCGCGCAGATAATGCAGCATCACGCGCGCGGCCCACGACTTCGGCCCGCGCCGCAGATTGGCTTCGCGCAGATACTGATGCTGCAGATCCCACGCGTAACGCATCAGCGAATGCACGTAACCGATGTGCGTCTGTTCGGGACCGACCAGCACGCCCTTCGCGACCGCGCAAGAACTGCTTATGATCAGGTCATAGCTCGACAGATCGAACCGTTCGACGGCGAGCGGCATCAAGGGCAAATAAGCGCGATAGCGAGTGCGCGCAAACGGCAGACGTTGAATGAACGAGGTGGTAACCGGCTTGCCGGCAAGCGAGCTGCGATCTTCGAGAAAATCGACCACGCTGAAGACATCGGCGTCGGGAAAGCACTCGATGATCTGCCCGAGCACTTTCTCGGCGCCGCCGGGAGCGACCAGCCAATCGTGCACGATCGCCACTTTCATATTTCGTCCTATCTGTCACGCAACGCCACCTGGCCTCAGAGAAGAGTGTATGTGCCCCTTTCCCGGCTGTGCGTGCGCGTGCCCACATTCGACGTGCGAGAGTACGTGAATGAGCAAGCTCAATAAAAAACGCGTGTGAGCCGTTGGAACGGCTCACACGCGTCGGAGCGAACAGAACCGCAATCCGCTTAATTCTGACCGTACGTGATCGTTTGCACGCCGGTGTCCGTGCCGAGCAGGCACAGGTTCGCGCCGCGGCCCGCGAACAGGCCGACCGTGACGACGCCGGGCCACGCGTTGATATGCGCCTCGAGCGCGCGCGGGTCGCTGATGCTCAAGCCTTTCACGTCGATGATTTCGTTGCCGTTGTCGGTGATGAACGGCACGCCCTCCTTCGTCACGCGCACGACGGGCACGCCGCCGAGCGCCGTCACGCGGCGGCCGATTGCGGTGCGCGCCATCGGCACGACTTCGATCGGCAGCGGGAACTTGCCGAGCGTCTCGACGACCTTGCTCGCATCCGCGATGCAGACGAACACGTCCGACACCGAGGCGACGATCTTCTCGCGCGTGAGCGCGCCGCCGCCGCCCTTGATCATCGCGCCGCTGTGATCGATTTCGTCGGCGCCATCGACGTACACCGGCAGCGAGTCGATCTCGTTCAGATCGAGCACCTTGAAGCCGTGCGATTGCAGACGCGCGGTGCTGGCGAGCGAACTCGACACCGCGCCGCGATAGCGGGATTTGGTGGCGGCCAGCGCGTCGATGAAGCAGTTCGCGGTGGAGCCCGTGCCGACGCCGATCACCGCGCCTTGCGGCACGTTGGCGTTCACGTAATCGGCGGCGGCCTGGCCGACCAGTTGCTTGAGTTCGTCTTGAGTCATGGGAGAGGCGGGCAAACGTGAAAAACCATCAGTTTACCGGAGTGGGGTGCACAGAGCCGGGTTTGGGCGCGGTTTGGGACGCGCCAGGCCTCGATTACAAAACTACTTCTTCACCGCCCTTTGCCGCACCGCCTCGAACAGACACACGCCGCTCGCCACCGACACATTCAGACTTTCCACCGTCCCCGCCATCGGAATACGCATGACGACATCGCAGGTCTCACGCGTCAGACGCCGCATGCCCTCGCCTTCGGCGCCCAGCACGAGCGCCACCGGCCCGTGGAGCTCCGTTTCGTAGACGCTCTTGTCCGCGTCGCCGGCCGTGCCGACCACCCACACGCCCGCATCCTTCAGCTCGCGCAGCGCGCGCGCCAGATTCGTGACCGTGATGTACGGCACGGTGTCGGCCGCGCCGCTCGCGACCTTCGCGGCGGTCGCGTTCAGTCCGACCGCGCGATCGCGCGGCGCAATCACCGCGTGCGCGCCGGCCGCGTCGGCGACGCGCAGGCAGGCGCCGAGATTGTGCGGATCGGTCACGCCGTCGAGCACGAGGATCAGCGGCGAACCGCTGATGCCGTCGAGCAGCTCGGCCAGGTTCTGCGCGAGCGGCAGATCGCCCGCGCGCGCGACCACGCCCTGGTGACGCTCGGTGCGCGCGAGGCCCCACAGACGCGTTTCGTCGGCCGCGATCAGACGCACGCCCGCGTCCTTCGCGGCCTGCAGGAACTCGGTCATACGACGGTCCTTGCGCGTCGCGTCGTAATAGACATCCTCGACCGTCGACGCATCGTGCCGGATACGCGCGGTCACCGCGTGGAAACCGTATAAAACCTTATGACGTGCCATGACTGAACAACCTTTGATTGGGCGCGCATTCAACGCGCGCCACTGTGATGAAGATGAAACCGGATACCTGTGCGCCGATTCGCACCGCCGAGCCACCCGGCACTGCCCGCGATAAAAACGCGAGACCGCGCGCAACCGGCACGTGTCGACGTGCCCGCTGCGCGCGGTCCCGGGCGCTGCGACGGCCTCAGCGCTTCTTGCGTGCCTGTTTCGACGCCGGCTTGGTCGCTACGCCATGCTTCTTCGCCGCGCCACGCGCCGCGCGCGCTTCCTTGACCGCCGCGCTCTGCGCGGGCGCGGCTTTCCTGCGTCGCGGGCCCGGCATCGACGCGCCGCTTTCCGCCGCCGGCAAGGTGCGCAAACGCGGGCCAGCGCCTTCGCCCTTGTCCGCCGCGATGCCGCGTGCCGCAGGCGGCTTGATCGGCGTATCGCGCACGAGGCGGAAGTCGATCTTGCGCGCATCGAGATCAACGCGGCTCACCTGCACGCGCACGCGATCCGACAGCCGGTAGCGAATACCGGTGCGCTCGCCGCGTAGCTCGTTCTTGATCTCGTCGTACTGGAAGTAGTCGGAGCCGAGTTCGGTCACATGCACGAGACCTTCGATAAACAACGAATCGAGCTGCACGAAAATGCCGAACGACGTGACGCCGTTGACCATGCCGCCATACTCTTCACCGAGCTTGTCGCGCATGAAGTAGCACTTGAGCCACGCTTCGACGTCGCGCGATGCTTCGTCCGCGCGGCGCTCGTTCGCCGAGCAATGCAGCCCGAGCTCCTCCCAGATCGCCACGTTGTTCGCGCGCGCGCGGGCGCCGCGCTTTTCCTCGTCGGCCTGCTGCATCGCGCGGGCGCGCGGCGACAGCGCGGTATTGAGCGCGACGCCGTGCGGCGGCTGCGGCTGATACTTGCGGCCCTGCAGGATCGCGTAGATCGCGCGATGCGTGAGCAGATCGGGATAGCGGCGAATCGGGCTCGTGAAGTGCGCGTACGCCTCGTAGGCGAGACCGAAGTGGCCGATGTTGTCGGGGCTGTAGACCGCCTGCTGCATCGAGCGCAGCAGCATCGTCTGCAGCATCGAGGCGTCGGGCCGGTCGCGGATCTGTGCCATCAATGCGGCGTAGTCGCTCGCGTGCGGCGAGTCTCCGCCACCGAGCGTCAAGCCCATGCCGCGCAGGAAGGTGCGCAGGTTCTCGAGCTTTTCCGCGCTCGGGCCCGCATGCACGCGGAACAGGCCGGGATGCTTGTTGCGCTTGAGGAAATCCGCCGCGCACACGTTTGCAGCCAGCATGCATTCCTCGATCAGCTTGTGCGCGTCGTTGCGCGTGCGCGGCACGATCTGCTCGATCTTGCCTTGCGCATTGCAGACGATGTACGTCTCCGTCGTATCGAAGTCGATCGCGCCGCGCTTCTGGCGCGCGGCGAAGAGGGCCTTGTAGACGCCATACAGATTCTGCAGCTGTGGCAGCAACGCGGCGCGGCGGATCGCTTCCGGGCCCTTGGTGTTTTTCAGCACCGCGGCGACTTCGGTGTAGGTGAGCCGCGCGGCCGAATGCATGACGCCCGGATAGAACTGATACGCCTTCAGGTCGCCACGCGCGGTCACGATCATGTCGCACACGAGCACGCAGCGGTCGACTTGCGGATTCAGCGAGCACAGGCCGTTCGAGAGCTTCTCCGGCAGCATCGGGATCACGCGACGGGGGAAATACACCGACGTGCTGCGCTCGATGGCGTCGGTATCGAGCCCGCTTTGCGGATGCACGTAATGCGACACGTCCGCGATCGCGACGATCAGACGGAAGCCGTCGCCGCGGCCGACCTGGACCGGCTCGCAATAGACGGCGTCGTCGAAGTCGCGTGCGTCCTCGCCGTCGATCGTGACGAGCGGCACATCGCGCAGATCGATACGATGGCGGACGTCGGCCGGGCGCACTTCGTCGGGGAGTTTCGCCGCTTCGGCGAGCGCGGCCTCGCCGAACTCGTGCGGCACGCCGTACTTGCGCACGGCGATTTCGATTTCCATGCCGGGGTCGTCGATATCGCCGAGCACTTCGACCACACGGCCGACCGGCTGCGAATGACGGCTCGGGAAATCGGTCAACTCGACCACCACCACCTGGCCAACCTTCGCCTTGCGGGTGTTTTGCGTGATCAGGATGTCGTGGCCGATGCGCTTGTCTTCGGGCGCGACGATCAGCGCGCCGTTCTCGTTGAGCAGACGCCCGATCACACGCTTGTTGGCGCGGTCCGTGACCTCGACGATGTGCCCTTCCGGGCGCCCGCGCCGGTCATAGCCGACGATCCGCGCGAGCACGCGGTCGTTGTGCATGACCTTCTGCATCTCGCCGTTGGGCAGGAACAGATCGTCCTGGCCGTCGTCGCGAATCAGGAAGCCGTAGCCGTCGCGATGGCCTTGCACGCGCCCCGCGACGAAGTTCGACGGATGGGTCAGTTGATAGAGATTGCGCTGATCAAGCCGGATCTGGCCGTCGCGCTCCATCGCGCCGAGACGCTTGAAAAATCCTTCGCGCTCCTGGCGCTTGATCGCCAGGGCTTCGGCGATGTCGTTCGCGGCAAGCGGCGTTTCACTCGTGCGCAGCACGCCGAGGATTTCTTCGCGGCTTGGAATCGGATACGGAAATTTGCTCAAGGGCTTGTCGATGATTTTTTCTCGTTGCATGGACGTCGGTCGGCGATGTGGTCCGGCCTGGAGGGCGTTTGCGTAACGCGCAGTCGCGCTCGGCTGCATCCGCAGCGCGGCTGCGCTGCCTCGGTCATTGCACCTGCTGCTTTCTGCTCTACTGCGATTTGCAACGGAAACTGCCGGGGTCCGGCTCGTTCAACGCCTGCTCGACGCGCGCATGGCTGAACGCATCTGAACACTCGCGTCGGGACACCGGCTGTGCACCGTGCCAACGAACTACTTACTGCGAGGCATTCTAACACCCGTGTCGGGCGCCAGGCGGGCCAGCGGCGGTAGTTCGGACGTATAGGATGCCGACTCGTCGCGAGGTTGGATCGGCTTCGGCAAATCGCTTGACAGGTCGGAATCGTTCGCTACAATGGCGGTCTTTGCTGTTCATCACCTGCCCAGGTGGCGAAATTGGTAGACGCACTAGGTTCAGGTCCTAGCGGTGGCAACACTGTGGAGGTTCGAGTCCTCTCTTGGGCACCAGATTCGAAAGTAGAGCCGCCTTCTGGCGGCTTTATTTTTATGTGAGACCCGGTAGTCGAAAACGCTGTTTGTGTTTCGATCGCGGGATCAGCAGGACGGTGGTTCGGTCGCGATTGCATTGCTTCGCTGCAGGTTCAACCGGGCGGATGAGAAAAGCCAGTTTGTTTGAAGCAGGGATTGACAAACTTAATCATCTCGCTAAAATATCGGTCTAGTTTGAAGACGTGCCCAGGTGGCGGAATTGGTAGACGCACTAGGTTCAGGTCCTAGCGGTGGCAACACCGTGGAGGTTCGAGTCCTCTCCTGGGCACCACAAGTAGTTCTGGCATAAGCCGAAGAAGTTCGAGAAACCCCGTAAGATCAAGGTCTTACGGGGTTTTTTGTTTCCGCCGACGACTGTCGCGTACCGGGGGCATCGACGATTTTTGCGTATACACGGAATCGAGGTGCCAGGCCATGCCCAAACGCGTCGAACCGAAGTCCGAAGTGGTATTTCGTGTCGCCAAACCGCGCGAGCGTCCTATCTGCTCGCGGATGGGAATGGGCTGGCCTTGCGCGTGTGGCCGGACGGAAGCAAAACGTGGCTTCTCCGCTGTCGCCGCCCAAGTACCGGGAAGGAAAACTTCCTCAGCCTTGGGCCCTACCCTGAGGTTGCGCTCGTCGAGGCGCGCAAGTCTGCTGTAATCGCCCGCAGTCTCGTCCGAGAAGGTACTGATCCGGTCGAACACCGCAGAGCCGAGTCGGCGGCGCGTAGTCGCGCAGCGGAAGGGGCGTTTCAGCTGGTAGCGCAACAGTGGCTCGCGTTCAAGCGCAAGGAGTGGGCCGATGAGACGTACCGTAAGGCCGAATTCGTTGTGCGCGAGTACCTGAATCCAGCACTGCGCAACAAGCCAATTTCGACGCTTGCGACGCCGGAGGTGAAGCCTGTCCTGGAAGGGATTGCCGCGCACGCGCCGAACCTCGCCACGAAAGCGCGTCAGTACGTCGGCGGCATCGTGACCTACGCAATACAGCATGGTCTACGAGAAGACGGCGTTCCCCTCTCCCTGCGCGGCGTCATTCCCCGGCACAAGAAAGGCCACATCCCGGCAATCACGAAGCCGGCCGAGATCACGCCACTCGTTCAGGCCATTAACACGTACAAGTCGCCGATCACCCGGGGCGCCCTGAAATTGACCATGTTGACCGGGCTGCGCCCCGGCGTTGTAGCGGCCGCGCCTTGGGGCGAAATCGAGGCATGGTCAGTTTCGAGTTGCAACAACAGGTCCGCCACGGTCAAAAACGTCTTCTCGGTGCCGGCCTGCATCGCAGCGTAGTCGATGAGTCGGCATGCTCTGGTCGCACTCGGTCGATCTCACGATATGCGCGGCGAGTCTCGAAGCAACCCATGTCCGATCCCCGCCGCGCCAACGATTCAACGCGGCGATCTGTCAGCCACGACTTATCGCAGTGCGGGCGGCAAGAGCTTCCGGTCTATGAAAGACTGGAGCGCGTCGCAAAATGCATCCCGGGTGTCGACGGCCGCGTTGAATCCCGCTTTGCGAAGCTTGATGGTGCTGACGAAAGCAACGGGTCCCGCCGGCGCGCCATACGCAAACGCAAAGTCCGCATGCTGATCGCCCTGGCCGACGAGCGCGTGGAGATCGCCACTCGCAAGGCCATACTTGTCGACGATCTTCGCCCACACGTCGGCGTTCTCGCGAATGTACCGGGCGATACTGACAGGCTCATCTGCTCCGACGTCCACACCTAGCGTGTTCGCCATCGCCGGCCACACGCTTCGCCATTCGAAGACATCGCCGTTGGTGACGTTGAAGATCTCGTTTGCCGCTTGCGGAGATTGTGCCGCCCAAACCATCACCTGGCCGACGAGATCAGCGTCGGCCATTTCCCACACGAACGATGGGCCACCCGGAAAGCCGAATGCTTCGCCCTTTTCGCGGCGGATAGCCGCATACACGCCGATAGCCGGCAACACGTTGAGCGCGCCAGGTGTCTTCCCGGTGACGAGTTGCGGGCGCAGCACGGTGTAGGCGAAGCCGTGCTTTTCACCCGCGTCGCGAACGTAATCCTGCTGATCGAAGAAGAAGTTCGCGTGGTTGTCGCGGGGATCGCTTTCGCGTGCAGGGATAGCGATTGGGTGAAGATGAACGCCGTATGCTTTCGTGCCCTGCAGGATGGACACATGCTTGAGTGTCGACTTCCCTGAAACGAGAGGCTCGATCACGTTGCGAAGCATCGCATTGTTGATTTCGATCTGATCTGAATTCGACCAGCCGCTCACCAGATCATTTGCGTTCTCGTAGATTGCTGCATATGCGACATGTGTGACGCCGTCCAGCGAAGACAGCGCTTCACGAGCGGCACTCTCGTTGCGCAAGTCCACCGGGATAAATTCGAAGTCGCGGCCGCTCGGCAACTCCGGCTTGCGCCTGGAAACGCCGACAACATCCCAACCTGCAGAGAGGAAGCCTTCGATGGCGGCCACGCCAATGAGTCCGCTCGCACCTGCCACCAGAACCTTACTGTTCGTACCCATTTCACTTCTCCAATTCGATAATTTCTGTACCAAGTTCAAAACTTTCGCGCTGCATATCGCGCGATATGTTTGAGTGACCTTCCGACGTCCCAGTCGGTTGAACGAAATTTAGTCTCAAACAGGAGTTGGCAGTAGTAGATTGCGCGGAATTCCGGTTATTCCTTTGAGTAATGGGTTTGGCCGGCTCGCTATTACGCCCGAGCGAGCGCCTCTTCGACGATTTCAACGAATGCGCGCGCGCTCGCCGTCACCAGCCGCCATCAGGGAAAGACGGCCCACAGGTCTCCCATCCGCAAAGCCACGTCCGGGCCCTCTTCGAGCAGATCGACGTTGCGATCGGCGAGCTTGAGGTCGATTTCCTGCGTCGGACGCAGGTTCATGCAGGCATCCAGCGCCGGTAGCGCGGTCTGATCGCGGCGAACGACATGCCGACGCGGAATGACAGTTATCGCTGACAGCCCTCTTCTGCACCGCCGCTCCGGCGACCATGATTCGCTCATCTTCAACACTCACCCAGAGGATGGACGAATGAACACACTCTTCA
>DATAQT010000470.1:0-8816 GCA_036264535.1 Paraburkholderia sp. | reverse complement strand
GGCCGGTATGGCGATGCACGACGCGTCGTACGTCGCAGGATTGCGAGCGCTGTGCGACGAGTACGGCGTGCATCTGATCGCCGACGAAATCGCGGTGGGCTGCGGCCGCACCGGCACGTTCTTCGCCTGCGAACAGGCAGGCGTATGGCCGGACTTCCTGTGTCTGTCGAAAGGCATCAGCGGCGGCTACCTCCCGCTGTCGATCGTGCTGTCGCGCGACGAGATCTTCGCGGCCTTCTATCACGACGACACCGCGCGCGGCTTCCTGCACTCGCACTCGTACACCGGCAATCCGCTCGCGTGCCGCGCGGCGCTCGCGACGCTCGATCTGTTCGCGAGCGACGACGCGCTCGCCGCCAACACACGCAAATCGGCGACCCTCAAGGCCGCGCTCGCACCGCTCGCCGAACATGCGCATGTGCGCAATCTGCGTCAGCGCGGCACGATCTTCGCGTTCGACGCGGTGATCGACGATCCTCAGCACGCCAGAACATTCTCGCGCCGCTTCTTAGAAAACGCGCTGCAGCGCGAGCTATTGCTGCGCCCGATCGGCACCACCGTGTATCTGATGCCGCCATACATTCTCGATGACGAAGAACTCGCGCTGCTCGCCGAGCGCACCCGCGACACCTTCGACGCCACGCTTGCCGAGGCCCACTGATGCATCTGCTCGACACCCTCTCCGAAGGACTCAAGGAACTCGACGCGCGCGGCCTGCGCCGCCGCCGCCGCACGGCGGACACGCCGTGCGCCGCGCACATGACGGTCGACGGCCGTGAAATCATCGGCTTCGCGAGCAACGACTATCTGGGCCTCGCCGCCCATCCGCAACTGATCGACGCGATCGCCGAAGGCGCGCGCCTGTATGGTGCGGGCAGCGGCGGCTCCCATCTGCTCGGCGGCCATTCACGCGCGCATGAGCAACTCGAAGACGATCTCGCCGAATTTGCCGGCGGCTTCGTCGACGATGCACGCGCGCTGTATTTCAGCACCGGCTATATGGCGAATCTCGCGACGCTGACCGCGCTCGCGGGCCGCGGCACCACGCTGTTCTCCGACGCGCTCAATCACGCGTCCTTGATCGACGGCGCGCGGCTCTCGCGCGCCGACGTGCAGATCTATCCGCACTGCGACATGGATGCATTGAGCGCGATGCTCGAAGCGTCGGAGGCGGACGTCAAGGTGATCGTCTCCGATACGGTGTTCAGCATGGACGGCGACATCGCGCCGCTGCCGCGTCTTCTCGAACTCGCGGAGCGGCACGGCGCGTGGCTGATCGTCGACGATGCGCACGGCTTCGGCGTGCTCGGTCCGCAAGGCCGCGGCGCGATCGCGCAAGCCGCGCTGCGCTCGCCGCATCTGATCTCGATCGGCACGCTCGGCAAGGCGGCCGGCGTCTCGGGCGCGTTCGTCGCCGCGCATGCGACCGTGATCGAATGGCTCGTGCAACGCGCGCGTCCGTATATCTTCACGACCGCCTCGGTGCCGGCGGCCGCCCATGCGGTGTCGGCGAGCCTGCGGATCATCGGTGGCGAGGAAGGCGATGCGCGCCGCGCGCATCTTCGGCAACTGATCGAGCGCACGCGCGCGATGCTGAAGGCAACATCGTGGCTGCCCGTCGATTCGCACACGGCGGTCCAGCCGCTCATCATCGGCGCGAACGATGCGACGCTCGAAATCGCCGCGTCGCTCGATCGCGCGGGTTTGTGGGTGCCCGCGATCCGTCCGCCGACCGTGCCGACCGGCACGTCGCGCCTGCGGATTTCGCTGTCGGCTGCTCACTCGCATGCGGATCTCGACCGGCTCGAAGCCGCCCTGCAACAAGTCGGAGCGCGCGCCGCATGAGCAACATGATTAACGATGACGGCGCGCTGTCGCTGTTCGTCACCGGCACCGATACGGAAATCGGCAAGACGTTCGTGTCGTCGGCGCTGCTGCGCGGCTTCGTGCGCGAAGGCCTGCAGGCGGCCGCGATGAAGCCGATCGCGGCGGGCGCGTTCGAAGTGAACGGCGTGCTGCACAACGAGGACGCGGATCAGCTCGATGCCGCGTCGAGCGTGCTGTTGCCGCCGGCCATGCGCACGCCCTATCTGCTCAAGGAACCGGCCGCGCCGCACATCGCGGCCGCGCTGGAAAACGTCTCGTTCGATCTCGAGCACATCGTTGCGTGCCACGGCCAGGCGCTGAAGCTCGCCGATGTGGTCGTGGTCGAAGGTGTCGGCGGTTTTCGCGTGCCCTTGACCGCGACGCAGGACACCGCCGATCTCGCCGTCGCGCTGAAGCTGCCGGTCGTGCTGGTGGTCGGCATGCGGCTCGGCTGCATCAGCCATGCGCTGCTGACCGCTGAAGCGATCGCCACGCGCGGTCTCACGCTCGCGGGCTGGGTCGCGAATCGCATCGATCCGGACATGACGTTCCCCGACGAAAACATCGCGTCGATTCGAGCGCATCTGGCGCGAGCGTACGACGCGCCGTTGCTCGGCATCGTGCCGCACATGAGCCCGCTGTCGCCTGAGCTTGCGGCGCAACAGCTCGACATTCGACGGCTTCTGCAAACGCTGCGCCCATTGCGCGCGGCATAGCGCTGCTGCGCAGCGGCGAACCCCATTTCATCCGTACACGAGGATCGATCACATGACACAACTAAACATCGCAGCGGGCACCGCTGATACAAGCGCCGCCACTGAAGCCAAGCCGCTCGCGCGCTGGCGCGTCGCCGATATCGTCGGGCTGTACGATCTGCCGTTCAACGACCTGCTGTTTCGCGCGCAGCAAACGCATCGCGAGCATTTCGACGCGAACGCGGTGCAACTGTCGACGCTGCTGTCGATCAAGACGGGCGGTTGCGAAGAGGATTGCGCGTATTGTCCGCAATCGGTGCACCACGACACCGGCCTCGCCGCCGACAAGCTGATGGCCGTCGACGACGTACTCGCCGCCGCGCAGGTCGCAAAACAGAACGGCGCGACGCGCTTCTGCATGGGCGCCGCGTGGCGCAATCCGAAGGATCGTCACCTCGAACCGATCAAGGACATGATCCGCGGCGTGAAGGCAATGGGCCTCGAAACCTGCGTGACGCTCGGCATGCTCGAAACGCACCAGGCGCATGCATTGCGCGACGCGGGTCTCGATTACTACAACCACAACCTCGATACGTCGCCGGAGTTCTACGGCCAGATCATTTCGACGCGCACATATCAGGACCGTCTCGATACGCTCGAACGCGTGCGCGATGCAGGCATCAACGTGTGCTGCGGCGGCATCGTCGGGATGGGCGAATCGCGCCGCGAACGCGCGGGGCTGATCGCGCAGCTCGCGAACATGGAGCCGTATCCGGAATCGGTGCCGATCAACAATCTCGTGCAGGTGCAAGGCACGCCGCTGACCGGCACCGAAGCGATCGATCCGTTCGAATTCGTGCGCACGATCGCGATTGCACGCATCACGATGCCGCGCGCGATGGTGCGTCTATCGGCCGGCCGTGAGCAGATGGACGAGGCATTGCAGGCGATGTGCTTCCTCGCCGGCGCGAATTCGATTTTCTACGGCGACCAGTTGCTGACCACGAGCAACCCGCAGGCGGAAGCGGATCGCAAGCTGCTCGCGCGTCTGGGGATTCGCGCTGAAGCCGCGCAGCAGATGCCCGTTGAGCAGAGTGGCTGCGAGCAGGGGTGTGGGCATGCGGAGCATGGGGTGGCGAATTGAGGCGTTGAGCTGCTAAGTCGCATGCGCCAAGCGTGTGCGAATGAAAAACGCTGTGTCGCAACACAGCGGTTAGATTGCACCCCGAGAGTTGGAGATTGATCCAATCCTCGGGGTGCTTTTTCAGTCGGACTCAGAAACTCGAAAACGATTCTGTTCTTTCCTGTCAAATGAGCCTTCCAAGGATCCTCGTCGGCGTCACGCTGGGAGCAGTTAGCGCCACCCTATTGTCGTGGCTCGGGCTCTACCTGTACGGTGCTCTTCTGCTGCACGGTAAGGGAAGTTTGTTCGATACTTCTCGTACAGCACAAAACACCTTTCTGCTTCTCTGGTTTGCGCTGGCGTCCGTGAACTCGATAGTCGGCGGTTATATCGGCAACGCGAGCACACGCCACGAAAGGATCTGAGGCCAGATATGAACACAGTCATCCCCCCGCAAATGACGAAGCTCTCTTCGAAGAGAGGCTTCGGCTCTAGTTCGGGTTCACAATAATCTGATCGAACATTTCCTCGACCGTCAACGTCCTGATCGGCTTGAACTCGGCCGCGTCCTTCGCGAGCACGTTCGTTGCCGCGCGCGCATGCGCGCCGTGAAGCCGGATTCTCACGCATTGCCTACCTTGCGCCCGGCGCCGCGAAGCGCTCACACGAGCACATGCTGCGCGATTTCGATCGCCTCTTCGCGAAAGCGCAGCGGCGCCGCGCAATGCACGAGCGTATCGACGAAGTACTTCGCGCGCGGCCACGGACCAAAGCCCGCCGCCGTGTTGATATGCCCCGCGTCGCCAAGATTGACGAACGCGCTGCCCAGGCGCTGCGCGAGCTCGCGCGCGTCGGCGAGCGCCATCCACGGGTCGGTCTCACTGCCGATCAGGATCGACGGCACGCCGATGCGTCGCGCGTCGAACGGTCCAGCGAACGCGAACTTGCGCGGACTTGCGGGCGCGACGAACAACACGCCGATCACGTCGCTAGCGAGCCCGCCCTGCTGCAACGCATGCGCGGTCGCGAGGCAGCCAAAGCTATGCGCGGCCAGCACGAAAGGGCCGCGTTCACGCGCGAGCAGATCGCGCAACGACTTCGCCCATAGTGCGAGATCGGGCGCATCCCAGTTGGCCTGATCGACGCGCAGCGAACGCGCGAACTGCCGCTCCAACCATGTTTGCCAATGCGCGCCTTCGCTGCCGTGGAGGCCGGGAACGGTGACGAGCCGTGGCGGCCAGCTCGATCGGGTGCATGAAAGCATGTGCGTGCCTCGCTGCGCAGGGAATCCGGGCAATCATTGTCCCGCTGCACCACGCGTCGATGAACCAAGTTTTTGTGCTTTCGTTATGGGTCAAACGAAAAAATGCGCGAGCATGCGCGAACTCGCCGCCCTCGACGAGATGTATCTCCAGCCGCACGCCCGTGCGCAAACGCACGCGATTGGCGTCGAAAACGTAGAATGACGCCTATCCATAATGGGAGGAAACCCGATGCCGCACGCATCGTCCCAGTGCCATGGCGCGGCCCGGGTCTGCCCCGCTCATGCTCACATCGACGCCGACGCATTCCGGACCGCATGAAAATCCTTTTCTACGCACCGCACACCGAAGCCGCCGCATGGCTGCACGACTTCGCGCGCGCACTGCCGGCAGCCGATCTACGCGAATGGCAGCCCGGCGACACCGAGCCGGCCGATTTCGCGATCGTCTGGCGTCCGCCGCGCGAGATGCTGGCCGGCCGCCATTCGCTGCGCGCGATCTTCAATCTCGGCGCGGGTGTCGATGCGATTCTCGCGCTCGAACGCGAGCAGCCGGGCACGTTGCCACCCGAGGTGCCGCTGATTCGCCTCGAAGATACCGGCATGGGTGTGCAGATGGTCGAGTATGTGACGCACGCGGTGCTGCGCTATCTGCGCCGCTTCGACGAATATCAGGCGCTGCAAGGCGAGCGCCGCTGGAAAGTGCTCGAGCCGCATCCGCGCGCGACGTTCACGGTGGGCGTGCTCGGACTCGGCGTGCTCGGCGTGCAGGTCGCGCAAACGCTCGCTTCGTTCGGCCTGCCGGTGCGCGGCTATAGCCGCAGCGCGAAGCAGATCGACGGCATCGCGACGTTCGCAGGCGACGCGCAGCTCGACACGTTTCTCGACGGCGTGAAGGTGCTCGTCAATCTGCTGCCGCATACGCCCGACACCGAAAGCGTGCTGAATGCGCGAGTTTTCGCGAAGCTCGCGCGCAGCGCGTATCTGATCAACGTCGCGCGCGGCGCGCATCTGGTCGAAGCGGATCTGCTCGCAGCGCTCGCGAGCGGCCAGCTCGCCGCCGCGACGCTCGACGTATTCCGCAAGGAACCGCTGCCCGCCGATCATCCGTTCTGGCGCGAGCCGCGTATCACGATCACGCCGCACTCGTCGGCGCTGACGTTGCGCGAGGATAGCGTCGCGCAGGTCGCGGGCAAGATCGAAGCGCTCATGCGCGGTGAGCAAGTGAGCGGCGCGGTGCAACTGGACCGCGGCTACTGAGTGAAATAAAGCAGTGGATCGGAGACACATCATGGCCTTACCGAAGCAAGTGAAAATCGTCGAAGTGGGTCCGCGCGACGGACTCCAGAACGAGAAGGAATTCGTGCCGACCGCGACCAAGATCGAGCTGATCAATCGCCTGTCAGTGGCGGGATTGCGCAACGTCGAGGCGGCGTCGTTCGTCTCGCCGAAATGGGTGCCGCAGATGGCCGACGGCGCCG
This sequence comes from Paraburkholderia sp., assembly GCA_036264535.1. GTDB lineage: Bacteria > Pseudomonadota > Gammaproteobacteria > Burkholderiales > Burkholderiaceae > Paraburkholderia. The sequence continues at coordinate 2,390 of DATAQT010000470.1, read as the reverse complement.
ACGTGATGGCCGGCATCGAGCGCCGCGCGGGCACGATCTACTCGGTGCTGACGCCGAACCTGCGCGGCTTCGAAGGCGCGCTCGCCGCGCGCGCCGACGAGATCGTGATCTTCGGCGCCGCGAGCGAAGCGTTCTCGCAGAAGAACATCAACTGCAGCATCGCGGAGAGCATCGATCGCTTCGCGCCGGTTGCCGCAGCGGCGAAAGAACATGGCCTGCGGATTCGCGGCAGCGTCTCGTGCGCGCTCGGCTGCCCGTATCAGGGCGAGGTAGCGGTCGCGTCGGTCCTCGACGTCGTGAAGCGCTTCGCGGCGCTCGGCTGCGACGAGATCGACATCGCCGACACGATCGGCGTCGGCACGCCGAAGCGCACCCGCGAAGTGTTCGAGGCGGTGACCCAGGTGTTTCCGCGCGAGCATCTGTCGGGACACTTCCACGACACCTACGGTCAGGCGCTCGCGAACATCTACGCGGCGCTGCTCGAAGGCGTCGAGATTTTTCATGCGTCGGTCGCGGGGCTCGGCGGCTGCCCGTATGCGAAGGGCGCGACCGGCAACGTCGCGACCGAAGACGTCTTGTATCTGATGAACGGCCTCGGCATCGAGACCGGCATCGACCTCGCGCAAGTGGTCGAAATCGGCGACTTCATTTCCAACGCGATCGGCCGGCCGAACGTGTCGCGCGCCGGCAAGGCGCTGCTCGCGAAAGCGCGCAGCGAAGCGAATAGCTGCGTATAAGCGCTCCATCAATTTTCAATCAGGATCCCAAACGATGAACGACCTCGCGTCCTTCGACTCCGACGATCTCGCCGCGCTGCCCGACTCGGCACGCCGCGTCGCGCTGCTGCTGCGCGAGCGCGGTCACGCCGGGCGAATCGTGATGCTGCCGGAAACCGGCAAGACTTCCGCCGAAGCGGCCGCCGGACTCGGCTGCTCGGTCGCGCAGATCGCCAAGTCGATCCTGTTCCGGCGCCGCGAAGACGACGCCCCGGTGCTCGTGATCGCGAGCGGCGCGAATCGCGTCGACGAAAAGAAAGTGGCCGCGCAAGTCGGCGCGATCGGCCGCGCGGATGCGAAGTTCGTGCGCGAAAAAACCGGCTATGCGATCGGCGGCGTGTGCCCGGTCGGTCATGCGACCGAGCCGGTGACATTGATCGACGCCGATCTGCTCGAACTGGAAAGTCTGTGGGCCGCCGCCGGTCATCCGCATGCGGTGTTCAATCTGACCGCGCAGGAGCTGATCTCGCTGACGGGGGCGCCCGTCGTCGATGTCGCGTTGCGCGAGCCGGCCTGAACACGATGGCGAGCGGCCACGAGTGCGAAGACAACGACGACGGCTCCGTGCCGTCGCCGTGCATCAGCGTGTGCAGGATGGATGCGTCGACGGGCTGGTGCGAGGGATGCCTGCGCACGATCGACGAAATCGCCGGCTGGTCGACCTTCGACGTCGACGCGAAACGCGCGGTGTGGGACGCGATCGAAGTGCGCCACGCTGAGTTCATGGCGAGGCGCGCAAGCTCGAAGACGAAGGAGAAGCAATGAACGCCGCGCCGCGTATCGTGACGCCCGGTGAGACGTTCCACGCCACGCTCGAGTTGTCGGTGGATTCGATCAAATCGTTCGCGACGCTCGTCAACGATCTGAACCCGCTGCATCACGACGAAGCGTATGCCGCGCAAAGCCGCTTTGGCGGGTTGATCGCGTCGGGCACGCAACCCACCGCACATTTCATGGCGCTGCTCGCCACGCATTTCTCGACCTACGCGCAGCCGCTCGGCCTCGAATTCGACATCAAGCTCAAGCAGGCGGTGCAGGCGCACGACACACTGACGATCACCTGGCGCGTGCGCGACGCTCACTGGAAGCCGAGCCTGAACGGCGATCTGACCTATCTCGAAGGCTCGGTGGTCAATCAGCGCGGCGAGTTGATGTTGACGGGCACGTCGACCATTCTCGTGATGCCAAAGCCCGACGACGCAGTCGTCAACGCGCAAGCGGGAGCGGCCACGCCATGATCGCGCTGCCCGCATCGATCCAGGTTTTCGAGCGCGGCTGGCTGTCGTCGAACAACGTGCTGCTCGTCGACGACAGCTGTGCGGCGCTGGTCGACACCGGCTATGCCACGCACGCGCCGCAAACGGTCGAGCTGGTGCGCAACGCGTTGACAGCACGCTCACTCGATCTGATCGTCAACACGCATCTGCATTCGGATCACTGCGGTGGCAACGCGCTTTTGCAGGCGGCGTGGCCGTGCCGCACCGTCATCCCCGCATCCGAGGCCGACGCCGTGCGCGATTGGGACGAAGCGCGTCTCACCTTTCGCGCGACCGGCCAGACCTGCGAGCGCTTCAGCTTCACCGGTACGATCGCGCCCGGCGCGCAATTGCGGCT
>DATAQT010000457.1:0-12180 GCA_036264535.1 Paraburkholderia sp. | reverse complement strand
GATCTCGATGCGCTTCACGTCGCCGGGCAGGAACGTGTAGCAGAGCACCGCGACGATCGCGAACAGGCTGATGAGCCCGAGCGCCCAGCCGAACGACCCGGTCGCGCGCACGATGAAGCCGATCGCGAGCGGCGTCACGATGCCCGACAGATTGCTCGCGAAATTTACCGCGCCGCCCGTGATGCCGATCATGCCTTCCGGCGCGATATCCGCGACGAGCGACCACGACGCCGACGCCGACGCGACGCCTTGCGCGAAGAACGCGAACGACATGATCGCGATCACCGATCCAGTTGGTGTCGGTCACCACCGCGAGCGTCATCGTCGGTACGAGCAGCAGGCCGGTCATGATCGGCGTCTTGCGCGCGGTCGCGACCGACGCATCGCGCCGCAGCAGCCAGTCCGATAGCAGCCCGCCCGCGACCACGCCGATCAGATGAAGCCGAGCTCGACCGGGCCGCACGCGACGGCGCAATACCGCGTGATGAATGACCGTCGTTGTTCTATATACGAAACGGCGATCTATAGGTGGGACGATTATAAAAGCACCTACGGCAGGCTCAAAGCGGAATCCACCCTCGTAAGCTGCGCGTAAAAGGGGCCATCTCGGTGCAAGGCAACCCGATTGTTCGTCGGAAGCGGCGTATCAATTCGTCTCGAGCCGCTTTATCCCGCCCCGCGCGATGCCTAAATTAACGACCAGTGACAGCGCCACTGCGTTTCCAGCTTTAGCGGCGTGGACCGCGCGATTTCTCGCGAGGCATGCCGGCGCAAACCATTGAAAGGACACGATCATGAGCAAGCTCACAGGCAAGGTAGCGGTTGTAACGGGTGCATCGAAAGGCATCGGTGCGGCGATTGCGAAGGCATTGGCGGCGCAGGGCGCGTCGGTCGTGGTGAACTATGCGTCGAGCCGCGCGGGCGCCGACAAGGTGGTCGCCGAGATCACCGCGGCGGGCGGCAAGGCGGTTGCGGTTGGCGGTGATGTGTCGAAGGCGGCGGACGCAAAGGGCATCATCGATAGCGCGATCGAGACCTATGGCCGGCTCGACGTTCTCGTCAACAACTCAGGCGTCTATGATCTGGCGCCAATCGAAGAGATCACCGAAGACCATTTCCACAAGCAGTTCAACGTCAACGTGCTGGGCCTGCTGCTCACGACCCAGGCGGCCGTCAAGCATTTCGGCGAGGGCGCCAGTATCGTCAACGTGAGCTCGGTGGTGAGCCGCATCACGCCCCCGGGCAGCGCGGTCTATACGGCGACCAAGGGCGCGGTCGACGCGATTACCGGTGTGCTCGCGAAGGAACTCGGTCCGCGCAAGATTCGCGTCAATTCGGTGAATCCGGGCATGGTCGAAACCGAGGGCACGCATAGCGCGGGCATCATCGGCTCGGATTTCGAAACGTGGGCGGTCAGCACGACGCCGCTCGGCCGGATCGGCCAACCCGACGATATCGCCGATGTCGTCACGTTCCTCGCCTCCGACGATGCGCGCTGGTTGACGGGCGAAAGCCTGATCGCGAGCGGCGGATCGCGTTGAGTGTGACGAGGTTGCCAGCGTTGCTGGCAACCCTCGCGAAAGTTCGAGCGCGCTAGCAGGCGGCGCGGCCGGTAGCACGACGGCCGCGCCGCGTGACCACTGCGCAGCGACGGCGCGCGAGCTACGCGCCTTGAACGTCGCCGCCCGACACTTCAGTTTCCGCCCCAGCCAACTCCACCGCAAAAAACGCATCGAGCAGATTCGAACCGGGCCGCTCGGCGAGCCGTGTCAGCGATTCGATCATCTGCACCTGGCAATCGACGAGCGGCACCATCCGGATGCGCCGCGATTCCCTGAACTCGGCGCGCGCGATCACGCCGACGCCCACCCCTTGCGCGACCGCTTCCTCCAGCGCCTCGCGGCCATCCACGTACATGACCGGCTCGACCTGCAACGACTCGCGCACGAGCTCGATTTCGAGCAGCTGTTGTGTGACCGATTGCGGCTCGCGAAAAATCATCGGCTGTTTGACGAGCTCCGCGTAGCTGAGCCGGCGCTTCTTCGCGGCCGGGTAGCTGGCCGGCACCATCGCGACCAGCGGATCGCGCCGCAACACGCGCGACTGCAACCGGCTATGCACCTGCGGCGCGGCGGTGATGGCCGCGTCGACCGCGCTCGACAGCACGCGCTGCATGCATTCGGCCGCATTGGCGATCGACAGCGTAACGACGATGCCCGGATGCCGCCGGCGAAACGCGCCGATCAGCGCGACGGCGAGATCGGGCGCATCGGCCGCGAGCGATAGCGAACCCGACTCCAGCCCGCCCGCCGATTCGAGCAACTGACGCGCGTCGCGCTCGCAGCTGAGCATATGCCGCGTCACGCTGAAAAGGCGCAGGCCGAGCTCCGTCGTCTCGACGCCGCGCGGCCCGCGCTCGAACAGCTTGACGCCGTAATCCTGTTCGAGCCGCCGCACATGATCCGACACCGCCGGCTGCGTCAGCGACAAGGCCTGCGCCGCTTTCGAGAAACCGCCATGTTCAGCGACCGCATGAAACGCCCGCAATTGCGCGTACTGCACGTGGACCTCGCAATCGAATAAGTTTTTGCGATACCGCCATCAATTATATCGATTTTACCGATGAACGGCCTTTCTGTACTGTGCGAGGTATCGACATAGCGATATCGGAGTTCCGGACATGGAAAGCGCGATCGGCGGTTTGGCGGCGGCCTCGATGGTTGCAGCCGCGGCGACATCGGTCAGCTCCTGCGCGACACCCTGCGCCGCGCCGGCTGGCGGTGAGCCCTACCTGTTGACGCCGGGCCCGCTGACCACGGCCCTGTCGACGAAGCAGGCGATGCTGCGCGACTGGGGCTCGTGGGACGGTGACTTCCGCGCGATGACCGCCGGGTTGCGCGCGAGCCTGCTCGAGATCGCCGGCGACACGGCCGGCGATTACGACTGCGTGCCGCTGCAGGGCAGCGGCAGCTACTGCGTCGAAGCGATGCTCGGCAGCCTGATTCCGCGCGACGGCCACGCGCTCGTGCTCGCGAACGGCGCGTACGGCAAGCGCGCCGCGACGACGCTCGGCTACCTCGGCCGCGCCTGCACGCTGCTCGACAAGGGCGACTACCTGCCGCCGCGCGGTGCCGAAGTGGAACGCCTGCTCGCCGCCGATGCGTCGATCACGCACGTGGTCGCGATCCATTGCGAAACGAGCTCGGGCATCCTCAATCCGCTCGAGGAAATCGCCGCCGCGGTCGCGAAGCACGGTCGCAAGCTGCTGATCGATTCGATGAGCGCCTTCGGCGCGCTGCCGCTCGACGTGCGGCAGATCGAGTGCGAGGCATTCGTGTCGTCGGCGAACAAGTGCATCGAGGGCGTGCCCGGTTTCGGCTTCGTGATCGCGCGCAAGAGCGCGCTCTCCGAAGCGAAAGGCCGCAGCCATTCACTTGCGCTCGACCTCTACGATCAATGGGACGTGATGAATCGCACGGGCCAATGGCGCTTCACGCCGCCCACGCATACGGTGGCCGCGTTTCTCGAGGCGCTGCGACTCTTCAAGCTCGAAGGCGGACAGCCGGCGCGGCTCGCGCGCTACGCGAACAATCGCGACGTGCTGGTCGCCGGCATGCAGGAGCTCGGCTTCGAGCCGCTGCTCAACGCGCACTGGCGCTCGCCGATCATCGTGACGTTTTTCTCGCCGGCGCATGCGTCGTTCGAGTTCGAGCGTTTTTATGAACTGATGAAGGAGCAGGGCTTCATCATCTATCCGGGCAAGCTGACGGTGGTCGACAGTTTCCGCATCGGCTGCATCGGTCAGGTCGACGAGCACGTCATGCGCCGCGTGGCCGATGCCTGCGAGCAGGCCTTGCGCACGATGGGTGTCACCAACGCGGCGCCGCCGCCCGCCGCGCTCGACGAACGCAAGGCGCTCGCGCAGACGGCCTGAACCGCGGCAGCGGACCCCACACATTCGAATTCCCGAGGATTGAAGCAGATGAAATACGTGAAGGCAGTGATTTTCGATTGGGCCGGCACGGTAGTCGACTACGGTTCACGCGCGCCGATGGGCGCGTTCGTCGAGACCTTCGAGCAGTTCGGCGTGCCGATCACGATCGACGAAGCGCGCGGCCCGATGGGCATGGCCAAGCGTCCGCATATCGCGGCGCTGATGGCGCTGCCGCGCGTCGCGCGAGCCTGGGCCGAGCGCCACGGCCACGCGCCGACCGACGCCGATATCGACGCCGTGTACGACGTGTTCGTGCCGAAGAACATCGCAGTTGCGGCGAGCTATAGCGCGGTGATCCCTGGTGTAGCCGAAGTCGCGAACGCATTGCGCCAGGACGACATCCGCATCGGCACGACGACCGGCTATACCCGCGAGATCATCGACGAAATCGTGCCGGGCGCGGCCGCGCAGGGTTTTTCGCCGGACAGCATCGTGTGCACGGGCGACACGCCGGAAGGGCGGCCGTCGCCGTACATGATCTACCGGACGCTGCCGTTGCTTGGCGTGTGGCGCGCGAAAGAGGCGATCAAGGTCGACGACACCGAGGTCGGCATCGAAGAGGGTATCAACGGCGGCACGTGGGCGGTTGGTGTTACGGTGAGCGGCAACGCGTTCGGCATGAGCGAGGCCGAGGTGAAAGCGTTGCCGGCCGACGAATTCACCGCGCGCCGCAACGCCGCTACGGCCAGGCTGAAGGCGGCGGGCGCGCATTACGTGATCGATAGCGTCGCGGATCTGATGCCGGTCGTGTACGACATCGAGGCACGGCTTGCGCGCGGCGAGCGGCCCTGAAGCGTCAAGCCGGGATCGTCACCTGACGTCACCCGGCGTCACTTGAAGAAACCCACCGCGAGATCGATAAACTCGCGCACCTTGCGCGGCACGAATTCGCGGCTCGGATACACCAGCGACACGGCCACGTCGCCATTGAGCACCGAGTAGCCGTCGAGCACGCGCACCAGCGTGCCGGCGCGCAACTCGTCCTCGACCATTTCGAGGGGCAGCAGCGCGATGCCCATCGCGCCGAGCGCGGCCTGCTTCTGCATGATCATGCTGTTGACCGTGAACGAGGCATCGATCGCGATGCTCCCGCCGCTGTCGTCGCCGTCCTCGCTCGCGTTTTCGGCGTCGCCTTTGCGGAAAATCCACAACGTGCCGGTCGTGTCGAACGGCGCGGCAATGAGCCGATGCCCCGCCAGCCCGGCCGGCGTTTGCGGGTGACCCGCCTGCGCGAGATACGCGGCCGCTGCCACCGGCACCGCGTGCGAGTTGATCAGACGCCGCACCACCAGCGACTCCGAGCGGATCATATGCTCGGTCACGATGCCGACATCGAAGCCGCCTTCGAGCAGATCGACGCGTTTTTCCGTCAGCGTGACGCGCAGGTTCACCTGGGGAAAGCGCGCCTGATATTCGGCGAACAGCGGCGTGAGCCGGAACAGCGAAAAACTGCCGAGCGCGACGATGCGCAGATCGCCGGCCACTTCGCGCGACGCCGTGGTCGCGCGCGACTCCACTTCTTCGAGTTCGGCGAACAATACGCGGCAGCCATCGGCGTATTGCGCGCCCGCTTCGGTCAGCACGACCTTGCGCGTGGTGCGCTGAAACAGGCGAATGCCCAGATGCTGCTCGAGGCTCGACACATGACGCGTGACGACCGACGTCGACACGTTCAATTGCGCGGCGGCCTGCGCGAAACTGCCGACGTCGGCGACCTTGACGAAGGCCTGCATGGCCTGAAAGAGATTGATCATCTGAGTGCAAAAAACATCACGCCGGGTTCAGCCCGACCGATGACTTCGGCACGGCTGAACGAGTCCTTGATTCCATGCTGAATTACCGCCCGAGCAGCGCGCCTTCGCGCGCGACGATGCGGCCGTTCGCGACCACCAGCTTGCGCGCCGGCCGCGCGACGAGCGCATGCGCGAGCGTATCGGCGTCGACCAGCACGAGATCGGCGCGCGCGCCTGGCTGCAACCCGTAGCCTTCGAAACCGCACGCGCGCGCGGCGACGCCGCTCACGCAATCGAACGCGAGCGCGAGATCGTCGTCGCGGCGCAGGCCGTAGCGCATCGCAATCAGCATCGCGCGTTCCAGCATGTCGGGCGAGCCGTACGGCGTCCACGTGTCGCGAATCCCGTCGTTGCCGCCGAACAGCGTCACCCGATGCGCGAGACAGGCCGTGAGCGACGGCACCGGCACCGACGGCGGCGCGGTGGTCAGCAGCGCGACGCGCAGGTCCGCGAGACGCGCGAGCAGCGCATCGCGTTCGCGCTCGGGCAGTGCGCCGAGACAGAACGCGTGACTGACCACCACTTGCCCCTGCATGCCATGCGCCGCGACGCGATCGAGCAGCAAACCGAGCGTGAACGCGCCGATTTCGCCGGGCTCGTGCAGATGGATGTCGATCGGCTTGCGGTGACGCTCGGCGAGCGCGAAGGTCAGATCGAGCGACTTCACCGGATCGCCGTCGATCAGCGCGGGATCGAGCGCGCCGAGCACGTCGGCACCCGCGGCCAGCGCGCGATCGAGCAGCGCGTCGGTGCCGGGCCGGCCGAGCAGCCCCGATTGCGGAAACGCGACGATCTGCAGGTCGAGCACGTCGCGCAGGGTGTCGCGCGTGCCCAGCACGCCGTCCAGATGGCGCAGGCCAGCGTCGGTGTCGATATCGACGTGCGTGCGCAGGCGCGTCGTGCCCGCCGCCAGAAACGCGCGCGCGAGCGCGAGCGATTGCGCGCCCGCGTCGTGACCGCTTTCGGCGCGCCAGCGCCGTTCGTTCTCGATGCGGTCGGTCAGCTTCGGCCCGACCTCGTTGCAGTACCAGCGCAGGCCCCAGTTCGTCTTGTCGAGATGCGTATGCCCTTCGACGAAACCGGGCAGCAGCAGCGCGTCGCCACCGTCTTCGACCGGCACACCGGGCTCGCTTGGCAGATCGGCGCCGAGCGCCGCGATACGACCGTCCGCGATCGACACGTCGACGCGCGTGCCGTCGGCAAGACGCACGTTGGTGAGCAGCGAGGTGTTGGTGTTGCGCAGCGGGGCGGTCGTGGTCATGGGCGGCAGGCGAGGGGAGTGAACGGGGAGAACCGGGCGAACCGGGTAATGGGCGAGGCGATGGCGCAACGCGCGATGGTACGCGTAGACGATCATAAATCCGTCGCCGCTGCGACAAATAATGCGCGAATTAATCCGGGAATTCGACCCGTGGGAATGGCGGCGCAAGGCCGCTCCAGCCGGCAAAATCCAAGGCTGGACGGCGGTTCACGGTATACTCCCGCGTAACTTGCCTTCTCGCCAGGCTTGCCCGATACTCACCTGTTACCCCCAAATCTCCCCGTACGTCGAGTTTAACGCTACTGCTTATGAGCACAATCCTTGAAAGTCTTCCGATCGGCCAGAAGGTCGGTATCGCGTTTTCCGGCGGCCTCGACACCAGCGCCGCGCTGCACTGGATGCGTCAGAAGGGCGCCGTGCCGTACGCCTACACGGCCAACCTCGGTCAACCCGACGAAGACGATTACGATTCAATTCCGCGTCGCGCCACGCAATATGGCGCCGAAGGCGCGCGCCTGATCGACTGCCGCACGCAACTGGTCGCGGAAGGCATCGCGGCGCTGCAGTGCGGTGCGTTCCATATCTCGACGGCGGGCGTCACCTACTTCAACACGACGCCGATCGGCCGCGCCGTGACGGGCACGATGCTCGTCGCCGCGATGAAGGAAGACGGCGTCAACATCTGGGGCGACGGCAGCACGTACAAGGGCAACGACATCGAGCGCTTCTACCGCTACGGTCTGCTCGTCAATCCCGACCTGAAAATCTACAAGCCGTGGCTCGACCAGCTGTTCATCGACGAACTCGGTGGCCGCTCGGAGATGTCCGAGTTCATGCGCCAGTCGGGCTTCGACTACAAGATGTCGGCTGAAAAGGCGTATTCGACCGACTCGAACCTGCTCGGCGCGACCCACGAAGCGAAGGATCTCGAAAGCCTCGAGTCCGGCATCAGGATCGTGAACCCGATCATGGGTGTCGCGTTCTGGCGCGACGACGTGCAGATTGCGAAGGAAGAAGTGACGGTCCGCTTCGAGGAAGGCCAGCCGGTCGCGCTGAACGGCAAGACGTTCGCGAACGCGGTCGAGCTGCTGCTCGAAGCGAACCGTATCGGCGGCCGTCACGGTCTCGGCATGAGCGACCAGATCGAGAACCGGATCATCGAGGCGAAGAGCCGCGGCATCTACGAAGCCCCGGGCCTTGCGCTGCTCAATATCGCTTACGAGCGTCTCGTCACCGGCATCCACAACGAAGACACGATCGAGCAGTTCCGCGAGAACGGCCGCCGTCTCGGCCGTCTGCTGTACCAGGGCCGCTGGTTCGATCCGCAGGCAATCATGCTGCGCGAAACCGCGCAGCGCTGGGTCGCGCGCGCGATCACGGGCGAAGTGAGCGTCGAACTGCGCCGCGGCAACGACTACTCGATCCTCAGCACGAAGTCGCCGAACCTCACGTATCAGCCCGAGCGTCTGTCGATGGAAAAGGTCGCGTCGACGTTCTCGCCGCGCGACCGTATCGGTCAGTTGACCATGCGCAACCTCGACATCACCGACACGCGCGAGAAGCTGCGCATCTACTCGCAGGTGGGTCTGCTGTCGTCGAACGAGTCGGCGGCGCTGCCGCAGCTCAAGGGCGACAAGGAGTAAGACTGCGGGTCTGTTGACCCCGACGTCGCATCAATCAGTGGGCCGGCTCGCGAGAGCCGGCCCATTTTCTTTGGGGCTGCCGGATGCGCTGCGGCGCCCTCACACGATCCCACATTCCGCGCTCAAGTTTCGCGCGCCTATGCCGTTGACATAAGCTAATCCCATTCTGGAACCCCGCCGTGCAACTCGCTTACAGTAACGATCGCCTCGCCAGCCGGATGCCAGTCGACTCGCCCGCCAGCGGCGAACCCGAGGTGGAGTCTTCGGTCATCGAGTGGTTGTTGCATGACGATCAGGTGATGCGCGAGTGCTTCACGCACGCGGCGGAGATTCTGAAAAGCGTGACCGGCGCGGCGATTACCGCGATCGTGTTGCTCGACGAGGAGCATCAGCACTATCGCGCCGAGGTCGGCATGGCGATGCCGCTCGTCACGCGTGCGCGCTCGCTCGCCGACTATGCGGTGCGCGACGCCGATCTGTTCGTGATCGAGGATGCGCACAACGACGGCCGCTTCGGCGAATGCATGCTCGTCAAGCGTCATCCGTTCGTGCGGTTTTACGCGGCGATCGCGTTGCGCGCGCCGAACGGCGAGATCGTCGGCGCGCTGTGCGCGATGGACCCGGCACCGGGCCGGCTCGATGCGGGCCAGCGCGGCGTGTTCTACCACCTGCGCGCGATGATCGAAAACGATCTGAAGATGCGCACGGCCACCGCGATCGATCCGCTCACGCAGCTCTACAACCGGCGCTTTCTGCTCGAAAGCATCGCGCGCCGCTGGAAGGAAGCGCGCGAGGGCGACGTGATGGGTTCGGTGGTCGTCGACGTCGACTGGTTCAAGCAGTACAACGACACCTACGGTCATCAGGCCGGCGATCATTGTCTGCGCCTGGTCGCAGCGGTGATGCAGGCCGCCGCCGACAGCGAGCGCATCGTGGTCGGGCGCATGGGCGGCGAGGAGTTCGGGCTGCTGGTGCTCCAAGCGCAGACGTCGATGCTGGAAGACATGCTCGAAACGCTGCGCCAGGGCGTGGCGGACCTGGCGATCGAGCATCGCGCGTCGCCGCTTGGGGTGGTGACGGTCAGCGTCGGCGCGTCGCTGACACGTATCAGCGAGCTGTCGCGGCCCGCGCATCGCGACGGTTTCGCGAGTGCGGACCGTGCGTTGTACCGCTCGAAGCACAACGGGCGGAATCGCGTGACGATGGCGTAGTCGGCGTTCGGTTATAGGACCATCGTCCCATTTTCAACGGTTGTCATCGTGGCAATATTGAAGCGCGTAAGAAACGTCGACGCACTCGCCGGTGTATAGCGGCAGGGCTTGTTCACAATGCGCATCATTCAAACGTTGCTGTTAATCGCGGCGTTCTGCTCAGGCATGACCGTCGGCCCTGCTATGTGCCTCGCCGCCCAAAGTGCCGCGGCGCAACCGCTCGCCTCGTCGCCCGCTGCGACTTCTCCAACCGCCCCGGCGTCGGCTCCCGCAGCGCGCCGTATCGATCTGCGCAATCAGCCGTGGACGGGCGACTTCGACGCCATGCTCGACCGCCGTCTGATCCGCGTCCTGGTTCCCTACAGTCGAACGCTCTATTTGAACGCGCAAGGTCACGAGCGTGGGCTGACTGCCGGACTCATGCGGGACTTCGAGCGCTACGTGAACAAGAAATATCAATCGACGCTCGGCAAGCGTCCGCTCACCCTGATCATAATTCCGACCACGCGCGACCAGTTGCTCCCGGGGCTGATAGCTGGCCGGGGCGACATCGCCGCGGGCAATCTGACGGTCACAGAGGCCCGCCTGAAGCAGGTCGACTTCGTGGCGCCGCGGGACCGGACACCCGTACGCGAAGTGGTCGTTACCGGGCCGAAGTCGCCAGTCCTCGCGAAGCTCGACGATCTGAGTGGCAAGACGGTTCATGTGCGACCCAGCAGCAGTTATTACGAGAGCCTGAACGCGCTGAACGCGCGTTTCAAGAAGGAAGGCAAAGCCCCGGTGAAGCTCGTGCCCCTGCCCGATGCACTCGAAGACGAGGACGCCATGGAGATGCTCAATGCCGGGCTGGTGCAGATCCTCGTCGTCGACGACTGGAAGGCAAAGATATGGGCGCCGATACTGCCTGGCATCGTCGTGCACAACGACATTGCGGTGCGTGACGCAGGCTACATCGGATGGGCGATCCGTTTGAAGAGTCCCAGGCTCCAGGACGCGATCAACGACTTCTACCTGAATTACGTGAAGAAGCAGAGTGTCGCGGAAGTCCGTCTCCAGCAGGAAATGAAGCGCATCAAACAGATCTCCAACAATACGGAGACAGCCGAGCTGAAGCGATTCAGGCAGGCGATCGTCCTTTTCGAAAAATACGGCGCGCAGTACCACTTCGATCCACTTTTGCTTGCGGCCCAGGGATATCAGGAATCGCAGCTGAACCAGAGTGCGCGCAGTCACGTTGGGGCAATCGGGATCATGCAGCTCATGCCGGCCACGGGGAAGGAACTTGCGGTTGGCGACATCCGCGTAACGGAGGCCAACATTCATGCGGGAGCAAAATATCTCGACATCCTGATGGCCCGCTACTTTCCCGATGCTCACTTCTCGGATAGGGACCGCTCGCTGTTCGCATTCGCAAGCTACAACGCGGGACCCGCCAACATCGCAAAGATGCGCAAGGAAGCGGCGGCACGCGGTCTCGATCCCGACAAGTGGTTCAACAATGTCGAGATCGTGGTTGCCGAGAAACTTGGCATCGAACCGACGACGTACGTGCGCAATGTTTTTAAATATTACGTTGCCTACCGGCTTGTACAGGAGGCCGAGGCCGCACGGACTCGCGCGATCGGGCAGATGCGCAAGCAGGGCGGAGCGTGAGAGACGTGGTCGGACGCAAGCACCGTCGCCGCAGCGATCTATCGAACCAGCCGGGACCTCGTCGCCACCGCGGTCGCGTGCAATCGTTTGAGGAATGCGGACGATCCCGTTTCAGCGTCAAGGAACACCATGGTGAAGCGCCGTGATCTGGTCGGCTGGCTTGCGGCTGTCCCGCTGTTTTCCTCTTTCTGGCCGTTGCCTCGACTCAATGCCGCACACGCCGCGCAGGTTGGGCGACGCGTACGGCCAGGCGAGCCGGGATGGCCGTCGCCTTCGGACTGGGCGCGACTGAAAGAGGACGTGGATGGCAATCTGATCAGACCGGAGTCACCCCTGAACGTCTGTCGTGAATCTTCCGACGACCCTGGCTGCCTCGCGTTCTTTCGTGAGCTCAAAAATCCGTACTTCATCGGCGACAGTCCCGTTCTGACACAAACCTGCGAGTGGGTGGGCGCCTGGAAAGCCGAACCCAGCGCCTACGTTGTCGCCGCGAAAAAAGTCGAGCACGTCGCAGCGGCCGTCAACTTCGCGCGCGAACGCAATCTTCGCGTCGTGGTACGCGGCGGCGGTCATTCCTATCTTGGCACCTCGAACGCACCGGATTCCTTGATGATCTGGACGCGCG
>DATAQT010000440.1:0-3878 GCA_036264535.1 Paraburkholderia sp. | reverse complement strand
GCTACACCAAATGGCGCGCCTATGTCGCATTTGTATGGGCGTCGCGAAGAAGACCGTGATATGCATCCGCTTCCTTCGGAGGCACTACCTGCCCCGCCTTCTCGTAGCGGCCAACTTGTTGCCGAGTTAAGCCCCAACGCTCTGCCAATTGAGCTTGTGTCAATCTGGCTTTTTTCCGTAGCGCTTGCGCGTCCTCGCCGTAAAGCACACTGGGCTCTCTCATAGAAGAACAAAATGCAACATGGATGTTGCATTCTGCCCCAAGAATCCCTCCTCTTGAACACCGGCTTCAACGCCCATGGAATGACTGCTACCACGTACGAACGGTCGACAGTGATAGCTCGATAAGAACAACGGCGTGGGGCCGAAAATGCGTCCGCCGAGCAACCTACGGCTAACGCGACGAAGCTTTGCCATGCAGCAGAGAAAGCCTGTATCAACCGTCAAATACGGACAACCAAAAGAACCCAATCCCAAACAACGCGACCCGCGCAGCCGGTCGCCCGCAGCCGGTCGCCCGCAACACCAACCCGCCTTACCCCTCCCGCCCCAGGAACTCCACCACCATCCGGTTGAACTTGTCCGCATGCTCCCACTGCGCCCAATGCCCACAGCGGCCAAACACATGCAGATCCGCGTTCGGCATCCCAGCGACGAGCCGCAAGCCGACATCCATCGGCACAAAACGATCGTCACGCCCCCAGATAATCAGCGTCGGTGCGACCACTTCGCCAAGGCGCGCCCCGTAGTCGTTGAACTGCTTCGAATTCGCAGCAAGGCTCGCGACGAAGTTCTCGAGGTGATCGCGACGCGCCAGCATGTTCGCGAGCCGCGCCTGCATCAGATCTTCGGTCAACGCCTTCGTGTCGTACACGAAGACGCTCATCATGCGTTGCAGGTTCTCGATGGTCGGGTTGCGGTACAAGCCTTGCAGCAGCTTGATGCCTTCGGTCGGCATCGGCACGAACTGGCTCGGGCCGCCGGTGCCGCCGCCCATCAGCACGAGCTTGCCGACGCGCCGCGGCTCGGCGAGCGCGAACGCGACCGCGCTATGCCCGCCCATCGAATTGCCGATGATATGCACGCGTTCGATATCGAGCGCATCGAGCAGCGCCTTCAGACAGCGAGCGTTGAGTTCCGAGCGCGATGCCTTGCAGACGATCGGATCGCTCTTGCCCCAGCCAAGGCAGTCCATCAGGATCACGCGATACCCTGCCGCCACGAGCGGCTCGACGTTGCGGTTGAAGTTGGCCCAGCCGCTCGCGCCCGGTCCCGAGCCGTGCAGCATCACGACCGTCTCCGTGCCCTGGCCCACGTCGTTGTAGTGGATCTGCATTTCACGACCCTCTTCGGTGATTCGAACGAATCGGCTGGTCGCGTCTTCGGTGATCGCCGCTGCCTGGGTGTTGGTGTTGCTCATGTCGAATTCCTTTGTTTCACGGGTTAAGTGACCGCGGGCCGCCATCGACGGCGAACCCGCCCGGTATTTCGGGCTGCGAATCTATTGCGCGGCCGCCGGGATATAACGAAGCGTCGAGCGGTGCACGACAAGCCACGCGCCAATCGCGGCGATCGCGATCAACGGAATGCTCGCGCCGAGCAGCACGGTCGCGCCCTGGCCGATCGCGAGCAGTTGTCCCGCGATCAACGGTCCGAGGATCGAGCCGAGACGACCCACCGCCACGGCCGCGCCGACGCCGGTGCCGCGCACTTCGGTCGGGTAAAGGCTGCTCGCGAGCGCATACAACACCGATTGGCCGCCGACCAGAAACAGCCCCGCGAGCAATCCGCCCCACGCCATCGAGGTGCCGCCGTTCGCGCTCAGCAACGCACCAAGCGCGACGACGATGCCGACATACATGCCGGCCACCGTGCGGCGCCGGCCCATCCGGTCCATCATGCCGGCGATCACGATCGCGCCGATACCGCCGCCGATGTTGAACATCATCTGCACGACGCCCGACTGCACGCGAGTAAGCCCGCGCGTCAACACGAGCGACGGCAGCCAGTTGATCAGGAAGTACAGCACGATCAGCGTGCCGAGATAGCTGATCCACAATGCGATCGTCGTGCCCGCGCGACCTTCCTGCCATAGCGCGCGCGTCACGCTTGCCGACGCATCGCGGCGCGCGCCCTTCGTCGCGCGTGCGGCGACGAACTGCGCCGACTCGCGCAGGAACAGCGCAAGCAGCGGCAGCACCAGCAACGGCCCGAAACCGCCGACGTAGAAGATATGCCGCCAGCCCGCATCGCCCGGACTGAGGATGCCGACCACCGCGGCGAGTGCCGCGCCGAACGGCATGCCGCAATACATCGCGCCGACCGCGGTGTTGCGCTGATCGGGCCGCGCCGCTTCCGAGCACAGCGCGATCAGGTTCGGCATCGCCGCGCCGAGACCGAGGCCGGTCAGGAAGCGCGCGGCGAGCAGACTGTTCAGATCCCACACCTGCGCGGTCGCGAGCGAAAAGATGCCGAACAGCGCGACCGACCACATCAGCACGCGCTTGCGCCCGAGCCGGTCGGCGAGACGTCCGCCGATCGCAGCGCCTGGCAGCAGCCCGAATGCGCCGATGCTGAACGCCCAGCCCATCTGCGCGACCGCGAGATGAAACTCGCGCGCCATGCGCGGTGCGGCGAGGCCGGTGGATTGCAGGTCCACCCCTTCGAGCAGCGCGACGATCAGGCAGAGCCCGATCGTCAGCGCGCCGCTGGCGGGAGGTTTCGTCGAGTGAGTCGTTTGCGTTGCTTGCGTTGACTGCCGCATAAAAGTCTCCAATGTTGAATCAGCGTCGCTCTTGCGGCGACCTTGCCGGATGAAATGAACGCTGCGCGCGCGGCATGCGGCGCCGCCGCGCAGCGTCCGGGGTCACGAAGCCGTTGCGTCGCTCGCGCGTGCGCGCTTCAGATCGAGCGCGACGTCGACGATCATGTCTTCCTGGCCGCCGACCATGCGGCGCTTGCCGAGCTCGACGAGAATGTCGACGGTCTTGAGGTCGTATTTCTTCGCGGCGACTTCCGAATGACGCAGAAAGCTCGAATACACACCCGCGTAGCCGAGCGCGAGTGTTTCGCGGTCCACGCGCACCGGCCGGTCCTGCAACGGACGCACGATGTCGTCGGCGGCATCCATCAGCGCGTAAAGGTCGGTGCCGTGATTCCAGCCCATGCGCTCGGCCGCCGCGATGAACACTTCGAGCGGCGCGTTGCCCGCACCCGCGCCCATGCCCGCGAGCGATGCATCGATACGGTCGCAGCCTTCTTCCACCGCGACGATCGAATTCGCCACGCCGAGCGACAGGTTGTGATGCGCATGCATGCCCGTCTGCGTTTCGGGCTTCAGTACGGCCTTCACCGCGCGAAAGCGTGCGCGCACGTCGTTCATCGTCAGCGCGCCGCCCGAGTCGACCACATAGATGCAGGTCGCGCCGTAGCTTTCCATCTTCTTCGCTTCGATGGCGAGGTTCTCCGGCGTGGTCATGTGGCTCATCATCAGGAAGCCGACGGTGTCCATGCCGAGTTCGCGCGCGTACTCGATGTGCTGCTTCGAGATATCCGCTTCCGTACAATGCGTGGCGACCCGCACGATGCGCGCGCCTGCCTGATACGCGGCCTTCAGATCGTGGATCGTGCCGATGCCGGGCAGCAGCAGCGTCGCGATCTGCGCGTGCTCGATCACATCAGCCACCGCTTCGATCCATTCGAGGTCGCTGTGCGCGCCGAAGCCGTAGTTGAAGCTCGAGCCCTGCAGGCCGTCGCCGTGGGCGACTTCGATGCTGTCCACCTTCGCGCGGTCCAGCGCGCGTGCGATCTCCTGCACATTCTGGATCGAGTACTGGTGGCGGATCGCGTGGCTGCCGTCGCGCAGCGTCACGTCGGAG
>DATAQT010000335.1:0-28152 GCA_036264535.1 Paraburkholderia sp. | reverse complement strand
GACAAGCCCCGCAGGCAAAAGAAAACCATTTGGAGCACACAAAGTGATCGACAGAATAACTGCAATGCGCACATTCATCCGAATAGTGGACACCAACAGCTTCACCCGCGCAGCGGAGTCACTAAACATTCCGCGAGCAACCGCAACGACGATCGTCCAGAACCTGGAAGCCCTGCTAGGCACAGCACTACTAGTGCGCACGACGCGCCGCCTCAGCATCACCCCAGAAGGCGCAGCCTATTACGAACGCTGCGCGCAAATACTCGCCGACCTCGACGAAATGGAAGCCAGCATCCGTAATTCGACCGACAACCTGACCGGCCGCCTGCGGATCGAAATGCCCAGCGCGGTAGCAAGCGCAATCGTGCTCCCGTCGCTGGACGACTTCCACGCCCGCTACCCGAACCTCGATCTCGCGATCGGTGTCAGCAACCGCACCGTCGATATGGTCTCCGAAGCAATCGACTGCAGCATTCAGCTCGGTGAGCTGCCCGATTCCAATCTGGTCGCGCGGCAACTCGGCACGCTCGATCAGGTGACCTGCGCGAGTCCGGCCTATCTGGATCGCTACGGCTCGCCCGCCGATCTCGATGAGCTGCGCGCGCACGTCGCGGTCAACTGCGTGTCGCCGCATAGCGGCCGCGAATGCGACTTCGATTTCGAAGTGGATGGCGAAGCGCGCAAGGTCAAGCTCAACGGCTTCGTGCAGGTCAGCGACGAACAGGCGTACCTGACCTGCGGACTGCAAGGCCTCGGCATGATCCAGCCCGCGCGCATCGCGGCGCAGCCTTTCCTCGATTCGGGGCTGCTGCGTGAAGTGCTGCCGCAATGGAAACCCGTGCCAATGCCGGTCTCGGTCGCGTATGTGAAGAACCGTCGCGTCTCGCCGCGCGTGCGTGCGTTCGTCGACTGGCTCGCGGAGCTGTTCGAGAAGGCCGGGCACGTCGAGAAGGATCTGTCGCGAGTGCATCAATTGCTGCGTGGCCTGCATCCCGCTTGATGCGGGTGCGGGCGCGCGGCGCTCGCGCGTTCATTTTTCCTGCGACCGCACCGGCACCGGCCGCGTCAACAGATCGACATAGAAATTGAAAAACGCCGGATTATCAAATCGTTTGACGACAGTCATCTTCTGCAAACCCGGCGGCGGCGAACTCGTGTAGCCCCTCGCCTTGCCATCGTTGGCGCCGAAGCCCGTATCGACATCCACCCATTCCTCGACGGTCTGCGTCGCGAACGACGGATGCATCAGATACGCCAGCGTCAGCGTGTCCCAGATGCTCGTCGTGTAGTTCGGATTGGTCTCGAAGCCGTTCTTGCCGTCGAAACCGTAGCCGTTCAGCTTCTTGAACAGTTGCGTGATGATGGTCTGCTTCGCCGGATCATGCGCGACGCGGTCGTACACCGCCTTGTCCATTTGCACGGTGTTCGTCAAGTCGAGCGGAATCACCGTCTGCCTGATCGGCAGACGCAGGACCGTTTTCGCCGCTTCGGGATCGAACCACCAGTTGAACTCGGCGGTTCGCGTGGTATTGCCCGGCACGTCGATCGCGCCGC
Organism: Paraburkholderia sp.; assembly: GCA_036264535.1. Taxonomy (GTDB): domain Bacteria; phylum Pseudomonadota; class Gammaproteobacteria; order Burkholderiales; family Burkholderiaceae; genus Paraburkholderia. Next base: position 26,598 of record DATAQT010000335.1, on the reverse strand, counting down.
CCATGTAGATGATCTGCCTGATCAGCGGCACGATCTCGGGATGCTCGCGCGTGGCCAACGCGATGTTGGTCAGCGGGCCGATCGCAAGGATCGTCACTTCGCGCGGATAGCGCTTCACCGAGTCGACGATGAAGTCGATCGCGCTCTGACTCTGTACCTTCGTGTGCGTCGCGAAGCCGTCCGGCGGCGCGACGAGGTCGCTGTCCGATTTCGGCTCGGGCTTGCTCCATGCGCCGATATAACCGTCGCCGCCGGGGAATTCCTTCAGCTCCCGCTGGATCGTCGTGAAGTCGTGCGACAGTGCGTGATTGGCGCCCGCATACACGCCGATCTGCTTTTCCACGCCGAGTCGTTCGACCGATTTCAGCGCGTCGGCAACGCCCTGCTTCAGCCATTGATTGCCCGACACTACGGTAATGCCGAGGACTTTGAGCGAACCCTGCGCCTGCAATTGCGCGGCCATCACGCCGAGCTGGCCGTCGTCGCCGAGCGTGTTGTAGTCGCTGTCGATGATCACCTTGGGCGGATCGGTTCGTGCATCGAGCTCGTTGGCGCCGTAGGCAGTGAGATTGAGAGTGATTGCCACGCTGGCCGCCCAGGTCAATGCCACGAGAATTCGCCTCATCGATGTCTCCAAAATGATAACGGCTCGCGACGCCACTGCAACGTCACGAGCCGCATCAAGCGCGCGCTGTCAAAACTGCGTTACTGCGATTCCTCCTCCACCCACACCGCATTCTCCCGCGTCATCAACGCAGTCGATGCCGCCGGCCCGAAGGTGCCCGCCGAATACGAACGCGGCCGCTCGCCCGACTTCGCCCAGCCTTCGAGAATCGGCTCGGCCCATGCCCACGCCGCTTCGAGTTCGTCGCGGCGCATGAAGTGCGTCAGACGTCCGCGGATCACGTCGATCAGCAGACGCTCATAGGCCTCCGCGCGACGCTCGGTGAACGCCTGCTGCAGGTCGAGGTTCAGGCTCACCGGCAGCATGTGCATGCCGCTGCCCGGCTCTTTCGCGAGCACCTGCAGCTGGATCGATTCTTCGGGCTGCAACTGGATCACCAGTCGATTGCCGTAGCTGCGCCCATCGCTCGGGATGATCGAGAACGGCAACTCGGAGAATTCGATGACGATCTCCGACAGCTTCTTCTGCATCCGCTTGCCGGTACGCAGGAAGAACGGCACGTTGGCCCAGCGCCAGTTGTTGATGCGCGCGCGCAACGCGACGAAGGTCTCGGCGCGGCTGCCCGCCGGCACGTTGTCTTCCTCGAGATAGCCCTTGACCGCCTCGCCGTCGACCGCGCCGGCCGTGTACTGGCCGCGCACCGTGTCGCGCGCGATGTCCTCGGGCGTCATCGGCCGCAGCGAGCGCAGCACCTTCAGCTTTTCGTCGCGCACCGCGTCGGGATGGAGCGACACCGGCGGCTCCATCGCGACGATGCACAGCAGTTGCAGCAGGTGGTTCTGCACCATGTCGCGCAGCGCGCCGGTCTTGTCGTAGAACCCCGCGCGGCTGCCGACGCCGACCGTTTCGGCCACCGTGATCTGCACGCTCTTGATGTACGGCGCCTGCCACAGCGGCCCGAAAATCGGATTGCCGAAGCGCAGCACCATCAGGTTCTGCACGGTTTCCTTGCCGAGGTAGTGGTCGATCCGGTAGATCTGCGCTTCGTCGAAATGCTTGCCGACCGCGATGTTGATCTCCTGCGCGGAGGCCAGATCGTGGCCGAGCGGCTTTTCGAGCACGACGCGCGAATTGCCGTCGACGAGCCCGGCCGACGTCAGGTTATCGCAGATGTGGGTGAACAGATCCGGCGAGGTCGCCAGATAGAACACGCGGTGCACGCCTTCGCGCGACGCTTCCTTCAGGCGCAGGTAGTCCTCGGACGAATCGACGTCCATCCGCACGTATTCGAACAGCGCGAGGAATTTGTCCCACGCGGAGGCATCGAACGCCTTCCTGTCGATGAAGGGCTTCGCCTTCTGCTCCATGAATTCGCTGATGTATTCCTCGCGCGACCAGGGCTTGCGGCCGATCGTCAGAATGCGGGTGTCCGGCGGCAGGTTGCAGTGCAGATGCGCCATGTAAAGCGCAGGCAGCAGTTTGCGGAACGACAGGTCGCCGGTTCCGCCGAAGATGATCATGTCGAGCGGCAGGTCGGGGGTAGCGGAAGCTTGTTGGGTCGTCATGGCACGGTCGCAGCGTCTAGGGAGAAGGCGTCGATCAGGAATCGGCGTCCGGCGGACGGGCCAGGGCTACGGCCCACGTCCGCGATGGCGCTTTTTCCGGCAGACGCCTATGGTGCAACGTTTTGAGATAGTTTGCACGGCAACATCTGCCTCAGGTTAGCGCAAAGTGCCGACCTTGCGCGGCAGACGGTTGTTTTTTCGCGATTTTTTGCGGGATTTTTGTGGATCCGGCCGGTGACGCTCAGCCCCGCTCCAACGTGTCGCGCGCGACCCGGCACGCGGCCAGATCCCATGCTGCGCAGCCGACGCTCTTGAACACCACCGGGCCCGCCGGTACTGGCTGCGTCTGATCGAGCACCGCCGCGATCCCGCCGACCCGCGCCCAGTCGACGCCTGCCTGGATGAAATCGCCGGCCTCGTGCCTCGCGCCGGCCGCGTCGTCGACGAACAGCGCGCTGCCGGCAAGCGTGGTCGCGCCGATCTCGACCATCTGCGGCGTGAAAGCGCCGACGCCGATCACGAGCCGCCCGGCCCGCGCCGTCTCGTCATAGACCGGCTGTTTGCTCGTGGTCAACGCGATCACGACGTCGACCGAAGCGGGAATCGTCGCGCCCGCGTCCGCGAGCGGTCGCAGCTCGTGCACCTTGCCGCGCTGCGCTGCGCAGAATGCGTCGGCACGCGCGGGCGCGCTGCCCTTGACCCAGACACGCGCGTCGGGAAACAGCTCGCCGATCGCCTCCAGATGATTGAGCGCCTGCGTGCCGGTGCCGATCAGCAGGAATTCGCGGGGCGCGCCTTCGCGGGGCGCGCCTTCGCGGGGCGTGCTTCGAGCGAACGTCGCGATGCCGAGCATCGACATCGCCGCGGTCCGGCGACCCGTCACGGTCGGCCCGTCGAGCACGAACAGCGTTTCGCCGGTGTCGGCATCGAAGGCCATCACCTGACCGTGGATCGTCGGTAGATGACGCGCGCCGTTGCTCGCGCATACGTTGACGAGCTTGTGGATCGCGAGATCAGGCGCGGTCGCGGGCATCGACAGCATGATGCCGCCGGCGTTCAGCGGCACGACGAGCCGCTCGGGGCTCACGATGCGCGCTTGCGCGTAATCGATGCTTGCGCGCCTCACCGCGTCGACAAGGGCTGCGTAAGGCATCAGCCGCGCGGTGGCGGCGGCGTCGAAGATCTGCGTGGTCGGGCGGGTCATAGGCGGGACGGTCCAATGCAGGATGGAGTGGGCATGGCATCACCGTAACCGAGCGCATAAAAAATGGCCAGTCGTGAGACCGCTCTACTGCCCGCCGTTCTTGTCGCCGCTTTTGCTCCCGTTCTTGCCGTTCCTGAACATCGCCCGACACGCCGGGCTCAGTTCGTCGATGTGTCGTTCCATGCAGGCCGTGATCTTCTCTTTGTTCGGAATCTCGGCGGCGCAGAAATGGATCGCGTCGCCGCGGCACGCATGGGCCTGTTCGTCTCGGCTCGCGGCCTGCGCGGCAGCGGAACCGCCAAGCGCGACCAGACTCGCGGCAAGCAGGCAGAAGCTTCGATTCATAGGAGATTCGATAGGTCGAACGTCGTCGAAACAGCCTCAGCAGAAAACAGACCTGGCCCTGAGCGTCATCCCCCGCCCCGCATAGAAGCGCGACATCGTCGCGAACGGCAGATACACGTCGGCCTGATGCGGCGCGACACCGGACGGGTTGTGAAACCAGACGCCGTTGCGATCGCGGCCGTGCAACAGGATCAGATGACCGCCCCGCTGCTGGTTCGGGCGCTCGGGATAGCGAATCTCAGGGCTCACCGACACGATCGCGAGCGTATCGGCGTCGAGGCGCCCCGCGATCTCTTCGAGCGACGCCTGCGGCAGCACCTCGATATCGAGGCCGAACGCGCCGCCCGCCCAGTCGGCGAACGGGCTGTAGATCAGGCCGTCGACGCCGCCATCGTCGCGCAGCCGGTACACGCCGTGCTGTAGCGCGTCGTCGAGCAACGCGGCGCGCGGCGCGTGCTCGATGCGCCAGTAGTCGAGCGCCGATTCGAGGCACGTGAGCCCGCACAGGCGCTGCGCCCAGAAGCGATAGCGCTCGGGGTCCGCGAAACCGCTGCGCTGCCAGTGCGGATCGTCGCAGGGGTCGCGCTGCTGTTCGACGATGTCGCGCACCCATTCGGGGCTGCCCCATTGCGTGTAGTACGGGACCTGGGCGTGGCGCAGAGCGGGTTCGTTCATCCGGTGGTATCAGTGGGATCGGTTGGGTTGGGCGGGATTACAGCATGCTGCGCGGCCGCTTCATCGTGCCGTCGAAGAAACGCTGCAAACGGAACGCCGACAGATCGAGCGACGCCTCCCCGCCATCGTTGATTTGCGCGAGCAGCTTGCCGACGATCGGCCCCATCGCGAACCCATGACCGCAGAACCCGGTCGCGATCGTCAGGCCAGGGACTTGCGGCGGCGCGTCGATCACCGGAATGCCGTCGGGCAATACATCGATGAGCCCGGCCCACGCCTCGACCACCTGCGCGTCGCGCAACGCCGGAAACAGCGCGCGCAGTTTCTTGAGCGCACGCGGCGCATGAGTCGCATTTGGCTGCGGATGAGGATCGCGCGGAGCGAGCACGCCTTCGGCCGCGGACACGCCGCCCGGCAGACGTTCGCGCAGATCGCGCAGACAGGCCCCGTTCAGATGGAAGCTGAACTTCTCGCGCTGCGTCCACAGCTCCGGCAAAAACCATTTGAGCGCGCGGAGATGGCCGAGCGTCAGGTCGACGTCGACTTGCATGTCGTCGGCGAGATTGATCGCGCCGTTCGCGCGCTGGCGGATGCCGAGGCCGTGGCCCCAGAACGTCGACGCGGTGATCGGCGGCAGCGGGTTGGTGCGCATGCAGGTGCCGCGCACCGCCTGCTGCGGCAGTTCGAGACCGAGCGTCCTGAGCAGCCGCCAGCTGCTCGCGCCGGCCACGCAGATGAAACGCGTCGTGCGTACGGTGCCGCGCTCGGTGACCACACCGGCGATCGCGCCGCCCGCGCGTTCGACGCCGACCACGCCGCAGCCCTCGAAAAACAGCGCGCCGGCTTCGGCTGCGCGGGCCGCGAAGGCCGCGGCGACGCGGCGCGGTTCGGCCTGACCATCGCTCGGCGTGTACAGGCCGCCGAGCGCGGGGCCCTGCATGCCGGTCACGACGGCATCGATCTGCCGGCGATCGAGCGTGCGGGTATCGAGGCCGTACTGACGCGCGACATCGATCCATTGCTGGAAGGACGTCCAGTCCTCGTCATCGGTGGCGACATACAGGCAACCGCCCTGGCGCCATTCGAGATCGAAGTTCAGCTCTCGCTCGAGCTCTTTCCACAAAGGAATGCTCGCCATCATCAGCGGCACCTCGGCGGCTTCGCGACCCTGCTGACGCACGAAGCCCCACGCGCGCGACGACTGCTGCCCGGCGATCCGCGACTTGTCGAGCACCACCACCGACTGGCCGCGCCGCGCCAGATAAAAAGCGGCCGCGCAGCCCATGATGCCGGCCCCGGCGATCACGACGTCGGCGTGGGTGGGCAACGGTTGGTCGGCGGGAGTAAAGGCCGAGTGCAGCGGGTAAGTCGTCGTCATCAGGTGGGCGGCCGAGAAAGGTGGGCGTCATCTTCGCAGTGGGAGCCTTTGTCCGCAATGCCGCGCAACGTAGTCGCCGCCCACGGTCGCCGCGGAGCCGGGGCGGCGGGCTCTGTGGCCGCAATTTCAATTATCCGTCACACGAATATTCGTCAATTATGCGTCACACGAATATTTGACAAATATCTGTCTCACGCATAAATTGTATTTATTCGTCTTGCAGATATTCCGCCATGCTCCATCTGATCGCCACTTCGGACCAGCTCGCCCAGCTTCTCGCCGCCAGCCGCCACCAGGCCGGCCTCACGCAGGCCGAGGCGGCCGCGCGCGTCGGCGTGAGCCAGAGCCGCATTTCCGCGCTCGAAACCGACGCGAGCGCGCTCACCGTCACGCAGTTGCTGGCGCTGTGCGGCGTCTACGGCCTGCAACTGCAGTTGCGCGAGAAGAATCAGCCGGGCGCCGAGCCGGCGCCGATCGTCGAGTGGTGAGATGGCACGGCAAACCGCTTCGAAGGCGTTGTCGGTGTGGGCCAATGGCGAGCGCGTCGGCGTCTGGCGCCTGCCCGCGCGCGGCCCGATGGAATTCGCCTATGACGCTGGCTGGGTCGCGTCGCCCGCGGGTCGTCCGCTGTCGCTGTCGCTGCCGTTCACGCCCGGCAACATGACGCACAAAGGGCCGCGGGTGCTCAACTACTTCGACAATCTGCTGCCCGACAGCGACGCCATCCGCAAACGCATCGCGCAGCGCTACCGCACCGACACGCTCGACGCGTTCGACCTGCTGCAGGCAATCGGCCGCGACTGCGTCGGCGCGGTTCAGCTGCTCGCCGAAGACGACACGCCGGCCGGGGTTCAGCGCATCGACGGCACGCCGCTCTGCGACGACGACATCGAGCAGTTGCTCGCGCAAACGGTCGGCAACCCGGCGCTCGGCGCACCCGACGAAACCGACGACTTCCGCATCTCGCTCGCCGGCGCGCAGGAGAAAACCGCGCTGCTGTGGCACGACGGCCGATGGCAGCGGCCGCACGGCGCGACGCCGACCACGCATATCTTCAAGCTGCCGCTCGGGCTGGTCGGCAACCGGCTCGCCGATCTCAGCACGTCGGTCGAAAACGAGTGGCTCTGCCTGCGGATTCTGCGCGCGTTCGGCCTGCCGGTCGCGAACACCGAAGTGCTCAGTTTCGGCAAGCAGCGCGTGCTCGCCGTCGAACGCTTCGACCGGCAGATGCATTCGAGCGGCACCTGGCTGCTGCGTCTGCCGCAGGAAGATTTCTGCCAGGTGTACGGCGTGCCGTCGCATCGCAAGTACGAAAACGAGGGCGGCCCCGGCGTGCTCGACCTCGCGCGGATTCTGCAGCAATCGGTCGAGGCGCGGCAGGACATCGAGACGCTGCTCGCGAGCCAGATCCTGTTCTGGATGCTCGCCGCGCCGGACGGCCATGCGAAGAACTTCAGCATCCGTCTGCTCGCGGGCGGCCAGTACCGTCTGACACCGCTCTACGACGTGATGTCGATCTGGCCGGTCGAAGGCAATGGCCCGAACCAGTGGTCGTGGTACAAGGCGCGGCTCGCGATGGGTATGTGGTCGCGCAGCAAGCACGATGCGTTTCGCGACGTGCAGCGGCGTCACTTCAACGCGATGGCTTTGAAGTGCTCGTACGGCGCCGACGCCGAGCCGCTGATCCAGCGCCTGATCGAACAGACGCCCGGTGTGATCGAGCGGGTCTCGGCGGAGTTGCCCGAGCGCTTTCCGGCCAGGGTCGCCGAGCGGATTTTCAAAGGGCTCAAAAACTCGGCGGCCCGGCTCGACACGATGCCGGCGAACTGAATGTGCACGCGTGCGTCTTCAAGGTTCCCGGGTTTGAGGATTTCCCCCATTCGCGCATTCCCTACGGTTTCGTCATCGTTTCACCGGTAGAATACTTTTGATGCTTAATGCATCAAAAGTGGCCGGTACGACCGTTGCGTCGCTTGCATTAGCGACCTCGGCGAACGGCCAGACAAAATCATAAATCATGAATTTTTTTACGGTACATTGGCTATCCCCGCGTGGCCGATTCATGCGCGTTGCATGCGCAAAGTGGGCTTGCGCCGGTCAAACGCGCGCCCTTTGTACCTTTTAACCCGGCGGACTCTCACGCAGCATGGCCAACGAAACACACTCACCCGACTCCATCGCGGTTGCCGAGCGCGTGCGCGAGTTGATGAGCCGGCATGGAATCGGCAAGCGCCAGCAAACCACGGAGCTGTGCCGCATCCTCGATCTGAGTTTTTCCCAGGGGCACCGCAAACTGCGCGGCAATAGTCCGTGGACCCTGTCGCAGATCAAGAAAGTCGCCGAGGTATTCGACGAACCCGCGGCGCAGCTGTTCGGCGCGCAGTCGCTCGATCCGGGCGTCGTCGGTGCGATCGCCCAGGAAGCGGTGTTCTGCATCGGCGCGACTGAAATCGCCTGCACCGCGTGGGTCGGCGCCGCACTCGAGCCGGGTAGCCGCCCGGAGTTCGTCGCCTATTCGAGGCTCGGTCAATGGCGCGTCGCGCGTCACGATGGCGCGCTGTATCAGAGCGCGTACGAAGTTCACAAGATCGAGATCTATCCGCGCCGCGCCGAAACCGACAAGCCGACCATCGCGGTCGTCGACGACGATCGCGCGAGCGCCGACAACCTGCGCGACTATCTGGAGCGCAACGGCTTCACGGCGGTCGCGATCTACGGGCTCGCCGCCTTCACCGAGCAGTTGCAGGCGCAGGTGTTCGACGGCGTGATCATCGACTGGCTGTTCGGCGCGCAGACCTCGGCGGCCGTGATTCGCGCGGTGCGCGCCTCGGAGAACCCGGACGCGCCGATCTTCGTGCTGACCGGCGAACTGCTGACCGGCAAGGCCAGCGAATCGGAGATCAGCCAGGTGATCCGCGATTTCGACGTCGCGTGCTACGAGAAGCCCGCGCGCATGGCGATTCTCGTCGCCGATCTGTCGAAGCGGCTGAATCGGCCCTGAACCGCGGGGTAGACGCGCGTCGCCCTCACCCCTGATGCCGCGCCGCCAGCGCCCGCTGCAGCGCGTGCTTCAGATCCTCGTAATGAACCGGCTTTAGCAACGCCTCGAAGATAGACGGCGCGCCAGGTTCGCCATCCCGCACGAGCTCCGGCGCATACGCGCTGACCACGATCACCGGCACGCCCGCCGACGGTCCGCCACGCGTCGCGAAGTCCTCGAGAAACGTGTAGCCGTCGCGCTCCGGCATGTGCAGATCGAGCAACACCACCTCGCAGCGGTGCGTGTCGAGCCACGCGAGCGCGTCGTTGGCATTGCCGAGCGCGAGCGCGTCGTAGCCCATGTGCGCGATCATTTCGCAGAGCGACTCGCGGATCAGCCGGTTGTCGTCGACGATCAGCACGCACGGTCGCGCGCCGCCCGGCTCGGCCTGCGTCTCGACGCCGGGTGGCTCGACGGTCGCGACCGGCACGACCGGAATCGTCACCGTGAAGGTGGTGCCCTCGCCGACCGTGCTGGCGACATCGACCGTGCCGCCGAACAGCTTCACGAGCCCCTTCACGATCGTGAGCCCCATGCCCGCGCCTTCGAAGCGGCGCGCGCGCGACGCGTCGAGCTGCGTGAACTCCTCGAAGATCAGCGGAATCTGCGCGGACGGCACGCCCGGTCCCGTATCGCTGACGACGAAAATCAGCAGCGCCGGCTGCTGCCGCAGTTCGACGCGCACGGTGCCGGTTTCGGTATAGCGGATCGCGTTCGTGACGAGGTTGTTGACGATCTGCCGGATCCGGTGCGGGTCCGACTCGACGAGCCCGCTTGCGCCGCTCGCCTCGCTTTCGAGCTCGAGCCCGCGTGCCTCGGCGGACATCGCGTGTTCATCGACGATCGACTCCAGCAGCTCGCGCGGCTCGAAATGCTCGTGCCGCAATTCGAGCTTGCCGGCGCCGAGACGCGCGTAATCGGTCAGGTCCTTCATCTGCGCTTCGAGATGGCGCGCCGCGGTTTCGAGCCGCTGGATCACCTTGCGGTCGGCCTCCGAGTGATAGTTGAAGCCGAGCAGCTCGACCGACGACACGATCGCGTGCAACGGCGTGCGCAGCTCATGGCCGATCATGCCGAGAAACGCATCCTTCGCGAGGCTGGCCTCGCGCGCCGCGCGGCTCGCCTGATGCTCGGCTTCGAGCGCCGCGCGCTGCTGATGCATGAGCCGCGCGCGGCGTCGGCCGTTGAGCACGAGCAGCAGCGTCGCCGCCGCCGACAGCAACAGCAGCAACAGCCCGCCCGCGAACAGCAGGCGGCGCTTGTCGATGAAATCGCGGTTCATCGCTTCGCGGTCGGCGACGTCGGCGAACCGCCGCGACAGCGCGAGATCGTTGACCTCGCTCCAGTGCTGGCGCAGCTGCGCGTCGATGCGCGCGGCACGGGCGCGGTCGCGCGGCAGCACGTCGATCTCGGGCTGGATGTCGTCGAGCACGAGTTCGAGCGCCTTGATTTCGTCGAGCTGCCGTTGCAGCAGCGCGAGCTGCGCGGAGAGCCGCTGCGTCGAGCCGGCCATCACGCGCAGCTTCGATTGCAGCAGCTGGAAGCGCAGCAGCAACTGCTGATAGTCGTCGTCGGCACCGGACTGATACAGCAGCAGCTGGTTCTCGAAGCGCGCGTAGGCGATCTGCAGTTGCGCGGCGTCCCAGTAGAAACCGTCGTAGCTGCCGGTGAGCTGCTCGGTCGCGCGCGGGTTCAGCAGGCTTGCATACAGCAGATAGCCGATCGCGCCGGCTGGCGCCGCGAGCGCCATCAGCCAGATCAGCACGTACAACACGCGCCGCCATGGACGGCGCGCTATTTGACGATGAGGGCCTTGATCTGCCATACGAATTTGGAGTCGCCGGCCGCGCCCGTCAGTTCATCCGGAAAAGCGTCGCGCGGGTAGATCAGGAACAGCGGCCCGAAGTCGCTCAGTTTCAGGCGCTGGCCGTTCATGCTGTACGCGACGATCACGCCGTAGCGCTCGCAGTCGGATACCGGCACGGTGTAGGTGTAGTCGTCGAAGGTGTGGAACTCGATTTCGGTGCCGTACGCGCCGACGGCCTTCAGGATGTCGGCGAGCCGCGGGCCGGTGAAGGTCGAGCGCGGCGTCCAGGTGGTCGAGGTCGTGATCGGATGCACGGGCAGCGCGAGCAGCTGGGCCTCGCTGAAGTGATAGGTGCGATGCGCGGCGTCGTTGGTGTTGGCGATCTTGCCCTGCACGTCGAGCGATAGCGCGGGCGAGCGCTGCGAGGGCGGTTGCGCGTGTGCGCAGCAGACGGCCAGCCCGACGATCAACCCCACCAGCCCTACCCGCCAGCGCGCCCGCCAGGGAACCGCGGTTACGCCGGTCGCATCGCGCAGCGTTGCAATCACGTTGGCCATTAAATTTTTTATCCGTTTTTCGGTTGATTCGCCGGACTGCGGGCGGCGGCACGGCCAGCCGATCTGATTGCACGCGAAGTATTGCGTCGCGCCGTGCCTTGCCGTCAAACGCGCGCCACCCCGACACGCGACCTTTGACCCGCATGCATAATATCGCCAAAATCCGCTGCCTCAAAAACGGGAGCCCGCAGTGTGGCGTCAGTGCGTCAGCCGCGCCGCGCGCATCTGCGCAGACCTTCGCCTTCCACCGCGCCATACGGCGCCTCGATAGTCATGAACAAGCCGGTTCTGCCTCTGACGTACGAACAGCTCGATCACTGGATCGAATCGCTGCAACCCGCCTTGCTCGCCGAGGGTTTCACGATGGCGCTCGGCATTCTGCGTGGCGGCGCGCCGCTCGCGCTGATGGTGTCGCACGCGGTCGGCGCGCCGGTCGCGTTCCTGCGCTACGACCGTCAGACGCGCGCGGTCGCATGGGATTCGACGCTGCCGATCCCGCCCGCGGGCTCGAAAGTGCTGTTGTGCGAGGACATTGCCGGACGCGGCTTTACGCTCGTCGATTGCATCGCGTTTCTGCACACGCAGGGACTCGAAGTCAAAACGCTGGCCGGCGCGGTCGATGATCTGAGCCGTACGCAGCCCGACTACGCGATCGATGCGCGCGGCTACTTCGCGCTCTTTCCGTGGGAGCGTCAGGCGTACACCGAGCGCTATCGCGACGACTGGGCACGTGTCGAAGCCGGTGCCGGACCCGCGATGGCCAACGATCACGAATACGCGGCGTACGCGATCGACCTGGACGGCATCCTGCTGCCCGACGTGCCGCTCGTGCGCTACGACGAGGACCTCGCCGCCGCGCTCGCCGAGCGCGACGCGCTGCTGCCGTTCGAAGTGCTGCCCGGCATCGACCTGCAGCAGGTGCGCACGATCATCACGGGCCGCCCGGAGATGGATCGCGCGCGCACCGAAGCGTGGCTCGCGCGACACGGCTTCGCGCACATGCAACTGGTGATGCGCTCACCCGGCGTGCATGACGACAGCCCCGCCGGCGCGGCCGCGCACAAGGCGAGCGCGGCGCTGCGCGCGGGCGTCACGCACTTCGTCGAAAGCGATCCGGTGCAGGCACTGCTGATCGCGCAGCAGGCGCCGCTGCTGCGCGTGATCTGGTGGGATGCGCTGACGCGCACGGGGATGCTGGTGGGTGCAAGGGCTTGGAGCTGAGCCCAATGCTCTGAGTGGGCACAGCGTATCGCCCTATTTGTCCTTGCCCTCGCCCAGTTGCAAATGCCGTGCGGCCCGCTGCGACGCCACCACGATCAGCTTCATCGTCGCGCGCGTCGCGCCGACGAACAGCTTGCGCGCGCTGCGTTCGTCGAACGCGTCGAAGTCGATCTCGGTGAAGATCACGCACGGCGCCGCCTGCCCCTTGAAGCGGTAAATCGACTCGAACAGCACGTCGCCCTCGCGATACTCCGGATTGCCGAACAGATCGTATTTGCCGGTGAAACTGCGCAGCCGATGCGGTCCGAGATGATCGAGCGCGCTGATCGCCGAGCCCTCGCGCCCGCGAAACGACAGCACCGCGATGTCCTGCTTGCGAAAGCCGAGCGAGAGCGCCTGGGTGATCGCGCGCTTGGTCGCGTCGATGCTGCTTTCGGCGGCCTGCGCTTCGTCGTAGACCGACACCGACACCTCGGAGCCGTCGAACGGACTGCCGGACGAGAGCGCCGCGGCAAGCGGCACCGACGCGCCGAGCACGTCGCGCAGATAGTCGAGGATGTCGCGAGGACTGCGGTAATTGGTGGTTTCCTTGAGCGTGGTCCAGCCGGGCAACGCGACCGGTTCGCGCATGTACAGATTCTGCAGCGGGTCTTCGAGCCACCACCACGCGCCGCCCGGTCGCAGCAGCCGCTCGAGCGCGGCAACCCAGGGCTGCTGGAAGTCCTGCCCTTCGTCGACGATCACCACGTCGAACTGCCAGCGCGGTTCGATCGGCGTGTCGGCGAATACCGCCTCCAGTTGCTCGAACACGTGCGCGGACTGAAAATCGGGCGCGCGGCCCGCGTCGCGCGCGATCCAGTCGCACAACTGGTGATAATTCGCGACCTTCGCCTGCGGCGGCGCGACCCGCGCGATGTGATCGGCGAGCGGCCGGTTGAAGCACACGTATAACGGCCGCTCGCCACGCGCGACCGCGTCCTTCATGACCTGCACCGCGAGTTGCGTCTTGCCGGAGCCCGCCGTGCCGATCACGCGCAAACGGAACGGCGCGAATTCGAGCCGTCTAGCCCATGTCGCGAGTCCGCCCGCGAGGCGCGTGACGAGCGTGCCCGCCTGCCCCACGAGCGCGCTCGTGTCGGGGGTCAACGCGAGTTCGTCGGCAAGAAAGTGGTGGATTTTCGACGCGCAGGGAAGCCGCGCTTCGTCGGCCGGCAGCGCTTCGCGGATGATCGCCGCGAGCCGCTCGCGCCGTGTCGCGTCGACGATGCGCGCGGGATTCACGCCGGCGATCGCCGCCTCCTTGACGACGTGATCGGGGCAGTACAGCAGTTCCTCGATGAAATAGGTGCCCGCGCCGAACGCCGCGGTAAAACGCCGATGCAGACTCTCGATCGTGTGCGCGAGCGCGATCGCGACGTTGCGCTCGGTCTGCAGATACACCTTGACGAGCCCCTTCGGCGTTTCGCGCAGAAAGCCGGTTTTCTGCTCGACGATCATCACGCGCCCCGCGGGACTCACGACCACGAAGTCGGCCTCGCCGAACACGGAGAAATTCTGGTTAAGGCGCGTCCAATGCACGCCGTGGTAGACGGTGTAGTCGGCGGGCAGCGCCTTTTCGAGCAGCGCGAGCGTTTCGCGTTCGCGCGCCGCCGCGCCGGTCGCTTCGAGGCTCTTCCAGTCGTCGGGAACAATGCGGGCCATGCGGTGCCTTAATGGGTTTGGATGCGTGTGTTCTGCGCGGGATCCAGAGTGCGGTCATTGTACGCAAGGCCATGTCGGCCGCGCGGCCCGTCGCGCAAAGGCATGCGCATCGTGTATCGTTACTGGCTGAACGCCGCGCGCGTGGCGCGGCTTGCCAACCGTAAGAAAAAAGGATTTACCGGATGATTACGATCTGGGGACGCACCAATTCGGTCAACGTCCAGAAAGTTTTGTGGTGCTGCGACGAACTGGTGCTGCCGTTCGACCGCATCGACGCCGGCCTGCAATTCGGCCGCAACAACGAACCCGACTATCTCGCGATGAACCCGACCGGCAAGATTCCGACGCTGGTCGACGACGACTTCGTGCTGTGGGAATCCAACTCGATCCTGCGCTATCTGGCGATGCAATACGGCGAATCGAGTTTGCTGTATCCGGACGAGCCGAAACTGCGCGCGAGCATCGACCGCTGGCTCGACTGGTCGCTCTCGACGCTGCAGCCTGTGGAGCGCCCCGTGTTCTGGACGCTCGTGCGCACGCCGCAGGCCCAGCGCGACGCCGTGAAACTCGCCGCCGACGTGCAGGCGGTCACCGTGCTCTGGCGCCTGCTCGACGCGCACCTGCAAGGCCGCTTCTTCCTCGAAGGTGACAAGTTCACGCTCGCCGATATCGTGATCGGCGCGTACGCGAAGCGCTGGTTCGGCCTCGATGGTCTGCAGCGCCCGCCGCTGCCGAATCTGGAGCGCTGGTATGCGCGTCTTGCGACGCGTTCGGGGTTCAAGAAGTATGTGGATTTTCCGTTGACCTGAGCATGGCGCGGGTCGCGCGGACACGGTTTCAGGTTTTCGCGCGCCCTCCCGCGAATTCTTCAACCCTGCTAGCCGGCCCCGACACGATCAGCAGATCCCCCGGTCGAACAACCGTGTCGGGCAGCGCGTGCTGGAAGTTTTCACCCGCGCGCCTGACGCCCACGACGGCGACACCGAACGTCTCCAGAACGTCGCAATCGGCGAGTGAACGGTTGTGGGTCGGCACCGGGGCATGAATCGTGGCGACGGCAAATCCCTCGCCGAATTCAACGTATTCCACGATTCGGCCTGTAATCAGGTGAGCGATCCGTTCACCCATTTCCGCTTCCGGATAAACCACATGATGAGCGCCGATGCGCTGGGCAATCTGGCCGTGCTCGGTGGTCACCGCCTTCAGCCAGATATCCTTGATCTGAAGTTCCGTCAGGGCCATCACGGTCATCAGGCTTGCCGAAAGGTCGCTCCCAATGCCTACGATCGCATGAGGGAAGTCGGCAACGCCCAACTGACGCAAGGTATTCACGTTGGTCGAATCGGCCTCTACGGTATGCGTCAACCGGTCCGCCCATAACTGCACCGGTTGCGCATCCCGGTCGATTCCCATGACCTCATGACCCAGTCGAACAAGCGATTGAGCCACGGCACAGCCGAAACGCCCCAAACCGATGACGACCACACTGTCGCCTTTCGAAAAGGCGAGCGAAGTCTTGAACAGGTCAGCCAACAATTGGATGCTCCTCGGGGTAGTGATATTGAGCACGCCGCTCGACCAGAATCAGCGATGTCGCAAAGGTAATGGTTCCAACCCGGCCGATATACATCAGCGCGATGATCACAACCTGCGCCCGCGCAGGAAGGTCGCCCGTGATACCCGTCGACAGGCCGACCGTACCGAACGCCGAAATAACCTCGAAGATGACCTGATCGGTCGGGAAATGGGCGATTGGCAGAATAACAAGTGTGCCGACCGTGACCATGAAGGCACCGAGCGCCACGACGGTAATCGCTTGCCTCTGCGCGGACGCAGTGACACGGCGTCCGAACGCTTCGACATCGCTAAGCCCTCGGATCTCCGCGATCACCAGCAAGCCCAGAATGGCGACGGTCCCGATCTTGATGCCCCCTGCCGTTCCCGCGCTGCCCCCGCCGACGAACATCAGCAAGTAATGCACGGCCCAGCTGTCACGAGTCATTGCGCCGATGTCGACCGAGTTGAAGCCGGCCGTGCGCGCCGATACCGAGGCGAAAGCCGCCGAAAGGAACTTCTTTGCGAGCGGCATCGGACCCAAAGTCTTCGGATTGGTCCATTCGAACAGCAGCATCGCAAGAAAACCACCGAGCAGCAGCGCCCCCGTGACCACGAGGGTGAGCCTGCTGTGCAATGAAAGATGACGCGCGCCGCGAAGTCTTTCGCGCAGATCGTATAGAACCGGAAAGCCGATTCCTCCCACGACGATCGCGACCATCAACGGCACCAGCATCGATCCGTCGCCGGCATAGCGCATCAGACTGTCCGGGTGAATTGAAAAACCCGCGTTGTTGAATGCGGAGACCGCATGGAACAAGCCATTCCAGGCGGCTTCGCCCCATTGGAGGTGGTACCCGAGATGAAGCCTGATCGTGAGCCAAAGTGCTGTGATCAGTTCAGTGAAGAGTGTCACGACGAACACGAGTCGCGCCACGCTGCCGACGTCCCCCAGACGCAGAGCGTGGGTCTCGACCTGGGTGATCAATTTCGCTCGCAGCGGCAATGACCGGTTGACCATGAGTCCCAGCAATGTGGCCGCTGTCATCATGCCGAAGCCGCCAATCTGAAACAGGCCCAGGATGACCCACTGTCCAAAGTTCGACCAGTAGCTGCCCGTATCGACAACGACGAGCCCCGTCACGCAAACCGCGGAGGTCGCCGTGAAGAAAGCGGTGAGCCACGGCGCTGCCTCACCTTTGGCCTGCGACACGGGCAACCTGAGGAGCAGCGCCCCTGCGGCAATCAAAATCAAAACGGCCAAGGCTACTGCCCGGGATGGGTGAAGCAGTTGTCTCATCGATTCCCCGTCGATACGCGGCCAGAGCCTGTCTGACAAAGCATAGGCAGTTTTCGACAGTAAGAGCCCTATTTTTTATCCGCCGTGCCTGTCCAGGCCGACCTCTCGATAGCTGCGAATCCCGCCTCTCCCGACGCGTCCACCGGCGCGGCGGCGCCCCCCGCATGCCTCTATAATCGACGCATGAAAACCGCCAAGTCCGTCGCGACCGGTCATCCGGTCGCTCCCACAGCTGCCGTCGCCGCTGATGCACACGATCATCATGCGTCGCACACACCCGGCGCTTCGCAGGAAGCGGCTCTCGCACTCGCCGAGGAATATTGCCGCGAACGCGGCGAAAAACTCACGCCGATCCGGCGCAAGGTGCTCGAGCTGCTGCTGAACTCCGGACGCGCAACGAAGGCCTATTCGCTGCTCGACGAAATGCGCCAGATCCACCCCGGCTCGGCACCGCCGACCGTCTATCGTGCGTTGGATTTTTTACTGTCGGCGGGGCTCGTGCATCGGATCGAGTCGATCAATGCGTTCACTGTCTGCCATGATCTGACGCAATGCCAGCACGGCATTCTCGTCGTATGTCAGGAATGTGGCAGCGTCACCGAACTGCATCAGCCGAAGCTGCGCCAGGCCCTCGTCGCGCAGATCGAGGACGCGGGCTATCGGCTCGCGAGCGATGAAATCGAATTGAAGGGATTGTGTTCGGCCTGCCAGGCGGCCAAAGCGGCCGGTGAGGCCGTGCCGGCGGCCGTGGCGAAATAGCCGCATACCTGCCGCGAAGCATCAATCGCCGTGCGCGGCTTCAAGACACAGCGTCTACCCGCCGCGCGCCGGCCTGCCCTGTCCCACACCAGCTCCCACGCCAACCGCTGCGAAGCGTCAGTCACCCCGCCGCGCGGGCATCGATCGCATCGTGCAGCAGCGTCACGAGAGTTTCGGGTAACGCGGGTTTGGTCATGAAATGCTGGAAGCCTTCGCCGATGCTGCGCAGGCGGTACGCGTCGTCGGTATGACCAGTGAGTGCCACCGCCACCGCGGGCGAATGCCCTCCGCAAATCTCGTGGTCGCGCAGCCGCTGGATCAGATAAAAGCCATCCATGGCCGGCAGGTCAAGGTCGCAGACGACTGCGTCGGGAAGCAGGCGCATCGCCGCTACGACGCCCTCTTCGGCGTCGGCGACCGCGCAGACCTTCGCGCCTTCGGCCTCGAGTAGCAAGGTCAGCGATTCCCGGCTGTCCGGGTCGTCCTCCACCAGCACGATCGTTGCGTGATCGAGCCTCATTGCTGCGTTCATCGTATGTTGTTGCTCTGAAAAGCCGGTTAGGCCATCGGAAATGGCCAATGTTTCACTTTGCTGATTGCCGCCGATTTGCGCGGCCAGAATGTTGCCGTCCATGATTCCGACTCGATTTCGCACGCCGAGTTGCAAACAGGTCCGCGATTGTAAAACATCGTTGAGCACCTTCCCGAGTACAACGCGTGCGCACGGTAACGCGCCAAAATTGCACGCCGATGAAAAAACGGCTCCCGACGCATACCGCGATTGATCTGCAGACTGTCCGCAGTTTTCCGCGGCTCGCCGATTGCCGGCACCCGATGTTCCAGCGCGGTTCGTGCGAACCCCGTTCACACGGCCTTCTCCGCCCGGTATCGATTTTGTCCTTCACATCGTTTGCGCGAGATGGCGCTGTCGTTGGGCTTGCGTCACTCGCATCCGATGTGACTATTAGCATGTCGCGTGCCTCGTCGCGGCGATCCGCGTCGTGCGAACGAGGGCCTCGCGGCGCTTGCCGATTGTGGCGCTGCATTGGCGTTGGCCTGCTAGCGTGTGTCGCCGCGGCGCTATGATCGTGGGCGCGCAGGCGCGGCATGCTTCGCTCGCGGCCGCCCGCAGCCGCCTATCGATGTCCCCGCATTCCAACCCGAGGCCACCCGACACCATGTCCGCTACATCGCCCGCACTTTCGGCCGCGACGCTCGATATCCTCCGTCACGTCAGCACCGCCACGCTGACGACCCAATTATTCAAGCGTGGTTTGCGCAATACGTTCATGCAGGGCGTCGCGCCGCTCGGTGCGCCGCGCGACGCGAATCTGGTCGGGCCGGCGTTCACGCTGCGCAACATCCCTTCGCGCGAAGACATCGACGTGCTGGAGTTGTTCGCGGACCCCGAGTACGCGCAGCGCAAATGCGTCGAGACCATTGCGCCGGGCCATGTGCTCGTGCAGGATTGCCGCGGCGAGCGCGGCAGCGCGTCGTTCGGTTCGATTCTGTCGCTGCGTTTGCAGGTGCGCGGCGTTGCCGGCATGGTGTCCGACGGCCCAGTGCGCGACAGCGCGACGATCGCCGCGCTCGATATGCCGGTGTTCTGCGCGGGCGCGAGCGCACCGCCCAATCTGATCCGCCATCACGCGGTCGATATCAACGTGCCGATCGGCTGTGGTGGAGTCGCGGTGTTTCCGGGCGACGTGATCGTCGGCGATGTGGATGGGGTCGTCGTGATTCCGCTGAAGATGGCCGACGACGTCGCGCACGCCGCGGCCGAGCAGGAACGACTCGAGTCGTTTCTCACCGAACGGATCCGCGCTGGCGCGGTGCTCCCCGGCACTTATCCGCCGAACGAGGCAACGAAGGCGGCGTTCGAGGAGTGGAAGAAAAATCGCCAGATCTAGGGGCTTTTCAAAGGGCCCGACGACCGGCGCGCCATACCGGGCGCCGGATCAATCGCCCTTGCTCGGCCCGATCCCCTGCACCAGCAACGCCACCGCATGCCGCGCGATCTCCGCGCCGCCGATATTGCGGCGCAACGGATCGTTTCGCCACAGCTTCGAGGTGGCAAGCGGGAGAACCGTCATGCCGAGCAGCGTGACGAACACGAGAGCGGGCTCGATCGATGCATTCAGGCGCCCCTCCTTCTGCCAGCGCGCGATCGCCAGCAGCGACGCCTTCTGATGCGCGAAACCGAAACGCTCATGCATGCGCTGGCGGAGCAGCCCTCCGTCGCTGATCACCTCACGCACCCACAGCGACGCGAACCACGGGTTATCGCTCGCGATCTGCACGAGCCGCTCCGTAAGCTGCGTGATGGCCGCCACGGGATCGTCGGGATTCTCCTGGAACGGCAGGCCCAGGCTCGCGCGCAACGGCGCGAAACGCTCGTCGATCAGTACGTCGAGCAGTTGATCGCGCGTTTTGAAATAGTAGTGAACCATCGCGGGCGTGAAGCCGGCCTCACGGGCGATCTCGCCAAGCGATGTTTCGACGATGCCCTGCCTCGCGAACAGCGAGAGCGCGGCGTCGAGCAAGCGCGCGCGCTGCTCGGGACCGCGCGCGGCGCCCGTGGGCCGGCCAGGGCGGCGGGCGGTTGGCGAAACTGTCACGGCGTTGTGCGCCGCGGCGTCGTCAGACGAGATCCTTGCCATTGCATTGAATTTGACGTGAGAGGCGATGTCGCATATATTAATCTCTCAGTTAATTAATTTCAACGCGTTGCCGCCATGGAACAATCCGTCACGACCCTGTCCGTCGACTCCGTATCGAAGGATTCGCGCTCGTCCTCACCTGCCGCCGACCATCCGCCAATCCGACTGCTATTTCCGGCGCTGCTGCTGGTCATGCTGCTCGCCGCGCTCGACCAGACGATCGTCTCGACCGCGCTGCCGACCATCGTCGGGGAACTCGGCGGGCTCAACAACCTGTCGTGGGTGGTGACCGCCTACCTGCTCAGCTCGACGATCGTCGTGCCGCTGTACGGCAAGTTCGGCGACCTGTTCGGCCGCAAGATCGTGCTGCAGACCGCGATCGTCATCTTTCTCGTCGGCTCGGCGCTGTGTGGCATCGCGCAGAACATGAGTCAGCTGATCGTGCTGCGCGCGCTGCAAGGCCTCGGCGGCGGCGGCCTGCTCGTCGTGACGATGGCGGCGATCGCCGACGTGATTCCGCCCGCTGAACGGGGCCGCTACCAGGGCGTGTTCGGCGGCATCTTCGGTCTCGCCACCGTGATCGGTCCGCTGCTCGGCGGCTTTCTGGTCGAGCATCTGACATGGCGCTGGATTTTTTACATCAACCTGCCGCTCGGCGTCGTGTCGCTCATCGTGATCGGCGCGGTGTTCAAGCCGCACGTGCGTCACGTCAAGCACACGATCGACTACATGGGTGCCGCATTTCTCGCCGGCGCGCTGACCTGCATCATCCTGTTCACGAGCCAGGGCGGCACGATTCTGCCGTGGTCGTCGCCGCAACTGTGGTTCACGCTCGGCATCGGTCTCGTGTCGATCTGGGGCTTCATCCACGAAGAACGCAGCGCGGTCGAACCGATCATGCCGCTTGGACTGTTCAAACAGCGCACGTTTCTGATCAGCAGCCTCGTGAGCTTCATCATCGGCGTGTCGCTGTTCGGCTCGGTCACGTTCATTCCGCTCTACCTGCAAGTCGTGAAGGGGTCCACGCCGACGGAAGCCGGCATGCAGATGCTGCCGATGATGGGCGGCCTGTTCATCCTGTCGATGGTGACGGGCCGCGTGATCAGCAAGATCGGCAAGTACCGGCTGTTCCCCATCATGGGCACGTTCCTCGTCTCCGTTGCGATGCTGCTGCTCGCGCGCCTGCAGATCGACACGCCGATTCATGTGATGTATCTGTACATGGGTCTGCTCGGCTGCGGCCTCGGCATGGTGATGCAGGTGCTGGTCCTCGCGGTTCAGAACAGCGTCGAGTTCAAGCACATGGGCGTGGCGACCTCGGGCGTGACGCTGTTTCGCTCGATCGGCGGCTCGATCGGCGTGGCCGCTTTCGGCGCGGTGTTCTCGAACGGCCTCGCCGGGCGCCTCGAAAAGCTGGTCCCGCCCGACACCGAACTTCCGCACGCGTTGGGTCCGGCCGCGATTCATCAGCTTCCCGAAGCATTGCGCAACGATTATCTGCACGCGTTCGCGGGTGCGCTGCACACCGTGTATCTGTCCGCGGCATGCGTCGTGGTGCTCGCCTTCGTGCTCGCGTGGCTGCTGAAGGACCATCCCTTGCGCAAGCACTGATCGTCCGCGACCGCCTGCTCCGGCGCTTATGCAAGCGCTTACCGCCAGGCGCTCAATGACAGATCGATGATGAGGCCGCACGCAAAACGCGTCGGCCTCGCTGTTTTTTATCGGCCGCACTTCGCCTCGCGCGATGTTCTCCGGCCGATTTCCACTTGTCGCGAAACAACAGGCACATACACTGGCGTTGAGCGCCTGGCCAAGCTTTCTTCATACCTCCGAATGAGCGCTAGCGCACACAATCCAGGGACCAACCGCGTTGACGTCC
The DNA here is from genome assembly GCA_036264535.1 of Paraburkholderia sp. Lineage (GTDB taxonomy): Bacteria > Pseudomonadota > Gammaproteobacteria > Burkholderiales > Burkholderiaceae > Paraburkholderia. The sequence goes on along the minus strand of DATAQT010000335.1, from coordinate 4,328 downwards.
CCGGCGAAACGCCACATATTGGAAACAGCGGAAATTAGGCGCTGCCTACGTCTTCGCGACCTCCGGCGCATGTGGATCGTGATTCCGCGGACAAGGCTCCTGCCTCAACACGATCCGGAGCATGCCTTTACGGCATCGTTTTCCAAAGGTGGGTCCACGGCATGTCCACCCAGACAGCATCCGGCCAAAGCTTTCCCACGCCCTGCAAACGCTGTGGTGGCGCACTGTACCGGCAAGTCGACTCCTGCCCGTACTGCGGCGCGGCGCATCCGTTCGACCAGGACGATCCGCACGTGCGCACCGGCATTCCAGGCAGCCGCGCGAGCGCCACGCACAAGCCCGTGCCCCGATTCGACGACGAGTTCCGCGCAGCGGACGAACCCGCCATCGCCGCGGCAACGATGGCGTCGGAACCTCTGTTGCCGAACGCGCCGGTCATGCACACCGCGCTCGTATCGACCGAGGCCACTGTCCCACCTTACGAAGATCCGATATATGCGCCGCGCAACACTGCGCAGACGATCTGGCGTGTGTTGTACGTGATCGGCGCGGTTGTCGCGGTCGGACTCGGATACGTCGCCTATACGCTATTCAGCGATGGTGGCGAATCGGAAGACAAAGGCGTGGAGCAGATTACTCAGGATGCCAGAACGACGACCGGCATGATCGCGCCGCTCGCGTCCGCGCCGGTGGTGACTCAGGCGCCGCCAGCGCAGGTGTCGCCCCCGGTTAAGCCTGCGACACCGGCCGTGCCCGAACTGGCGGCGAAGCCCGCGCCCGTCGTGCCGGTCGCGCCCGCTGTCCCAGTGGCACCTGCCGCGCCGCCGACGGCCGCGATCCCCGCGCGGCCCGCGCCGCAATTCCACGACGCCGGCCAGGCATTGCAGGTCGCGCGAACCGCGTTCCGCGCCAACGATCTGTCCAGCGCGCAAGCCGCTCTCGTGGCCGCGCAGACGTTGCAACCCGGCAACAGCGACGCACAGGGTCTCGCCGATCAGATGCGACCGCTGGTCCAGCGCCGCGATGCTGCGCTGCAGGCCGCTCAGGCTTGCGTCGCGCAGCAGTCGTGGCCGTGCGCACGCCAGCACGCCAACGAGGCGCTCGCGATCGACAGCGGAAACGACGCGGCAAAAGTGATCCTCGAGCGCGTGATTCGCGAGACCGGCTGGGCGCCGCTACCTGCGCCGCATGCGGCGACGACGGGCGCCACGCCAGGCGCGCCGCTCGCCGAGGCGCAACCGAAGGCTACCGCCACGTAAGCGCGCTGCGGGCTTGTCGCGTCCGCAATGAGCGCCGGCGTGGCGAGTAGCGCCCACGCGCGACGCGAAGCGTCGAGTAGTGCCCGCAGAGGCGAACGAACGCGCCGCCGCGCAAGGGACATCAATCTGCATACCGAAGCAAATGGCCGCCGTCTGTGCCGATTCGCACACTAATGTCCCTCCTCTGAGCGGAAACAGACGGATCGACCCTAGCCGCGGCCTGAACATGACATGCCAGCCGGATCACTGGTGCTTCCACGCGCCACGCGTGAAGCTGGATCAACCTGACCGATAGGTAGAAAGACCATGCTGAAGAGACTTCTCGCGGGATGGCTGGGGCTGGCGCTGCTGGTCGTGTGTTCGCTGGCGGGCGCGGAACCGACGCACTACAAGATCGTCACCGGACCGGAGCGCGGCACCTATATCCAGATCGGTAACGACCTGTCGAAATGGGTGGCCCCGCCGGCTGGCATCGACCTGGAGGTGATGGCCTCGAAAGGCTCGGCCGAAAACGTGCAGCGCATGCGCTACGAGCCCGGCGTGAAGCTCGCGCTCGTGCAGTCCGACGTGTACCAGGCGTTCATCGACATGGCCAACTCGGGCAACCCCGACGCGGGCACGACGATCCGGCCGCTGCGACTCATCATGCCGCTCTACGACGAGGAGATTAACGTCGTCGTGCGTGCGGATTCGCCGCTGAAAACGCTCGCCGACATCAAGGACAAGACCATTAGCGTCGGCCTGCTGGGCAGCGGCACGGCGCAGTCCGCGACGACGCTTTATCGCCTGATGTTCGGCCAGCCGATTCCCGAGCAGAACGTCGTGCATCTGAGCAACGAGGACGCGCTCGCCGCGCTGATCGTCAAGAAGATCGACGTCGCGATCATCGTGGTCGGGCAGCCCGCGAATCTGTTCACTGGTATGAAGCCCGAGCTGCTGTCGCAGTTGCGTCTGCTGCCCGCCGATCCCAACGCGCCGGAGACGACCCGCGCAAAGCAGACCTACTTTCCGACGACGATCCGCCAGAGCAGCTACCCAACCTGGCTGAAGGAAGACGTGCCGGGCCTGACCGTCAAGGCGTTCCTGGTCACCTACGATTACGGCTTACGCGACACCGTCACCAATCTGAATCATTTCGCCGACTCGTTGTGCGCGAACTTCGACAATCTGCAGGAGCATGGCCATCCGAAATGGAAACAGGTGAAGCTCGAATTGCCGACGCTCGTGCGCGGGTGGAAGTACTACGGTCCGGTCGAAAAGCATCTGCGCGCGTGTATCGCGAACCACGGCGCGGCGATGAGCGCGGCGGCCGCGCAACAAGCCGCGCCGAAACCGCATACGCCTTGCTCGGAGCAGGAACGGATGCTTCTGCTGTGCAAATAGCACTCCAGGCAGGGCCGACAGCTCATCAAACGTGACTGTCGGCCGCCACGGCGCACGCATCCATGGCCCGTTGCAATACTTCGTACACCTTCGGGCGATTGCATTGCGAAACGTTGAAGCGCAGGAAACCCGCCGCCGTTTGCGCGGCACTGAACACGTTGCCCGGCGCAAACACGACGCCCGCCGTCAACGCATGACGCGCGATGTCGGCGGCATCGAGCCCAGCGGGCAAGCGCGCCCAGACGAACAGGCCCGCGCGCGGCCGTGTCCAGATATCGAGGCCCGCATAGCCGAGCCGCCTGACGGTCTCGCCCATCGCATCGGCCAGCTTCGCGCGCATTGCCTCGAGATGACGCCGGTACGTACCGTCGACGAGCATCCGATGCACGACACTCGCCGCGAGCTGACCATTGCCGAACGACGTCGCGAGCTTCAGGTCGATCAGCGGTTCGATCCATTCGACGCGCGCGGCAATATAGCCGCAGCGCACCGCCGCCGACAGCGTCTTCGAAAAGCTGCCGATCGACACGACGCGCGCGAGTCCGTCGAACGCGGCGAGACGGGGCGCGGCTTCGTCTTCGAAGTCGGCGAAGATATCGTCCTCGACGATCAGCAGATCGTGTTCGCCGGCGAGCTTCAGCAACCGGTGCGCGACGGCCGGCGCGAGCGTCGCGCCAGTCGGATTGTGGATCGCCGAGTTCGTCACGTAGAGCCGCGGACGATGCTCGATCAGCGCGCGCTCGAACGCCGCGAGATCCGGTCCTTGCGGCGTGTACGGCACGCTCGCGATCCGCACGCGATGCGCGCGCAGCAACGCGTGAAAGTTGAAATAGCACGGATCGTCGATCAGCACTGTGTCGCCGGGTTCGAGCAGGAAGCGGCACACCAGATCGAGCGCATGCGTGGCGCCGTCGGTCAGCACGATCTGCTCGGGCGGAGCATCGACCCCGTGCGCAGAGAGCCGCCACGCAAGTTGCTGACGCAGCGCGGCCAGGCCGGCCGGGCTCGCGTAATCGGCAAGCAACGACTGCGGATCACGCGCGACCGCGCGCAGCGCGCGGCGCACGCCATCTTCCGGCAGCCACGAAGCCGGCATCCAGCCGCAGCCGGGCTTCAGCACTTTCGCGCTCGCTTCCAGCGACTGCCGCGTGAGCCACAGCGGATCGACCTCGCGATCGAGCCGCGGCCCGAGATCGGCGAGCGCGAGCGGCGGCGCATGGCCCGACACGAAGAACCCGGAGCCGCGCCGCGCCACGATCACCCCTTCGGCGACCAGCCGGTCGTAGGCTTCCACCACGGTCGACTTCGACACGCCGAGCGTATCGGTCATTGCGCGGATCGACGGCACGCGCGCGCCCGGCATCAGCGAACGGCTCGCGATGCGTTCGCGCAAGGTGTCCATCACGACGCCGACGCGCGTGCCCGACCCCATCTCGTTGTTGCCACTTTCCGCCATCTGTACTGCTCCATGTTCAGTACAGTTTGTGCAGACTGTACTGATCTGTAGCTTACCGTTTATCGCCGCGGCGCGCATCATGAGACTCTTTTCAGCGCAGGGATGTTTGCCATGGACAAGACAACCAACGGCTGGCTCAGCGGTCTCGCGGGCGTGCTGATTTTTAGCGGTTCGCTGCCGGCCACGCGGCTTGCCGTGCAGGGGCTCGATCCGGTGTTTCTGACCGTGGC
>DATAQT010000389.1:0-1797 GCA_036264535.1 Paraburkholderia sp. | reverse complement strand
CTGCCGACGATTTCGTCGAGATCGTGCAGAGCGGCATTCGGCACGATGGCGCCCGCTTCCAGCTTGGTCATGTCGAGCAGATTGGCGATGAAGCGATTGAGCCGCTCCGATTCGTCGACGATGGTCGCGAGCAACTCGGCTTTTTCGGCGTCGGTTAGCGCCGTCCCAAGGTCGCGCAACGTACTGGCCGCCGCCAGTACCGCCGCAAGCGGGGTCTTGAGATCGTGCGAAATCGACGTCAGCAGTGCGGATCGCAACCGATCCGTCTCGATCGTGCGCTTGGCGCGGTCGACATCCTCGACCAGATAGACGCGCTCGATGGCGAGCGCGGCCTGGTCGATCAAGGCATCGAGCAGACGGCGCTGATCGGGCGTGAGCAGCGGCCCGGGCTTGTCGCTGTCGATGCCGATGACGCCGATGGCGCCGCGCCCCGTTCGCATGGGCAGAAACAAGCGCTTTGCGCCGGGAAGCGTGTCGGAGCCGCGCCCGGCCGCACGGTTGTTCTCCCACGCCCACTTGGCGGCCGCGATGTCGGCGTCGTCCAACGTATCCTCCGGCGGGTAGCCGACCTTGACCACGATCGAGCCGTTCTCGGGCAGCAGCAGCACCACCCTCACTTTCAGCATCAGCGCGGTCTGATAGGCGCTCGCCCACAGCACATCGTCGAGCGTGCCGACGCCGGCGAGCTTGCGGCTGAATGCGTACAGCAGTTCCAGCGTGCGCACGCGCTCATGCGCGGCTACGGTCTGGGTTCGACCGCGCGCGGCGAAATGCGACACCACCACCGCGACGATGGTGAAGAACACGAAGGCACCGACGTTGGTCGGATCGGTGATCGTGAAGGTGTAGATCGGGGGCAGAAAGAAGAAATTGTAGCAGAGCGACGAAGCGACGGTCGCCAGCAGCGAGGGCCAGAGCCCGTAACGCACCGCGACCGCCACCACCGCGGTCAAAAAGACGAGATCGACATTTTCTATTCCAAAGAAAGGTTGAATCAACTCGCCGACGCCGAGTGCCACGGCAACCGCAAGGAGCGCGACCGCATAGGGCCACGGATCGAAAGGGGTGGCGTCTTCGGCCGGGCGTACCGTTTTCTTGGGAATCGGATCGCGCGCCAGCTCCTCCCCAGCGATGACATGCACGCTGATATTGCCGGACCGCCGCACCAGGTCATGCACCACGGAGCCATGCAGGATCTCGAACCATCGCGACCGCGTCGACTTGCCGACGATGATCTGCGTGACGTTGTTCGCGTGGGCGAAGCCGATCACGTCATCCACGATGCCGCGGTCGCCGCCCGGAACGGTGATCGCCTCGCCGCCCAGCGCCTCGGCCAACCGCAGCGTATCGGCGACGCGGTCGCGCTCGACCTCGCTCCACTGCAGGCTGCGCCGCGTTTCCACGCACAGCGCCGTGAACGGGGCATGCAGCCGGTCCGCCAGGCGCTTGGCATAGCGCACGAGGCCGGCCGCCCGCGGGTCCTCGCTGATGCAGACCAGAATGCGCTCGCCCGCGGCCCAAGGCCCGGGAATCGCATGCGCCTGCATATGGGTGAGCAGCTGCTCGTCCACGCGCTCCGCCGTCCGGCGGAGCGCAAGCTCGCGCAGCGCCGTGAGGTTGCCGGGAGAGAAGTAATGCTCGAGCGCGCGCTCCGCTTGCTTGGGCACGTAGACCTTGCCCTCTTTCAGGCGCTCGATCAGATCGTCGGGCGTGATATCGACGAGCTCGATCGCGTCGGCGCGATCGAAAACCGAGTCGGGCACCGTCTCGCGCACGCGGACATGCGTGATCTGCGCG
>DATAQT010000378.1:0-17453 GCA_036264535.1 Paraburkholderia sp. | reverse complement strand
GACGGGGTCACGCGCATGGCAGCCTGAGCTGTCGATGGTCGATCACCGCTGTCGGTCGTGCCGAGCGTAGAAATATCCGCGCGTACTCCTCTGGTGCGCGTGGGTTCCAGGCAGGGCGTGCTCGTCTCCTCAGCGCCCTGTTGTTTTAATCCCGCTCCCCCTGTGCGGGATTTTTTTGTCCAATCGTCATTGCCGGTGCTTGATGCCGCATTGGCCATATCCGTATGACCGAAAAAACGACAGCCTTAATTTTCGTTGACACTGCGCTAATTGATTAGTCGTTATAGTCACTCAGTCATCTCGGAGGCAATGGCGAAGTGTTCACTTTGCCTTTAACACGCACGGCGATGCAATGAAAAGGAGCACGTTTCCGCCGTTATTTATGTCAGTCGCGTGAAATTGACGTGAAAAAACAGATGAGATAAATAATGTATATTCGAAAATCTTTTCTGTTTACCGGCGTCGTCACTGTCGCGGGAACGGCAATCTCAGCCTATGTCAACCTGTCAAGCCAAGGCGCTGCCGACGCATTCGCTCAACCTGACTGGATGATCAGGCTACATATCGTGTCGGCGTTCGCGGGCGCGTTTCTGTTGGCGCGATATATCGTCAGCAGTCCTGCGGCATTGCAGGGGCCGACGAAACAATCAAGCTACGGCGTCGGCATGGCTCCGCGTGTCAGGACGGTGAGAGTCTTTATTCCCGGAACGACCAGATTCTTCTCCACGAAACGCAATCTTCAATTGATCGGTATTGTGCTGTGCCTGATGGTGCAGTTCATCTCCGTCGCGGGGACGATGGATGCCGAGAGCCCCGACTCCCACGGACGGCCCGTACGCATGAATGCGGCGCACGGCACCCTGGCCACGTGATCGCTCGCTAAAGAGGCGTAAAGAACGGGGTCGCAAAGAAAAGAGCCCCGAACGCAAGGAGCGATCGAGGCTGCCGAAGGACAGACTCCGTGTCTGTCTGGGAAGGTCGATCGGACCCGTGATCGACCTTCTTCACTATAGCGAGTATCTCGCGATCAATTGTGAACAAGTGTCGCAAACGCATTGACCGGTGAGGGACACGCGTTTGCTGCGAGTTTGTTCTTTGTAAGCAATGCATTCGCCAATCAATAACAATCGCGGCGCCGGGAACGTCAGAAAAGTTCACAAACCGCCGACCCGGGAGTGTCATGATTTGTGACAAATGCAAATTATGGGACCACTCCCAAGCGGAGATTGCGTGCGAGACCCAATAGAGAAGCGGAGTCGCCTCTGACGCTGCAATAAAAAAGCCACCACGACAAGTCGATCGAAAAGGAAGTTGTCGCGATGAAAATTCTGTCCCTCGAGGACGATCACGCCCAATCGGAACTGATCCGCATCGTCCTTGGCGCGGAAGGTCTCGACGTGACCGCGGTGCTGTTTCGCAACCTCGGGCGTGTGATGCCGCGCGACATGCTCGTGAAGATGATCTGGGGACGCGACCTCAACAAGGTATCGAGAAGTCTGGACACTCATATCTATCGCCTGAGAAACAAGCTGCGGCTCAAGCCTGAGAACGGACTGCGCTTGCGCGCAATTTACATGCACGGATATCGCCTGGAACGGGTGATGGACGAAAGCGGCTTTTAGGAAACCAGGGGCCGGACGCGACGGTCGTCTGGAACAGGACAAAATCAATTATCTAGGAATGCAAACTATACGAAATTCTGATTGATCGCTGCAGAAGTTGCTTTGCCTGTATCGCTGTGAAGAAGGCGCGTTTGTCTGGATAGATCTGTAAATCAACCATTCGTTTCGCCGAATTCAAGGCGGACAAATAGGAGGTTGCAATGTCGGACTTCAATGTCGAGCGCAGGGATTTTCTGAAGGGGACGGGCACCGCGGCGCTGGGTATCGCGTTGACGAGCACGATTGGCGGAGGCGCCTATGCGCAAACATCCGCAGCCACTCAGCCGTTCGATATCGACAAGGCGTTTGCGCAGTTCATGCACGACATCGGCGCCACGCCGGGCGATGCGGGCGGCAAGGTCGTCTTCACCGGGCGCGACCCGATCTTACGCAGTCATGCGCTGATCGGTTCATGTATGGCCATTCCGGCGATGGGCGCAGGGGTGCTGTCGGCGGCGATCTGGGCCGATCGCACGGGGCAACGGCAGGACGTCAAGGTGGATTTGCGCGAGGCGGTCTACAACGTCAATCCGTTGCTCGGCATCATCATGAAAGTCCGCATGGCGATGGACGTGGTGCCGGCCAACGACGCCGTCGCGAGAAATTTTTCGTTCGAACCGACGGTCAACGGACGCTGGTATCAGGCACCGCTCGGACTCGGCAATCCGATCACTTTCCAGGCCTTCCCGACCAAAGACGGCCGCCTGTTCACGCTGAGCGGGCCGTATCCTCATCTGATGGACCGGATCTTGAAGACGCTCAGGACTTATCCGGATCGAAAGGCAATCGCCAACAGTATCAGCCAATGGAATTCCGCCGATCTCGACGAGGCGATCGGCACCGCTCGCATTTGCGGCGGCATGCATCGAACTGCCGAGGAATGGCTGCAGCATCCCCAGGGCAAGTATCTGGCGGGCGTGCCGCTGATCGAAATCGTCAAGGTCGCCGACTCGGAGCCGATTCCCTATACCGACGAGCCGACGCGACCCCTGTCCGGTATCAAGGTGCTGTCGCTTACGCACGTAATCGCGGGGACGACTGCAGCCCGCACGCTCGCGGAGCAGGGCGCGCAGGTCCTGCACGTCGCACGCGACCAGTCTTTCGAACACGAAGCTCTTGTCACGGACGTCAATGTCGGTATGCGCTCGACCTTCCTCGATCTGAGCAAAGCCACCGACAAGCAGGCGCTGACGGCGCTGCTGCCGCAGGCGGATGTGTTCATCGAAGGCTTCAGCGGCCGCAGCGCGGAGCGACTCGGCTTCGGCGTGGATGAACTCGCGCGTCAGCGCCCTGGTGTCATCTATCTGTCGATGCGTTGCTACGGGTGGGACGGCCCGTGGCGAGACCGCCCGGGCTTCGACATGGAAGGCCTGACGGTGACGGGCTTCACGATGCGTGAAGGTGGTGGTCATCCTGAGTTTCCATCGACTTACGACGACACCGAAGGCGTCGATGGGCGGCCGCCGGCTTTCCCGCCGACGCTCGTGATGAACGATTACATCGCAGGCTATATCGGCGCGAGCGGCATTCTCGCCGCGCTGCGGCGCCGCGCGAAGGAAGGCGGCAGCTATCACGTGCGAGTCAGCCTCGCGCGCTCGGCGATGTGGTTTCAGAGTCTTGGCTTCATCGCGAATACCAACTTCACCCCGAGCGCTGACCAGATGATGGTGCCGCCCGAAACCTTGACCGGGCACAGCGCATACGGCGAGATTCATCGTCTGGCGCCGCTCGCGAAACTGTCGGAGACGCCGGGTAAGTGGCGGGATCCGCTCGTGGTCGTACGAGGTAGCGACCGGCCCGAGTGGGAGTCGTGATCCATGCGCTATCTCATCGATACGGAGGCGCGTCGCTGGCTCAAACCGATGGCGATCGCCGTCGCGTTGGCCCTCGCTGGGGGCTTCGCGCCTCCAGCCGTCGCGCAGGCGTTGCCGGGATCGGCCGACGAGCCAGCCGCTGGGCCAACGACGCCTGCGGCGACCGGGGCGGCGGCTAAAGATGTCGCACCCGCCAGCGCGCTATATCCCGATCTGCTCGACAGCACGCTCTCCGTGGAGGGCGATCTGATGGACGACGAATCGACAGAATCGACGCGGTCCGGCTTTTTCAGGCGTCCTACCGCGCTCGACCCGTGGTTCGCATGGAAGAGGATGCTGCGCGAGAACTATGGGTTCACGTTCGGCGGATCGTGGATGATGCTCTGGCAGAACTATTCGAGCAGTCCGATCGGCCAGTACAACGCTGTGGGCAGCAAGCTCACGTTGAACTTCTCGTACGACCTGCTCAACCGCAATCAGCCTGACGCGCTCGCTTTCGACATGGCGGTCGAGGACCGGCGGCCGATCGGGACCAACCTGGCACCGTTGCAGGCAGGCTTCGGTGCCGGATCGGCCACCGCAACAGCCGCCACATACGGGCAGTTCGACATGGGTATTACGCAGGCGTACCTGCGTCAGAACCTGTTCAATAACAGGTTCCAGTGGACGATTGGCAAGCTGTTCGCCCCGAACTACGTCGACGCGTACCCGTTCTTCGACGATAACCGACAGTTCCTCAACCAGGCCTTTGCGACCAGCCCGAGCATTGCCGTGCCGCTGCGGGGTTTCGGCGCCGTGGCTGCCGTGTATCCGACGAACGGTGGGCTGTATATCAAGCCCGGCATTTTCACGTCTAACAGCAGCGATACGGGCAGCACGGTCGGCGACTTCTTCAGCAAGAACGAGCATTTCTACATGGTCGAGACGGGCATTAGCAGTCTTGCCCGCTCGGGTGCGGCGATCCAGGCCCGTGGGCCAATGGATGCCGACAACATTCACCTGACCTCGTGGTACAAGGATCCGCAGCCAGGGATCGGCATGCCACGCGCGTACGGATTCGCGTTCAACGCAAACTACCGGTACGGTGAAAACCTTATGTGGTTCACTCGCGCTGGATGGTCCGACGGATGGCTGATCGATCGCGCAGCAGCCGTCGGGATCGGCTGGCGGCCGACGCCGCATAACGACCTGTTCGGCGTTTCGCTCGGCTGGGCGCGACCTTCGAACCACATGCTCGACAGCCAGTACGTAGGCGAAATCTTCTACCGCTTCCAGGTCACGCCGAACTTCGCGATTACGCCGGACTTCCAGGCCATCGTTCACCCGGCGCTCAATCCCGGAACGAATGTACTGTGGGTGGTCAGCATGAGAGGGCGAGTCGTTTTCTAAACATGCGAAGAAGCCAATCCGCTGATACAAGCGGGTTGGCTTCTTATTGCCGGGACATTGCGGCGTTTATACGCTTTCGACCGCGCTTTCTTTTTCCGTATTCGAGTCGTCTCTTGCGATGCGCGAACGCACCTCGTCCAACCGGTAGCCGTGCATATAGATCGCGGTGAGGCGAACGCCGTTTTCAGGCTTTAGCGCAAGCTTGCGCCGCAAACGGTACACGTGAGTATCGATGGTGCGCGACGTGCTATCGAGGTCGCGCCCCCAGCCGAGCGAAGCCAGGCAATCGCGCGAAATGATCTTGTTGGTGTTTTCGAAAAAATAGGCGATCAGAGTGAATTCCTTGACCGTCAGACTGATCTCCTGGTCGCGCAGCGAAATGCTGCGATCGGTGAGATTCAGCATGTAATCGCCGATGCGCAGCACTTCGGTGACGTTCCGCTTTTTCGCGATCCTGCGCGCGAGCGCGTTGACGCGTGCGGCCAGTTCCGGCCCGCGGGCCGGCTTGACGACATATTCATCGGCGCCCGCCTCCAGTGCGCGGACGATATCGACGTCAAATATGCTGCCGGTCAGGAATAGCACCGCCGGCTCATCGCCGAGCGTATTACGGATCCATTGCAGCAGGTCGAAGCCGCTCATGCACGGCAATTTCCAATCGACTATCACGAGGTCGACAGAATTGCCGCGCAGGAAACGAACCGCCTCTTCGCCGCTGCCGACACGGCTGATGTCGTGGTGGAAATGCAAAGCTGCGAAGACAGCCTTGGCCTCGGTCGGATCGTCTTCGATGAGCAGGATATTCATGGTGTAGCTAGACTAAGCATTGGGCATTTTCAGGGTAGCCCCCCAATCGGGGAGTGACGATGCTCCGCAATGGGGGGTGCGTTTCACCATTGGAAAGCCCTGCGGCTGAAGGCATGAGTGCCTGTAGGGCAACTAAAAACGCACATTCGTGCGGGCGGAAAAACGAAGGATGCCGATCAAGCGGCAGAGTAATTGACCTTCTCGAAGCATTCGCTTCAATGCGCGGCGTTGGCGTGATGCTTCTGCCTCAGATCGAAACAAGGCGGCGCACATGTTCGCGAAAACACGGCTCGAAAAGCGAATTAAAAAAGCGTTTCGCCTTGATGCGTTGGACATAAACATTGACAATCGTGGTTGCCGCGATCGAGCCAATGGCATGTGCCCATCCATGCCGCTCAATGACTCGAGCGTTTATTGCCGGATATCAGTCGAATTGATTAGCGTAAGAATATGTCAGTGGAAGTTTCGCACGAGAGTGGTCGCCAGATATGGAACGTGGCGCTGATCCAGACAAAAATGGCGCCGCCGCGTTCGCCGCCATCCTGTGTCGAACGTCCTGCGTTGTACGAACGATTGCACGCCAGAGGCAGCCGCAGCGTGATGATGGTCAGCGCGCCGGCGGGCTTCGGTAAAACCACGCTGCTGGCAAGATGGACGACGACGCTGCTGGAGCATGAGAACATCGTCGCGTGGCTCAGCGTCGATGCCGAGGACGACGATCCGGAGCAATTCGCCGCGTACCTCGTCGCGGCGTTCTGCCGTGTGTCGACGCAGGTGGGTCAGCAGGCGCGTCAGCTTCTTACGCACGATCTGCTGACGCCCGTCGATACCGTCATGTCGGTGTTGCTCAACGAAATCGCGGCCTGCAAGCGCGACGTGTCGCTCGTGCTCGACGATGTCGACCGGCTGACCTCGAAACCGGTGCTCACGCTCATCTCGCGTGTGCTTCGGTATGCTCCCGACAACCTGCACGTGCTGTTCGGCTCGCGCAGCGATCCCGCGCTGCTGTTCGGTCAGCTCGGCAGTCCTGAGAGGCTGAGCCGCCTCGGTGTCGAAGACCTGCGGTTTTCGGTCGACGACGCGCACATGTTTTTTTCGAAGTCCGGAAGGATCGCGCTCGATCGTTCGAGCGTCGAGCTATTGAACAGTGCGACCGAAGGATGGGTCGCGGGTTTGCAGGTCGCCTCGCTGACGCTGCGCGCGCCCAGCGACGCGGCGAAGGTCGCGAAAAGCCTGACGGGCGCGCGGCTCGGCACCGACGCTTATCTCGACGAAGCCGTGCTGTCGTATCTGCCCCCGCCGATTCTGGACTTTCTGCTGCGCACGTCGATTCTGGACCGGCTCGGCGCTGGTGTCTGCGACGCGGTGATGGGCAAGGGTGCGCGGAGCTGGCGGCACCTCGAATGGCTCGAGCGGCAGAACGTGTTCATTCGCCCGCTCGACGAGGAACGCCAATGGTTCCGCTGCCACGCGCTGATGGTCGACGCGCTCAGGCGGCGCGCGTCCCGTCAGCTCGCCGGCGAACTGCCGCTACTGCATCGCCGTGCGAGCCAATGGCTGGCCGCCGCGGGGCTGTGGCAAGAAGCGGTGAAGCATGCGCTTGCCGAGGGCAACCTCGAAAACGCGGCGCAATGGGTCGAAAACTGCGCGATGGCGATGGTCGAACATGGCGACGCGCACACCTTGCTCGGCTGGATCGCGAAGCTGCCGCCCGCGCTGATACAGCGACATCTGCGGATTCGCACCGCGCGTGCTTTGGCGCTGGCGGCGGCAATGCAGAATACGGCCGCCGCGCAGGAAATCGAATCGGTCGCGGAGCAAATCGCCAATAGCCGTGGCAAGGCGCGGGAAAAGGCGCTGGCCACGCTGCCGGAAGTCAATGCGGTGCGCGCGCTCATTGCGATCACCAACGACGACAGCGAGCGTTCACTGGCGTTTGGCCGGGCGGCGGCGATGTCCGTGTCGTCATCGGGGCACTGGGTGACCCGGTTGGGGATGACCGCGCAGATTCATGGTCTCAGTTATGCGGGCAAACTCGAAGAGGCGCGCAAAGTCTGGCGTCTGACTGCGCCGACCGAAGACAATCCCACGCCGGTCTTCGAGAACGCCTATCGGGAATACCTGTTCGCGCTGGCCCTTCTCGTTCACGGCGAGCTGGTCGAGGCGATGCAGTTTTGCGAGGGCGTACTGCCGGGGATCGAAGAGATCGTCGGCCGCAGTTCGGGCGTGGTAGCGGGTATCGCAGGCTTCCTGACTTCCATCTACTACGAGCGCAACGAGTTGAGCCGCGCGCGCGCGATCATCACGGATCGCGCGGCGATGCCGATAGATGCCTGTCCGCCTAGCGGGATGATGCGGCACATGCGCACGTCCGCGCGCGTTCTCGCGCGCGACGGCGACATGGACGCCGCATTGGCGGTCATCGAGGAACGACGGCAGATTGCGGTGACGCGCAATGCGCTGCGGCTCCAGGTCAATTGCGATGCGGAAACGGTTCGCATTTTGCTGATGCAGGGGCAGCTCGCGCGCGCCCGGCATATCGCGCACGAGTTGAGCAGGACCGTACCGCCGCGCTGCGAAGGGCGTGCTGGAACGTTCCTCGAAACGCGCGCGACATTTGCGATGCTGATCGCCCGGGTGCTGATCGCTGACAACGAGGCCGAGCATGCGCTGACCATTCTCGCGGCGGTGCGCGACGAAATCGCCGCGCACGGTTGGAAGTACCTCGACGCCTCGCTGTCGGCGTTGCTCGCGCTAGCGTTCGAGCGCAGCGGCATGCATCAGCAGGCGTGCGTTGCGCTGGATCGCGCGCTGACGCTCGGCGCGAGCGCCGGCATGATGAACACGATATTCGACGAGGGCGAGCCGATGTACGCGTTGCTGCGGCGCTTCATGCAAGGTTCGCCGACCAGTGTCACGAGCGCGCATTCGGCGCTCGTCGGCCGTCTGTTCGCCGCGTTCGATGGGAATGGCGAACCCTCGTCCGCGGAGTCCGGCGCTCGTGTCGCGATCGCTTCGGACGTGCTCAGCGCGCGCGAGATCGAGATTCTCACGTGCGTCGCGCGCGGCTTGTCGAACAAGGAAGTCGCGCGCGAACTGCAGGTCACAGCCGAGACCGTGAAGTGGCATCTGAAGAAGATCTTCGAAAAGCTCGACGTCGGTTCACGGGTGGAGGCGGTGCAGATCGGCTTGCAACTGTCTCGGCGTCCTGACTAAAGTGGCCGCATTGGATCGGGCCGCGAAACAGGTTTCGGCGCTGGCTATCACGGGACAGGCGCTCGCTTATCTGCTCGCGGTCATTCTGGCGCGACGTCTCGGTGTCGAAGGCTTCAAGGCGTATGTGGTCGCGTCGTCCACCTTCATCCTGCTCGTGATGCTCGCGCCGCGCGGCTTCGACAAGCTCACGCTGCGCCTGCTGCCGGTGCTGGTCGACAGGGGCGAGTTCGCGAGGTCGTCGGCGTGCGCGCACACGCTTGCCGCACACAATGCCAACGTCAATGCACAACTCTTCCAGCGGGCAACCAGTTTCATCGAATTCTCCTGAGGGAGGGGAGGCGTAGGGCCGGCTTCAGCCGGATCGATGGAACGCAGTATATACCGCGAGTTTCTGAAAATTGCTCAGGAAAGCGGCATCGTTTACCTGTGCTTGTCGTTTTATTTATTGCGGTATATACCGCGTGATTCGGCGACGGAAGTTCCTTTCAGGCGTTTTTCAGACGCATCGTTCTGTTTGTTATCTGAAGGGTTGTGCGGATCAGGCGCGTCCCTGCATCCGTCGCCTGACACGCAGCCGCCCCGGCGGCTCGAAATACGTGCCGAACCGCACGAGACCGGCCTTCTTCAAATGGCACGTCATTTCGAAACTGACCAGCACGCCGGGATCATCGTTCTCGAGGATGTCGATGTCGATCGCGCGAATGCGTGGTTCGTACTTCAGCAGCGTCGCTTCCATCTGCTGCTTCAGCGCGTGCGCCGACGACGGCAGCGCCTTGTAGATGTTCGTCATGTCAGGCAGGCCGTAGTCGGGCAGGTGCTTGAGCGCACCTGCACGCGTGTTCAGAATGCGCTGCACGTTCTGCTGCACGCTCAGGCATTCGAGCGTGCGGTCGTCGTAGGCGTCGAGCGACTCGCCGCCAATCTGGCCGAGCAGCATGTCGTAGAGGGACGGTCCCGCCGGCATCGTGTGGGGCTCTCTCAGGCGATCGTCGCGGGTTCAGCGAGGTCTGCTTCGCGGTCGATGAAATCGATCGTCAGATTGCCTTCGGGCGAACTGGTCAGCAGGATCCTCGCGGGCGCGCTTGCGCTCGCCATGCGCGCGAGCAGTTCGCGCGACACCGTCGGCAGAATGCGCTGACTGAGGAATGCATCGACGTTGCGCGCGCCTGCTTCGCGCGCGAGACACAGCTCGGCCATCGCATCGATCAGCGATTCGTCGCAACCTAGCTCGACCTCGTGCTGGCGACGCAGACGCTGCGCAACCTTCGCGAGCTTCAGGCGCACGATCGAGGCCAGCGCAACCGCATCGAGCGGGCGGTACACGAGCGTCTGGAAGCGCGCGAGCAACGCCGCCTGAAAGTGCGCGACGAGCTGCGGATGAATTGCGTCGAGCAGTTCGCTCTGCGAGACCGCGGGATTCCCGGCGGTCGTTTCGTCGATCTGCGCGCTGCCGAGATTGGAGGTCATCAGGATCACGCAGTTGCGAAAGTCGATCTCGCGCCCCTCGCCGTCGCGCATCATGCCGCGATCGAACACCTGATAGAACATGTCGAGCACGTCGCGATGCGCTTTTTCGACCTCGTCGAGCAGCACCACGCTGTACGGACGCTGCCGCACCGCCTCGGTCAGAATGCCGCCGCGCCCATAGCCGACGTAGCCGGGCGGCGAGCCCTTCAGCTGCGAGACGGTGTGCGATTCCTGGTACTCCGACATATTGATCGTCGTGAGCGCGGCCTCGCCGCCGAACAGCAGGTCGGCGAGCGCGTGCGCCGTTTCGGTCTTGCCGACGCCCGACGGGCCGGCCAGCAGAAACACGCCGAGCGGCGCATGTTCATTCTTGAGCCCGGCTTTTGCGGTGCGCAGGCTTTCCGACAGCGCGGCGAGCGCGTCGTCCTGTGCGACGACGCGTGTCGCGAGTTGCGTCTCCAGTGTCAACAGGCTGCGCAGTTCGTCTTCGACGAGGCTGCCGACCGGCACGCCGGTCCATTCGGCGACGACGCGTGCGATCGCCTGGGCGTCGACGTCGGCGAAGATCAAGGGGGCTTTGCCTTGTGCGGTCGCGAGCGCGTGACGTGCTTGCGCGAACGTGGTCGCGTTGCGCGTGGCGGAGTCGCTGTCGCGTTGATGGTGCAGCGTCTGGACGAGCTCGAGTTCGTGTTCGTAGCGGGTCCGCAGCGCCGCGAGTTCGGTCTTCGCGCTCGCGAGCGCGGCGTCGAGTGCCCGGCGTCGTGCTTCGCTATCGTCGATGCCGGCGCGTTCGTCGTCTTCGAGCGTCGCGTGTTCGAGCGCCAACGCCGCGACCGCGGCGTGCGCCCGCTGCAGTTCGGCCGGCGGTGTTTCGAGGCCCATGCGCACCCGGGCGGCGGCGGAGTCGATCAGATCGACGGCCTTGTCGGGCAGTTGCCGCGCCGGGATGTAGCGACGCGACAGCTTGACCGCGGCGACCAGCGCTTCGTCGCGAATGTGCACGTGATGGTAACTGGCGTAGCGGCTTTTCAGGCCGCGCAGCATCAAGCAGGCCGCGTCGTCGTCGGGTTCGTCGACCTTGATCATCTGGAAGCGGCGTTCCAGTGCCGCGTCGCGCTCGAAGAATTCCTTGTATTCGGACCACGTGGTCGCCGCGATCGTGCGCAATTCGCCGCGCGCGAGCGCGGGCTTCAGCAGGTTCGCGGCGTCGGCGCCGCCCGCCGCATTGCCGGCGCCGATCAACGTGTGCGCTTCGTCGATAAAGAGCAGGATCGGCACCGCGGACGCCTGCACCTCGTCGATCACATTCTTCAGGCGTTGCTCGAATTCGCCTTTCACGCCGGCGCCCGCTTGCAGCAGGCCGAGATCGAGCGTGAGGATGCGGACGTCGCGGATCACGTTCGGCACGCTGCCTTCGGCGACGCGCAACGCGAGCCCTTCGACGAGCGCAGTCTTGCCGACACCCGGTTCGCCGACGAGGATCGGATTGTTCTTGCGGCGGCGCGCGAGCACGTCGACCATCTGCTGGATTTCGCGATCGCGGCCGAATACCGGATCGATGTCGCCGCGACGCGCCTTGTCGGTCAGGTCGATCGCGAAGCGGGCAAGGGCGTCGGCACCTGCGGATATAGCCTGCTTCGCGGGAGAAACCTTGTTCTCCGCGGGGGCGCTCGCCGCAGGTTGAGGCGTTTCGGATCCCTGTGTGTCATTTTCACTGCCGCTTTCGCTTTCGCACGACCGATGCGCAATGCGCGGCAGCAGCCGCTCGATGTGCGCACTGCTGACAGCAAGCAACGGCCATGCGTTGTGCGCGCGCAGCAGATACGGCGCGTCAGTGATCGCCTGGAGCAGATTGCCCGAGCGGATCTGCGCATCGTCGTTCTCCGACGACGCGTGAAGCCATGCATCCCCAAGCATCGCCGCGAGCTGCGGCGACAGCGCGGGCTTGCCCCGCAGGTTGCGCGGCAGATGATCGATTGCGCCGAGCAGCGCATCCCAGAGCGCGTCGATATCGATCGTGCAATGCCGGAGAATGGCGGGGATGTCGCCGTCGCCGGCCTCGATCAGCTTCAGCAACCAGTGCTCGACCGTGATCTCGTCAGCCAGCCGCGTCTGGCAGAGACTCGCGGCCGATTCAAGTGCCTGCGCGCAGTGCGGATTGAGTCGGCGCAGCAGGTGAGCAGTGTCCCACGGGGCATTCCTTCGGTCGTCGCGCAAGGTCATGTCGGCAATTCGGTCACGGAGGGAAGCGGCAAGCGCGCTGTGCACTCGCCGGGAAAAGAGACCAGTCCGCCACGCGGACTGGTAAAAGACGCGTCAACGCACGTCACGAGACCCGCGGTGCGCCGGTCCCGTGTACTACGCGGAAATCAGGAACGCTCGTTCCAGGTGTCCTTGTGGATGATGTTGCCGTCCTTGTACGACCACGTGATCGTTTCGTAGCGCAGCTCGACGTCTTCGATGTGGTTGTGCTTCTCGTAGTCGGGGTTCTTGATGTCGAACATTTTCGGCTTGACCGCGACGATCTTCACGTTGTCCAGCTTCGTGTTGAAGTACTCCTTTTCCTTGCCGGCGTCGTCGATCTTGTACCACTTGATCTCGACCGACTTCAGCGTCTGACCGCTCGTCACGGCCTTGTACAGATACGGCGTCGACGCGTCGGTTTCCTTCGTCAGCGTGATCGGTTTGTGCACGCGCGCGCCGGTGAGCTTGCCGGTGTTGCCGTCGGTGGGGATATGCACGCCATGATCGAACGCGACGAGCTCGACGCTGCCTTCGCGACCTTGCACCGTCACCGAACCCTTGATATCGGCGCCGCCATCGTCCTTGAGCCACATGTAGGCCGGAATTGCCATATTTTCTACTCCCTGATGTTTGTACTGCTGCGACAACCGCCCGGAGCAGCCCCCGAGCTTCTGGATCCCGAAGCGCGATGCTTCGGGGGCGAAAGACTGTGTTCTGCTTGCGCTCGTGCCAGCGACGTCGAGCCCGCCTTTGGGTGCTGCGGGCGACGCGTGACGGTGACGAGATTTCCTTACTGGGTCGCCGGCGCGTCCGGCACGAGCGTGATTTCGACGCGCCGGTTCTTCGCGCGTCCGTCATCCGTATCGTTGCGCGCGATCGGTCGTGTATCGCCATAGCCCTGAATTGCAAACTGCGTCGCCGCGATACGGGATGCGTCGACCAGCCAGTCGCGCACGGCTTCCGCGCGCGCCGTGGACAACTTCAGATTGCTCTGCTGATTGCCGACGTTGTCGGTGTGCCCCGCGACCAGAATCCGCTTGTCGGGATGCGCCTTGATCATTTCGAGCGCACCGACCATCGCGCGCGTGGAATCGGGCTTCAGGTGCGCGCGGCCACTGTCGAAGAGCGACATGCTGTCGAGCGTGACGACCGCCGGCGGCGGGGGAGGCGGCACGTACGACGCAATCGCGCTGTCGAGCGCCGGCAGCAGCTGCTCACCACGGTACATGCCGAGCGATAGTCGCAGCGGCACACCTATGCGTGCGTAACGGTCGAGCTGATCACGATCGGTGACGAGCGCTCGCTGCGCGTCGCGTTTCGCGTTGTCGTGCGCGGCGGGAATCATCGAGTAGCGGCCGAGATCGGAGCCAACGCGATCCAGCAGCGCTTCGTTGTTTTGCGCGGTTGACCAGAACGCGACGGCGGCCGCGCAGGCGAGTAGTGCAAGCGCATGCGCGCAGGCCGCGCGGCGCGGTGACATCCAGTAGCGCCGCGGTGCCGCTTCGATCAGCGGTTGCGGCAGCGGCCACGGCAGAGGCGACGCGCCGACGCCGGCGCGCGTCACGCAGGTTTGCATTTGCACGTCGCGGTCCCACGGATTGGCGGAACCGCTTGCCGGACCGCAATCGATCCAACCCGCGCCGAACAATGCCCACGGCGTGGCGGGTTGCAGCCGGTCGGTCAAGGCGTCGATCACGACCCGCTGCGTCCAGCCGACGAGCGACGCGAGCGCCGCCGCGCGCGCCGCGCCGGTGGTGCCCGCTGTGCCGGTGGTCTCGCCCGTCGTACGCTGAACCTCGGCTTCGGCCGCACGGACCACGGGTTCGAAACGCTCGGCATCGACGATGCGCGTCGCCGATGACACGCCATACCACGCCGGCACCGCCAGACCGGGCGGGCTCGTGGTCAGCCGCTGATAGACCGCGAGATAGCCGGGCAGCCGCGTGCCGAGCGTGCGAGCCGCATCGGCGACGCAATGGCGCACGACGCGCAACTGCTGCGTGAGCATGTCCGCACCGACATGCAGCGCGGGCGCGACCGACAGCACGACACCGTCGGGCGCGCGCCCGTCGCGCCACTGCCCCAGCGCGACCGCTAGACGCGGCAACTCCTGCGGACGGTCGACGCGCAGCCAGATCGCGCCGTCGCCGACGTGGGCGAAGCGTTCCTCATCGTTGCGATCGAAGAGAGCCGGCAAGCCGTCGCCTGTGACGAGCACGAGCGGCATACGCGTGCGCAGCCTCGGCGGAATTCCGGCGGTCGCGGCTCCGAGCGCGGCCAGCACCTGCGCGCTCTGTTCGCGCGCGCGGGACAGCCATGCGGTGCGCCACACGACGATCACGCCCACGAGCAAGCCGACGAGTGCCGTCAGTGCCCACCCAACGCCGCGTCCGGTCGGCAGCACGAACCAGATCACCGCGAGCGCCAGACCGGCCGCGAATACGAGCATTGCGCGCAATGGATAACCGAGTCCCTCGTACGCGCGGTCTGGCGCGTGCGTCGGGGACGCGGACAGGGCGGGCAGATCGGACTTCACGGCGGGGTGGCCTTCGCGTGCACGAGTTGTGCGAGCTGGGCGTCGAGCGCGGTCGACCAGACCAGCCAGACGAGCGCGGCGACCACGCACGCGAGCCCCGCGATCGCCCACGGCGACAGCCGGTAGAACCAGTCGGACAAACGGCGACCGGGGCGATCGGCGATGAAGGTGCGTGTCGCCGCGGGGCGAAGTTTTTCCAGCTGGGCCTGCAACGATGACGTCAACGCGGCGCGCTTCGCTTCGCCATCACGCGCATAGCGGCCGATGAAGCCGAGGCTGAGAATCGCCGCGTAGCACTCGAGCAGGTCGATGTGCGGCGACGCTTCACGCATGCGTGCCTCGAGTCGTTCGAACACCCGCTCACCCGCATCGTGCAGGTTGAACAGCTCGACTTGCAGCGGTTTCAGTTCCCAGCCCGCACGGCTTTCGGCCGGCAGATAACGCAACGCGATTTCGTCGAGCAGCCCGCATTGCGCGATGAGCGCTTCGCGCCGCACGTCGTCGGGATAGCCGCGCCGCTCGAGTGCGTTCGAGAAGTTTCCGACGAGCAGTCCGCAGCGAGCGCGGAACTCGGTCGCATTCTCCGTGTGGCCGCCTGGCATGAGCGTCGTGACGAGCAGCGCGGTGTCGCGCAACAGATCGCGAATGCCTTCGCGTGACGCTCGGCTCGCGCCGGGCGCGCCGTCGAGCAGCGCCGCTTCGTTGTCGCTTCGGGGCAGGGCGTTCATGAGCGCAGTACCGCGTAAAGTTCGAGCGACGCGTCGGGCACCGACGCCGGCAGATAGATCTGGCAAGCGCGCGCGGCGAGCATCTTCGCGTGCGCGACGCTCGCCGGATCGAGCGCGAAGTACTGGTTGTCGAGGCGCACCGGAATGGCGGCCGGCACGCGCGGCACCGCCTTGAGCGGAATGCCGAGCAGCGCCGAATTGATGATGTGCTCGACGTCGTCGGGCGCGCCGATCTTGCACAGGCGCGGGAACTGCTCGGCGAGCTCGAACGCCGGCATCGGCGCGTTGACCGACAGATACCAGTCGGCCGCGCCGACGACGATGCGCTCGTCGAGGAACTGGCCGGTCCACGTGGTCGCGCTCTTGCGCGTGAGGCCGATCGATACGACGCGCGACGGAATGATCGCGTCGAGCAATTCGCGGATCGTCGCCTCGAGTTTCGTGAACACCTCGTCGGCGCGCGCGTGGTCGTAGGCGGGAATGTCGGTGAGCTGCGCGCGCGTCGAGAACGTCATCAACGCGCTGACCAGCTGCGCGAGCGTGGTGTACAGCTGCTCGGGCGAGCGGCGCGGATGGGTCGAGTAGAGCCGCAACTGCGGCCACGCCGCGTGAATGCAGTGCAACAGCCAGAACAGCTGCACGTCGGCGACGCCATATTCGGCGACCTGTTCGAGCCGCTCGCTGCGACGCGCGCCGAGCGCGACGCTCTTCGCTTGCAGGATATCGGCGAGACGATTGATGCGCTCGAGATGCAGCGGGTGGCAACCGAGCGTCAGGCATGGCGGCACGAAGCGGCGATCGAGCTGGAACAGGCCGCTCGTCGTGCGCGTGAGCCGCGCGATGGCGCAGACCGTGTCGTCGGCATGCGATTCGAAATCGAACAGCAGACGCAGCGCGTGGCGCTCCGACGCGATCTCGGTTTCGCCGCCGCCGTTCAGATCCATGACCTTGACGAACTCGCGGTACGCGCGGCGCGGACGTGCGAGCGAGGTTTCATCGAAGCGGCAGTTGTTGCCGTTCGCATCGGGCAACGCCAGCGCCGCGAACACGACGACGCTTTGCAGATCGGCGGGCACACCTTGCGTCAGATCGCGCGCGGCCGGCAGCGCGTCGGCGAGCGTCGTGTCGATCGGCGTGCCGTCCGCAAAGCGCAGCTTGAGCCGTGTGAGCTTCAGACGGCCGGTCGCCAACGCCTCTTCGTCGACCTCGACGCCGAGCGTGCCCCACGGCTCGGCAAGCGCCGATGTGGCGAACTGCTGCAGCGCGAATCCGGCCCATCGATCCTGCTGCTGGAAGTGCTGCTGCGTGAGGATGAGGCCCTCATGCCAGAGCGGTTTGTCGATCCGCATAGGTGGTTTGGTCTATCGCTTGTCGTTCATTTAATCCGGATTGCCCGGGATTGCGGATTCTATATTCCGTATTCGGCGATCGTATACTCTTATTTCTATCTGAATATAAATATGACAAAAATTTAGAATTGGCAGTTTTGAGATATCCAATATATGCATTCTGCGTAAGCTGTATTTAATTATGGATGGTGTTAAATGTAAGAAAATGGATTTAACAGATTACAATAAATGTTAAATCGCGA
>DATAQT010000344.1:0-1741 GCA_036264535.1 Paraburkholderia sp. | reverse complement strand
CGCCGAGCGCCCGCGCATCTGGGCTCTTAGCATCAGCCGCTTGCGCGATCTGTTTTTCGACATCGCCGGCGAATACGTCGAACGCGCGGACCTGCGCATCGTGTCGTACGGTTTCGAAGACGCGGTGCGGGAGATCGAGGCCGCGGGCGCGGCTCGTCCCGACGTCGTGATCGCGGGCGGCTCGAACGGCGCATATCTGAAGACACGCGTGACGGTTCCGGTCGTGCGGATCAACCCGACCGGTTTCGACGTGATGCACGCGCTCGCACGCGCACGCCGCGACGGCGCGAAGGTGGCCCTCGTCACGCACGGCAACACGCCCGACGAAGTGCGGCGCTTCATCGCCGCCTACGCGCTCGACGTGACGTTTGCGTCGTATCAGTCCGCGCAGGACGCGGAGAGCGTCGTGCTCGACTTGCGCGATCGCGGCATCGACGTCGTGGTCGGCCCCGGACTCGTCACCGATCTCGCCGCGCATGCCGGCATGGGCGCGGTGTTTCTCTATTCACGCGCGTCGGTGCGCGCTGCGTTCGACACCGCGCTCGAAGTCGCGCAGGCCACGCGCCGCGAAACCGTGCGCCGTCAACGGCTCGACAATCTGCTGCAACATCTGCGCGACGGCGTCGTCGCGCTCGATGCGCAAGGACGCGTCGAAGTGATGAACCAGCGTCTTGCCAGCGTGCTCGGCATCGACGCGGCGAAAGCCGTGGGGCGCGTGCTGCTCGAACTCGCGCCCGATCTCGCCGGCAGCCTGCCGGA
The DNA here is from genome assembly GCA_036264535.1 of Paraburkholderia sp. Lineage (GTDB taxonomy): Bacteria > Pseudomonadota > Gammaproteobacteria > Burkholderiales > Burkholderiaceae > Paraburkholderia. The sequence goes on along the minus strand of DATAQT010000344.1, from coordinate 982 downwards.
CGCGGACGGCGACACCTTCTGCACGGTGCGCGGCGCGAGCTACGTCGTGCATCGCGGGCCGCTGGCCAGCAGCAGCGCGGCGGCGGGCACCATGCTGACGTTTCAGGAATCGCGCGCGGTCGAGCGGCTCGATCGCACGTTGCGTTCGCGCCAGCGTGTGCAGCAGTTCAGCGCGCGTTACCGGCTCGACGATATCGTCGGCGCGTCCGAATCGATCGAACGGGTGCGCGCTCTCACGCGGCGCTACGCGAGGTCGGACGCGACCGTGCTGATTCTCGGCGAAAGCGGCACCGGCAAGGAGATGGTCGCGCAGAGCATGCATCAGTTGAGCGCGCGGCGCGACTTCGCGTTCGTCGCGATCAATTGCGGCGCGTTTCCCGAAGCGTTGCTGGAGAGCGAGTTGTTCGGCTACGAGGAAGGCGCGTTCACCGGCGCGCGCAAAGGCGGCAAGGCGGGACTGATCGAAGTCGCGCATCGCGGCACGCTGTTTCTCGACGAGATCGGCGAAATGCCGCTGTCGTTGCAAAGCCGGCTGTTGCGCGTGCTGCAGGAGCGCGAGGTCGTGCGGCTCGGGTCGACCGAGCCGACCCGCGTCGATATCCGGGTCGTCGCGGCGACCCATCGCGCGCTGACCGAGGGCATCGAAGCGGGCAGCTTTCGCGCCGACCTCTACTACCGGCTCAACATTCTGAGCATCGCGCTGCCGCCGTTGCGCGAGCGGCCTAACGATCTGCTGCCGCTCGCCGCCGAATTGCTGCGGCAGGCCGCGGCGCGTGAACCGAGGCTGGCGGCGCGCTTGCCCGACGCGGCTGCCGCCGAACGTGTGCTTGCCGGTCTCGGCGCGTCATTGCGGCGTTACGCGTGGCCGGGCAACGTGCGTGAATTGCAGAACGTGATCGAACGGATCGCCGTCGAACTCGCTGACGCGGACACCGATGCCGATGCGTTCCTGGAAGATGGAACCGGGCTCACACGCGAGATG
>DATAQT010000316.1:0-38560 GCA_036264535.1 Paraburkholderia sp. | reverse complement strand
GGTATCCGCAACATCGACAAGCAAATCGAAGTTTAGCTGCCTAAGCAGACAAGTCAAATCTCATTTTTCGGTGCACGAACAGCAACATAAAAACAACATCCGGATCATTCGCGCGGCACAGTATCTTGAAATTTGCTTGCCCAGTCAATATTATGACAAGCAATGAGTTCGCGCGTCCTGCGCCATTCGAGACCATGTTCTGACCGATCGATCGCACGCCGCCCCGCTCGCGCCGCGCGAAACAGGATTTCCCCGATGCTGTACCTCAAAAACACGCTTGGCGGCCTGAGCCGCTCACTTACCGATTCCGCACTCCATAGCTTCCAGGGCCGGCACCGCTGGTGGAAGCTCGCGCTGTTCGCCGGACTGATCGTGCTACCGGGCGGTTCGGTGGGCGTCGCGTTGCTCGCGTGGATCGAGCATCGGCGCGGGGCGAAGCGCGCAAAAAGCAGTCACGCCGAGGTCGTGGAAACGCGCGAGATCGTTTTGCCCAAGGAAAGCTTCGCAATAGAGTCGAGAAACGTCGTCGCCACGGCGGCCAACAGCGGCGCCGCCTGCCTCGCGCCCGGCGGTGCGTCGTGCCGGGCCTCGGCGGGCAAGCTCGCGCGCCAGCGTCAGCGCCAGCAGACCCAGTCCACGGAATCGCGGCCCTGACTGCGCGCCGGCTCATGACACGCTTTCCGGCCGCGCTTTCGACACCCCCATCGCTTCCTCTCGCTCCCTGAAGCACCGCGCAACCGAGGCCGCTCGCGCCTGGCCGTAACAACGCGTAACCATCGCGTCACCGCAAGTAACACACCTGCACAGCGGCTCGCATTAACCTTTCAGCTTTCAGTTTCCCGCGCTCGCGCGGGCTCATACGCTAACATTCCGGCAGACCACGATCTCGCCCGGCCGGTGGCGCCGCTCCCGACCGCACCGCGGCGTCCAGAAGGAATTCATTGCATGCAGTCTGATCGAATCTCGCGCGCGCGAGCGCTTGCGCCGCGCGTCCTGACCCTTGCCATCAGCGCGGCCTGCGCGACGCTCGTCGCCGCCTGCGCCGTCGGCCCGAACTATCAGCGGCCGGCCACCGAGATCCCCGCATCGTTCAAGGAAGCCGCGCCCGGCTGGAAGGTCGCCGAACCCGCCGATCAACACGATCGCGGCGACTGGTGGACGATCTACGAAGACCCGAAGCTCAACGAGCTCGAAGACAAGCTGAACGCCGCGAACCAGACCATCGCGCAATTCGCCGCGAGCTACCGGCAGGCGCGCGCGCTCGTCGGCGAAGCGCGCGCCGCGTACTTCCCGACGATCGGTGCATCGGCGGGCGCGACGCGCTCGGGCAACGGCGCGCAAACCGGCGGCAATGCGACGACGGCGACGAGCCGCGAGGGCATCAGCAACAGCTTCAACGTACAGATGCAGGCAAGCTGGGAGCCGGACCTGTGGGGCTCGGTCACGCGCTCGGTCAACGCACAGAAGGCGGGCCAGCAGGGCGCGGCCGCCGACCTCGCGAACGCGCGCCTGTCCGCCCAGGCCACGCTCGCGCAGACCTACTTCCTGCTGCGCGCGCTGGACTCCACGCAGAAGCTGCTCGACGACACCGTCATCGCCTATCAGAAGTCACTGCAGCTCACGCAGAACCAGTACGCGGCCGGCGTCGCCGCGCGCTCGGACGTGATCCAGGCGCAGACGCAGCTGCAATCGGCGCAGGCCGCCGCGATCGACAACGGCATCCAGCGCGCCCAGGACGAGCACGCGATCGCGGTGCTGGTCGGCGTACCCGCGTCGATGTTCTCACTGCCGCCGATGCCGCTCACCGCGACGCCGCCCACTGTGCCCGCGCAGATGCCGTCCGCGTTGCTCGAGCGCAGGCCGGATATCGCCTCGGCGGAACGCAAGGCCGCGGCGGCGAACGAGCAGATCGGCGTGGCCATCGCCGCGTTCTTCCCGTCGCTGACGCTGTCGGCGACCGGGGGCTTCGAGAACTCGGTGTTCTCGCAACTGCTGACCTTGCCGTCGCGCTTCTGGACGCTCGGCCCGCAACTGGCCGGGACGATCTTCGACGCCGGCCTGCGCAAGGCGCAAACCGAGGCCGCGCGCGCCAGCTACGACGCGGACGTCGCGACCTATCGGCAAACGGTGCTCGCCGCGTTCCAGGACGTCGAGGACAACCTCGCGTCGCTGCGCATCCTCGAGCAGGAGATCGTCGTGCAACGGCAGGCGGTCGACTCAGCGCGCCAGGCGGTCGCCATTGTCACGAACGAGTACAAGGCGGGCACGGTCGGCTTCGTCAACGTGCTGACTGCGCAGACCACGGCGTTCACTGCCGAGCAGAAGCTCGAGAGCATCGCCGGGCAGCGGATGGTATCGTCGGTGGGTCTCGTGAAGGCGCTCGGCGGCGGCTGGGATGTGGCGCAGATGAATCGCGAGACCGGCGACGTCGCGGCGCCCGCGCCGTTGCCGCCAGCGACTGCGCCCGCTGCGGCTACGACAGTCGGCGCGACGTCCATCGCGCAAAGCGCAGACGCGCCGCAAGCGCGGGTGCAGAGTAAATAACGGCCGCCGCGCTCAACGCGAAGCGCAAAGCGCAAAGCGCAAAGCAGCACCACAAAACAGAAGAGGCATGGCCGCAACTCGCGGCCATGCCTCTTTTTTCGTCACATCACGCCGCGCGCGCGAAGCGCACCTCAGTGAACGAACGTCAACGCCACCGTATCGGGCCCGCTCGGCCGACCCAGCAGATTCAGCAAACCGGCGAGGTTATCGTGCTGCTCCGGCGCGGCGCTCGCCGTGCCATGGAACGACGTCGACGCGGCCGACACCGTGCCGTTACCGTTCAGCGTCAACGGCCCCTTGACCGTGCTCAGATCGAGCGTCGACGAGGTACCCTGCGCCTGAAACCTGACCCGGTACGAACCGAGCGGCTTCACGAGCGACACGCGTGAGCTGACGTCGTCGAGCATCATCGTCAGTTGTCCGAATGCTTCGCCGTTGAAGCTGCGCCAGTCGGACCACGACAGCTGCACGTTGCCCTGCAGATCGAGCGTGTTGAATGGCGCGCCAAGCCCCGCGAGCAGCGACGCCGGCACCGCGAGCACGCCCGGCGTAACGGTTGCGCCGCGCGGCGTCGCATCGACCGTGATCGGGTCGGGCATCGCCTCGCTATGACGCATAACCATCCTCACGCGTCCCGTGAAAAGCGGCCAGAACGCGGTGCGCCATTCGATTCGCCCAGGCAGCAGCGTCGCCGCGCTCATATCGGAACCCGCGGCCAGCATCAGCGTCGCCGAGCCGTGCCACAACGAGCCCTCGGCATCGACGAGATTGACGTGCCCGTGCGTTTGCCGCGCGAACTGCGGTGTAATCCAGGCGGCCGGCAGCAACGCAAGCGTCACGGCCGCGACCGACAAAATGGCGACGACCAGCCATGGCAGCGCCACACGCAGGCGCCACGTCCAGTAATTCATGCGAGATCCTGTAGCGAGCGGCGCGTTGTTATTTTGCGGTCGACGGTTGCAACGCCACCGTCAGGTCTACCTGGCCATCGTCCTTCAGCGCGGTGATGTGCGCCTCGGCGACCTGCACCTTGAACTGCTTGCGCACGTCGTCGACCCACGCGGTCCAGGCCGGGAACGCCACGTTTTTCATCTGCACCTGCACCGCGTTGCCGACGAACTGCACCTGCGTCGCGGCCAGACCATGCTCGCCGAGCGATGCGCTCAGCGCGTCCTTGAGCGCCGCGCCGGTCGGCGCGACACCTTGCGCGGCCGCCGACAGCGAGCGCGCCTCGTTGGCCTGCGCGGTCATCTGCGCAAGCTGCCGCTGCAGGCTCGGCAGCGATTCGCGCAGATGTGCGCGGCCTTCCTGGGCGGGCGCCCACAGCACCGACCACGCAATCACCACGGCAAGCGCGGCGCCCCCCCACGTCAGCAGCGCTTTTTCGCGATCGGTGCGCTGGTCCCAGAAGCCAGCCCAAGCTTGAGCGAGTTCAGCTTTCATTGTCCGTTCCTGATGGTCCACTTGCCGGTACTGCTGTCGATCGCGCCCGTGAGGCCGTTGCGCGCGAGGCGCCTGGCGAAATCGGGGTCGACCTTGATCGCGGGTTTAAAGGTCACGTCGAGGCGGTGCTCGTGATAGTCGAGCCCGGCGATGCCGTTGACCGGCAGAGGGGACAGCGAGCGAGCGAGGCCGTCGGCGAGCGACAGGAAATCTTCCGGTGACAGCTCGCCCGCCGCGACCCGCAGCTGTTGTACCTGATGCGCCATCTGATCGGGCGCGTCGAGCACGACGGTCGTCTTCGGGAACGTATTGAGCAGCAGTTCCGTCATCTGCGAGTTGATCGCGTCGCGCTGGCGCGACAGCATCAGCCACTGCACGTTCGCGCCGACGAGCGCGACGACGAGCGCGGCGACCGCGAGCACGATCGGCAGACGCAGACGCCGCAGCGTCGCGCGATCGAGGCGCCACGGCTGCGACGCGAATTCGAACTGGCACAGGTCGAAGCGACATTCGAGCGCACGCCGGGCGAGCTGCTCGAACGGCAGCGGACTCGCGCCGTGGATATGCGCGGCGAGCCGCGCGGGACTCGTCGTGGCGTGGCTCGATTCGTTGCCGGGCACCTCGGTCAGCATGTACAGCGAGACCGGCACCGCGCCCGCGAGCGCGGCGAGCGTTGCGTTGACCGCGTTGGCCGGCGCCGCGAAGCCTTCGCCCTGCATGCCGCGCGCAATCGCCAGTTCGACGCGCGGCACGCCGCTGTCGATCGCGCCTTCGACGAGCAGCGCGGGCGCGGTCTGCACCACCGCGCCGAGCACGGCCGCCACCATCGGCACGATGGCCGGCGCTTCGGGCGCAATCACCGGAGCCACGCCCGGCAGCGACGTCGCGACGCTCGCCGCGCCAGCCATCACCGGCTCGCGCGCTTCGGCTGTTTCATTGACGCTCGCGGCCGCTTCGGCCACCGGCGCCTGCGGCAGGCAACGCGTGACCGGCACCGCGCGCAGACTGCGATGGCCGGCCGCGGTGAACGCCTCGCAAATGAAACGGAACCAGCCGCGATCGACGATCGCGAGCAGGTGGCGGCCTTCGCCGAGCCCCTGCGGATCGACCGCGATATGGCAGGTCTGCGGGTCCTGGATCAGTTGATCCTCGACGATATTGGGCAGCGCCTGGCGCAGCTTCGGCCCGCGTAGCGGCGGCAGCGTCGCGGGCATCAGCAGCAGGTCGCGGGCGGCGACCATCAGCACCGTCGTGCTGGCGCGCGGCAGCAGCGCGAGCGCCGAGCGGCCGGCGCGCTGCGTGCGCCCGGTCTTGTCGAGCAGCACGAACGGCAACTCAGGCAGTTGCCATTCCTGCGAGGGCACCGCCGGATCACGCGGCGGCAATAGGACGATCAGCGTGCTCAAAGGCCACTCTCTCTGTGGATTGCGTTATTCATAGTTGGTCTTGTACCCGCACGATACGCGTAGTGTGAGTCAGCGGATCGCGATAGACGAGCGTCGTGCGATCCACCTCGGCGCGCTCGTGCTGCACACTGCCGTGGACTAAAAAGTAGCTCGAGTTGACGTCGAACTGGTTCGGATCGATCGATACCGATTGCACGCCCGCCGCGGTCAGCGCGAGCTGCACGTCGCCGGCGTTGCGGAAAAACACGGTCTGTCGCCGCGCGACCAACGCCTGCGCCTGCGACACGGTCATGCCCGGCACCACCGCCGCGATCACTTCGGCCGACGCGGTGTTCATGTTGATCGCGGTGGTCGTGGGCAGCACGGTGACGAACGGGCGCAGCCGCGCGACGATCTCCGGCGTGTAGCCCGGAATGTCGAGCAACGAATCGACGCTCGTCATCAGAAGCGGGGCGACCGCCACGTTGTCGTCGTCCTCGATGCCGGGCTGGTTCGCGAAGTTGCCGCCCGTCATGCCGCCGCCGCCGCCAACCTGGGTCGAGTTGGTGACCGTCGTGCCGGTCTGAAACCGCGTCGCCGATTGCGACAGTCCCGCGCGCATCTGCAGCGCGGTCACTTTGGCGAGCTGTCCGCTCAGGCCGAGCGACACCAGCAGACGCTGATACGCCGCCATCTCTTCGGCGCTGACTTGCGTCACGCCAGGCGCCGGAGTCGCGACCAGATTGCGCAGATTGAATCGCGATTGCGCGTCCTCGATCGAGCCCGACAGGTACGTGGCCGCGCCTTGCTCCGCGCGCACCTCGCCGATCTGGCCGAGAAAGTCCGACAGCCGCGTTTTCGCGATCGGCACGCCCCATAAGCCGCCCAGATACGTGATGCCCGCCGACGTATCGCCTTCGGAACGCAGGATCAGCCGCGTCCAGTCGAGCGCGCCGCGCGCGACCCATTGCGCCTGCGACAGCAGCCGCTGATTCTCGATGCGCCGGATCTGCACCTGCTGACGCCACAACATGCCGGACACGAGGATCGCCGACAGCGCGACCACGAGCAGCGCGCTGATGATGGCCGCGCCGCGCTCGCGTGCTCGCGAACCCGAGGCGGACCGTTTCGGCGACGACGCGAAGCACCTCATGTCATTCTCCGATCAGAAAAACGCGCGTGATCGGCCGCGCAAGCGACGTCGCGCCGATGCTGACCTCAAGCCCCGTCACCGAGCGCGGCATCGGCGCGTTGCCGAGCTGCGGCACCTTCAGGTTGTTGATCGCCTCGGTCATCGCGGTCTGTACGTCGTTCATCTGTGTGGTCCAGCCGAGCTTGGGCACGTACATACGCGCCGAAATCGAGCCGACTCCGCCCATCAGCGGCACCGCGCTCCAGCCTTCGTCGCTGCCGTGCAACGCGCGCCGCAACTCGCCGACGTTGCCAAGCGGCGGCGACGCGTAGCGCACCACGCGGCCGTTCGAAATCTGATAGCGCACCACCTCCAGACGCGGCGCGCTGCCCGGCAGCACCATGTGCCGCACGATCTGCAGCGTATTGCCGGTGACCGAGACCGCGGCCTGGCTCGATTCGTCGTCGCTGGCGGCCTGACGTGCATCGATGCGCATCTGGTCGAACACCTGCGCGAACACGCGCTCGTCTTCCATCGCATTCGTGATCGTCGTGCGAGCGCGGATGATCTGGTCGAGCCCGCGCCACGACAGCACGGCGATCACCGCGAGGATCGCGATCGCGACCAGCAGTTCGATCAGGGTGAAGCCGCGCGCGCCGTCACGGCGGCGGCGCTCACAGCGAGCGGTTGTTTTCATTCGCGACCACCGTGACCATCTGGGCGAGATTGCCGGTTTGCCCAGGCATCGTCACCATCATTTCGACACGGCGAAACACCGGATTCGGCGTCGCCGTCACATGCTGGGTACAGCGCAGCTGCAGATTGCCTTGCGAGCAATCGAAGCTCGTTGAGCCGATGTTCGGCCATTCATGCTTCAGATGCAGTTGCGCGAGGGCGTTGTCCGCGCTCCAGCCGGCGAGCAGACGCCGGTGCAGATCGAGTTCGCCGTTCGCGAGACTGCCGACCGCGCGCAGCGACGCAGCGAGCGCGACCGCGATGATGGCGAGCGCAACCAGCACCTCGATCATCGTGAAGCCGCGCCCCTTGCGGCGCGTGCCGTGACGCATCATGAAGCGGGAAGGAGCGCAGGCGGGCCTGCCATGACGACGCATTGGCATCTCAGCGCACCTCGTAGCGGCCATTGCCGGTACCGACGATCGTCGCCTGGCCGGCAGCCGAAAACAGCGTGACCTGCACCGGCACGTCGATCGCCTCGGTACCGAACACGATGCGATCGGCTTGCGAATCCGAACCCGGGTAGCTGATCGCGACGCCAGTCACGCCGCCTTCCCACTGACGCGGTCCGAGCAGATCGTCGCGCAGCGGACGCCAGCCGTCCTGGGTGCGCTGATCGAAACGGAAGCCGCCCTCGAACGGCTGCCATGCGATCGGCCGCGCGCGCACCTGCGCTTCGTCGCCGGCGGATTCGAACAGCAGCGCGAGGCGCTGCGCTTCCTCGTTCAGATCGGTGCGCGGATTACGCGTCATCGTCACCGCGGTCAGCGACACGAGCAGGCCCGCGATCACGAGCACGACCATCATTTCGAGCAGCGTGAAGCCGGCCGCTCGGCCGCGGCGTAGGCGGGAGCGCGGCCGCGAAGCCGTACACGGAGTGTCCACAGGGGACTTGCAAGCGGACGTACGCATAGTGCCGGCCATCGACGATCAACGGAGATTCAAACTGCAATGCATCGGTGAAGCACGCGCGTTTCCACGCACCGCGAAAACTGCGGCGCGGCGGGCAGGGCGGCTGGCGAAACCAGCGGCCAAAGCAGTCGCGAAGCGGGCGCGCGCATGAACATCATCGAGCCTGGCGGGATTCTGGGGTTCGATGCGATTATTGCCAGGACCCGACGTCGGCATCGTTGCCTTCGCCGCCCGGTTTGCCATCGGCGCCGTAGCTGAACACGTCGATCTCACCGTGCACGCCCGGATTCAGGTACTGGTACGCATTGCCCCACGGATCGTTCGGCAGACGCTCGAGATAGCCGCCGTCCTTCCAGTTGTTCGGTACCGGGTCGGTGGTCGGCTTTTCGATCAGCGAGCGCAGGCCCTGTTCCTGCGTCGGATAGCGGCCGTTGTCGAGGCGATAGAGCTTCAATCCCTGCATCACGGTGCCGATATCCTGCTTCGCGGCGACGCGCCGCGCTTCGTCCGGACGGCTCATGATCTTCGGCACAATCAGTGCGGCGAGAATGCCGAGAATCGCGATCACGACCATGATTTCGATCAGCGTGAAACCGCGTTGACGACGGCTGCGCGAACCCGCGTTGTCAGCGCGGCGAATGGTCGACAGTTGCATAGCTTACTACCTCTTTTCAGGTGAATTTTCGACTCCGGCTGTCAGATTGAACACGCCGGACCGGTCATTTTAATGTCATGCTGTTGAAGGGCTTCAACCCACCGCAATTTTCACAATAGTCCGTACAATGTGCGCATGAACGCCATCCAAATCCGCCTCCTGTCGCTCGCGCTGTTCGCCGCTTTTTGCGCGACGCTGACCTACTGGGTCATCACGCTCACCACGATGTCCGGCGCGCCGTTGCCGGCTGCCGCCGCGCATGCGCAGGTCTCGACCGACCAGGCTGCGACGTTGTTCGGCGGACAACTCACGCGCAACGTCAATCAGGACATCCATCTCTTCGGCATCCTCGCTTTGAGTGAAGGCGCCGCTGCGATCGTCAGCGTCGGTGGCGAGCCGCCGCACGCGGTATCGCTGGGCAGCACGCTGATGCAAGGCACCAGGCTCTCCGAAGTTCGCGCCCGCTCGATCATCATCGACCGCAACGGCGCCCACTCCGAAATCTTCCTGCCCGCCAACTCCAGCGGTCCCACCATCTACGTGCGCTGAAACCTGAAGCGATTGCGCGGCTGATGCTGCACCCCGCGCAACTCTTTCTCTTCCTTCCTCGCGCTACGGTTACTGCACGAGGTTGTTCAGTTCGATGATCGGCAGCATCACCGCGAGCACGATCACGAGTACCACGCCCCCCATCGCCAGAATCAGCAGCGGCTCGAGCAGGCTCGTCAGGAACATCGTGCGACGCTCCAGTTCGCGTGCTTCGCCGTCGGCCGCGCGATCGAGCATCGTCGTCACGTCGCCGGTCGCTTCGCCCGAGCGGATCAGGTGCACGAGCACCGGCGGAAACGTCTTCGTGTTACCAAGCGCGCGCGACAGCGACGTGCCTTCACGCACCCGCACGATCGCGTCGTCGATGTTCTCGCGCATCGCGTTGTTGCTGAGCGTTTCGGCCGCGGCCTGCAACGCGCGCAGAATCGGCACGCCCGCCGCGGTCAGAATGCCGAGCGTGCTCGCGAAGCGCACGGTGTTATAGCCGCGCACGAGCTTGCCGACCAGCGGCGCGGTCAGCAGCCAGCGGTCGAAAGCGAGTCGCGGCGCCGGTTGCCTGAGCGTTGCGCGCACCAGATAGACGACCACGAGCACGCCGATCAGCATCGCCCACCACCAGTGCCGCACGAAGCCGGACAGCGCCATCATCATGATCGTCAGAAACGGCAGTTGCTGTTTCGTGCTCGCAAACACATTGACGACCTGCGGCACCACGTAGCTCAGCAGGAACGTGACGATGCCGAACGCGATGAGCGTGACGATCGTCGGATACGTAAACGCCAGCACGATCTTCTGCTTCAGCGCGTTTCGCTGCTCGATGTAATCGGCGAGCCGCGACAGCACCAGACCGAGCTTGCCCGTGTGTTCACCGGCCGCGACGAGCGCCCGATAGATCTCGGGGAAATCCTTCGGATGCTGCTGCAGTGCATTGGCGAGCGAATGACCGCCGAGCACTTCGGCGCGAATCGCCGCCATCAGTTCGCGGATGTAGTCGCGCTCCGACTGCTCGGTGAGCACCGCGAGCGCTTCGTCGAGCGGCAGACCCGCGATCAGCAGACTCGCAAGCTGCCGCGTCAGGATGGCCTGCTCGCGCTGCGACAGACGACGTCCGAGCGCGAGCCGCTGATTGCGCTCGCCGCGCGTGCGCGATGCCGCCGGTTCGACGACGAGCGGTGTCAATCCCTGCGAACGCAGGTTCGTGCGCGCGCCGCGCGCGCTGTCGGCGTCGAGCACGCCTTTTTGTGCCTTGCCCGCCGCGTCGATCGCTTCAAAACGAAATGCCGGCATGCGCTTATGCTCCGCCCGTCACGCGAATCACTTCTTCGAGCGACGTCAGTCCTGAGGCCAGCCAGCGCTCCGAATCCTCGCGCAGCGTGCGCATGCCCTGCGCGCGGCCCGTTTCGAGAATTTCGGCATCGGCTGCATTGCGGTGAATCAGCGAGCGGATATTTTCGTCGATCAGCAGCAGTTCGTAGACGCCGCGGCGTCCCGCGTAACCGGATTGGCCGCAACGCTCGCAGCCGACCGGATGCCAGCGCTTGCTGCCGTCCTCTTCGGCGCGCTCTTCGCGACACACCGGGCACAGCCGCCGCACGAGCCGCTGCGCGAGCACGCCGAGCAGCGACGAGGCGAGCAGATACGGCTCGACGCCCATGTCGGTCAGACGCGTAACGGCCGATGCCGCGTCGTTCGTGTGCAGCGTGGCGAGCACCAGGTGGCCGGTCAGCGATGCCTGCACCGCGATCTGCGCGGTTTCGAGGTCGCGGATTTCACCGATCATGATGATGTCCGGGTCCTGACGCAGAATCGAGCGCAACGCACGCGCGAAGCTCATGCCGATGCGCTCATTGACCTGGGTCTGGCCGATGCCGGACAAGTCGTATTCGATCGGATCTTCCACCGTCATGATGTTGGTGGTCGCCGTCTCCAGTCGCGACATCGAGGCGTATAGCGTCGTGGTTTTGCCGGAGCCGGTCGGGCCCGTCACGAGCACGATGCCGTGTGGCTTGCCGATCAGCTTGTCGAACTGGCCGAGCGTGTCGGCCGCCATGCCGAGCGCTTCGAGATTGAGTCGCGATGCGTCTTTTTCGAGCAGACGCAGCACCGCGCGCTCGCCGTGGCCGGTCGGCAGCGTCGATACACGCACGTCGACCGGGCGACCGCCGACGCGCAGCGTGATGCGGCCATCCTGCGGCAAACGTTTCTCCGCGATGTCGAGCTGCGCCATGATCTTGATCCGCGAGATCAGCGCGCCGTGCAGCGCTTTTTTCGGCCGCACCACGTCACGCAGCGTGCCGTCTACGCGAAAGCGCACCACGGAGGCATTCTCGAACGGCTCGATGTGGATATCTGAGGCCTGCTCGCGCGCCGCTTGCGTGAGCAGCGCGTTGATCATGCGGATGATCGGCGCGTCGTCTTCCGACTCGAGCAGATCCTCGACCTCGGGGATGTCCTGCATCAGACGCGACAGATCGACTTCGCCTTCCACCTCGCCGACCACCTGCGCCGCGCTGCCGTCCTGGCGCGCATACGCGTGGTTGATCGCCTGCGCGAGTTCGTCGGCGGGCAGGCGCACGACCGACACCGCGCCGTAATTGCGCGCGACTTCGGCCAGCGCCGCTTCGCTCGTGCGTTCGCTGATCCAGACTTCGAGGGTATCGACATGCTGATGCGCGACCAGAATCTGGCCGCTCCGCGCAAAGCCGTACGGCACGAGCCGGGCGGCGATCGGCGAGGGCGCCACGCGCTCGCTGGCGGCGTCGCCGTTCAGCGGACGTTGCGATTGCGCGGGCGTCTCCATCACGGATGCGCTCCCGGCGACACCGTGCTCGGCACCACGCCGCTTGCCGGAGCGACCATGGCCGGTTGCGGCGCCAGCTGCGGTGCGGTCTGCGGGACCGGTTGCACGGTCGGCGGCATCACCTGCTGGGCCGGCTGCACGGTTTGCGGCACGGCCTGCTGCGGCACCTGCTGCGGTGCCTGATACTGGGTCGCCTGCTGCCGGCGCATCTGGTCCAGATTGAACAGGTTCATCGCAGGCGCGCCACCCTGGCTCGGACCGATCGGCATCGGCGGCACGACCGGATCGTCGTGATCCAGCATCACCCGGTTATCCGAACGGTACGCGCCCTGCACACCCTGGATGTAGTCGTAGCGGTTCGCCGTGACGGCCTGCGTGGTGTCGTGGTCGCTGAGGATGACCGGACGCAGGAACACCATCAGGTTGGTCTTGTTGCGCGTCTTCTGCTCGGAGCGGAACAGCTGGCCCACCCACGGAATGTCGCCGAGTAGCGGTACTTTGCTGTTGCTGACCTGGTAGTTGTCCTGCATCAGGCCGCCGAGCACGATGATTTCGCCGTTATCGCACAGCACGGACGACTGGATCGAACGCTTCGTGAATTCCGGGCCCGCCGGGTTCGTCGCCGCGTTGTTCGTGCCGTTCACGATCGCCGAATCTTCCGTGTAGAGCTGCAGCTTCAGGATGCCGCCGTCGGTGATCTGCGGCTTCACGTGCAGCGTCAGACCGACGTCGACGCGGTCGAACGTGTTGAACGCCGCGCTCGTCGTGCCGCTCGTCAGGTTCGAGTAGGAACCGGTCTGGATCGGCACGTTGGTACCGACGATGATCTTCGCTTCTTCGTTGTCGAGCGTGATCAGGTTCGGCGTGGACAGCACGTTCGCGTCGGCGGTCTGCGACAGCGCCTGCAGCAGCGCACCGAGACCCTGCACGCCGAAAATGTTGTGGATCCAGCCGACGTTCAGGCCTTGCTGAAGAGAACTGGCCCCGAGTGCCGTGGCAAGGCCGCCAGTCGTGCCGGCCGCGGCAGCCGCGGCCGTCAGATTGATGATGCTGTTGCCCGAGCCAGTCGCCAGGTTGGTACCGGCAAACAGGTTGCCGTTCGCGACCTGCCACTGAATGCCGAGGTTGCCGCTCGTATTCGAGTTCAGCTCGACGATCAGTGCCTCGATATAGACCTGTGCACGGCGCGCATCGAGCTGGTCGATCACCGCGCGCAAGTTGCGGTACGTCGCTTCCGGCGCCGTGATGATCAGCGAGTTGGTCGCGGGATCGGCCGTGATCATGCCGCCGCCCTGGTCCTCGCTCTTGTCCTTGTCGTTGCCGAGAAGGCCGCCGGAATTACTATTGCCGCCCGCGCCGTAGCCGCCGCCGCCGCCGCCCATCGGCGAGTTCATCGAACTGCCGCCGAGGCCGCCCGACGGCAACGGCGGCGTGCCCGACGAGCCCGTCGAACTGCTGTTCGACAGACCACCGCCGGCGCCCCCACTGCTGTTCTGGTTGAACGAGTTCGCCTCGTTCGAGCCGCCCGACGAGCCTTCGCCGCCGCCCTTGCCCAGCATGCTGCGCAGCGTTTTCGCGAGCCTCGTCGCGTCGGCGTTGCGCAGCGGCACGACGTGGATGTTGCCCGGCATCGTGGTCGGCATGTCGAGCTGTTTCGCGAGCTCCTTCGCTGCCGCGAGACGCCCGGCGTTCGACGCGCGGATCAGCAGCGAATTGGTGCGCGGATCCGACGTGATCGACACCTTCAGCGTCGCGTCCGTGCTGCCGATCGAACCCGGGTCGAGCATCTTGTTCATCTGCTGCGCGATGTCGATCGCGTTCGCGTTCCTCAGCGGCACCACGGCGACCGATTGGCCAGCCGCGCTGTCGACGCCCGCGATGATCTGCGCGATGCGCCGCACGTTGTCCGCGTAATCGGTGACGACGATCGTATTGTTGGCGGGGTAAGCGGCAACGGTATTGTTCGGCGAGATCAGCGGACGCAGCACCGGCAGCAGGTTGTTGGCCGATTCGTTCCTGAGCGTGAAGACCTGCGTGACGACCTGGTCGCCACGCGCCGTCGGCGCGTTCCCCACGTAGGTCGGCACGCCTTGCAGCTTGGCGTCGGCCTCGGGCACCACCTTCAGCACGCCGTGGTCCTGCACGAGCGCGAAGCCCTGCATGCGCAATGCGGACTGCAAGGTTTTAAGCGCCTGATCCTCAGGCACTGAATTTTCGGACACGAGGTTCAGTTGCCCCTTCACCCGTGGATCGACGATGATCGTCTTGCCGGTTGCAGCGCCGATCGCCTTGGCGACCTGGTCGATGTCGGCGTTAACGAAGTTGAGTGTCACCTGTGCCTGTGCTGTCTGCGCGGTGATCAGTCCAGCCACCAGCAGCGCCGTTGCCACGCGACGCAAAGCCATACAATTTCTTCTCATGGGATGTGATATCGATGCCGGCAGCCTCTGCCACCGACGGTCATGCGATGCGGACCTGGCAGCAAGCCACCGCCCGGTCGGTCTGTGAGCCGGCCCTAAAAGCGAACTGCGCTTCGGGCTGCTGCACCCCGACGTCCGAAAAAAAACGAACAGTAACAGCTTTTTATGTCGGATTTGAAACAAAACAAGCGACCTCGTGCGAATCCGTTCAAGAATCGCGCTGCTGTCATTAAATTGAAAGCTAACCGGCACCGTACGCGCACGACATTAACCGGGTTTATCCGGTCTTATGTCGGTTAGCCAACTTGACGATGGTCGGACTGCCGGTATGATACGAGCCGTTCGACTCGCTGTTATGCGTTTGCTGACGCGGGTTTTCCCCGATGCGCGACAAACGCCCGGCCAGCTTGCTGTTGCGGCCGGATCGCGGCCGGCAAACTGCCTTACCGATTCTTACCCAGGCTTTATTTAGTCGTCTTGACCGATGAAACGTCAGCTCCTCACCGTCGCCGCCACGCTCGCGCTGCTCTCCGCAGCCGGCTCCGCGCGTGCCGACTGCTTCGACGAGGCGGCGAAGTATCAGAAGGTCAATCCGCTAATTTTAAGGGCAATCGCCTGGCAGGAGTCGCATAACCGGCCGGATGCGCAGCATAAGAACGCGAACGGCTCGACCGACTACGGCGTCATGCAGATCAATTCAGTGCATTTGCCGGTGCTCGCGCAGTACGGGATCTCGCAGGGCACGCTGATGGAGCCGTGCAAGAACGTTTATATCGCGGCGTGGCATCTGCGCCGCCAGATGAACAAGTACGGCAATACCTGGCAGGCGGTCGGAGCATACCACTCGGAAACGCCGGCGTTGCGGGACAAGTACGCCCAGCAGATCGTCGCGATTCTACGCAACTGGAAGTTGATGCCGACGAAGTAGGCTTTTTCGGACGCCGTCGGTCGCGCGGGCCGCGCCCGTTTTGATGCACAATGCGGCTTCATGCTGCTGCCGCGCCGTCGACACGCCCTTGCTGCGCCGCCGACGATATGGCCCCGCACCCGGCACGCCTTCCAATCTTCCCGTATTCCGTACCCGCGATGAACCAGCCGCTATTGCCCATCACCGTGCTCTCCGGTTTTCTGGGCGCCGGCAAGACCGCGCTCCTGAACCATATCCTCGCGAATCGCGCCGGCTTGCGCGTCGCGGCGGTCGTGGACGATCTCGCCGCCGTCAATATTGATCCGTCGCTCGTGCTACCGCGCGCCGACGAGCAGCTCGTTGAACTCACGAACGGCTGCATATATTGCACGATGCACGACGATCTGCAAGACGAAATCAGTCGCCTCGCCAGCGAAAAGCGCTTCGACGCGATCGTGATCGAATCGGCCGGCATCGACGATCCAATGGGGATCGCCGAAACCTTGACGTTCGACGACGATGCCTCTCTCGCAGACGTCGCGAGGCTCGATACGATGGTCACGGTCATCGATGCGTTCAACTTCCTGCGCGACTACGCGTCGGCCGACGCGCTCGCCGAACGCGGCATCGCGGTCGACGAGAATGACGACCGCACGATCGTCGAATTGCTGATCGAGCAGATCGAGTTTTGTGACGTGCTCGTCGTGAACAAGATTGATCTCGTCACCGCTGACGAGCTCGCGCGTTTGCAGCGCATCCTCGCGCGCCTGAACCGCCGCGCGGTGCAGCTCGTGAGCCGCTTCGCCGACGTACCGCTCGACCATGTGCTGAGCACCGCCCGCTTCGATTTCGACGACGCGTCGAACGCGCCGGGCTGGCTCGCGGCGCTCCAGCACGAGCATGAAGAAGAGCACGGCGGTCAGCACGGCCATACTCACCACAGCGAAGCTGACGAATACGGCATCGGCCATTTCGCCTATCGTGCGCGCCGGCCGTTTCATCCGCAGCGGCTGTGGGAGCTGCTGCATCAGGAGTGGAAGGGCGTACTGCGCAGCAAGGGTTTCTTCTGGCTCGCGACGCGCAACGATATCGGCGGCTCGCTATCGCAGGCGGGTGGCGCTTGCCGGCACGGTCCGGCAGGCATGTGGTGGGCCGCGCAGGATCGCAGCGAATGGCCGGAAGCCGACGACGAGCTGGCCGCCGAGATCGCGGCCGACTGGTACGGTGCGCCCGACGATATGAGCATCGGCGATCGTCGTCAGGAGCTCGTGCTGATCGGCGTCGATATCGATCCCGCCGCCTGGCGCGCGAAGTTTGACGCCTGTCTGCTCACCGACGACGAATACGCGCTCGGCCCGCAAGCCTGGCAGCAGTTTCCCGATCCGTTCCCGGCATGGGACTTCGATGACGACGACCACGATCATGATCACGGCCATCATCATCACGGGCACGGTGATGGCTGCGAGCATTGCGGACATTGAAGCACACCGCATGGACGAAAAAAAACCCGCCACTGGCGGGTTTCTCGCGGGTGTCAACTGCCTGGCAGAGTAGTCTGCTTAGCGCTTGTTGACTGAGTCCTTGAACGCTTTGCCTGCCGTGAACTTGACGGTCTTGGCAGCCGGAATCTTGATAGTTTCGCCGGTCTTGGGATTGCGACCCGTACGCGCCGCGCGCTTGCCCGAACCAAAGCTACCGAAGCCGATCAACTGGACCGCCTCACCCTTCGACACAGACTTCTTGATCACTTCAAGCAACGTGTCCAGCGTTTCACCGGTTTGAGCCTTGCTGGCGCCCGTCTGTCCTGCGACAGCGTCGATCAGTTCCTGTTTGTTCATTAAGGTTCCTTTCTGAGTTAGGTTGATACGAACAGCGCGACCGCGCCGATTATACGTGCGCGTACCGCGCCGTCGAGCAGCTGCGGCCCTGATCCTGAAGATCTAATCGCACCGGACAGAGCACCGTTCGGCGGCCGTGCTGCCGCTCCCTTCGCGGCGCTTGCTATGATAGCGCAGCGCAAACCCAATCAGGATAAGGGTTTCGAGGAATTGCACGGTTTTCGGGCCGATCTCGCAAGAAATCGAAATTTTGCCCCTCAGCCCCCCTAAACGAGGGCTGAAACCCAGTCCTGGCGGGGCCTGGCGTTGGTTTTTGCCAACGCAGCAAAGCGCCCGCACGTGTCCCGAAGGGTCGTTTATGGTGTGTCGCGAGCCGCGCGCGCCGACTCCGGCCATCGAACCCGCTCTTTCGAGCGTCCTTTTGAGCGTGTTTTTCCGTCGCGCATGACCGATCCGCTGATCCCCGCCGTCCTCGCTTTCCGCGACAACGGCAGCCCCTTTTCGCCGCTCTACGACGACATCTATCACAGCGCCGTCGGCGCGCTCGAGCAGGCTCAATACGTATTTCTGCATGGCAATGAATTGCCCGAACGATGGCAGAACCGTCGCACGTTCACGGTGCTCGAGACCGGCTTTGGCATCGGCATCAACTTTCTTGTGACATGGGCCGCGTGGCGCGGCGATCCAGCACGCTGCGAGCGGCTGCATTTCGTGTCGACCGAGAAGCACCCATTTAGCGCTGCCGATCTGCGCCGCGTCCACGCAAAGACCTTCTCCGATCCGCTGATCGGCGAGCTCGCGGACACGCTCGCCAACGCATGGCCGATGCTCGTGCCCGGCACGCATCGACTCGAATTCGAAGGCGGCCGAGTCGTGCTCACGCTGATGTTCGCCGATGCGCTCGACAGCCTGCCCACATTGCGGCTGCGTGCCGACGCGTTTTATCTGGATGGTTTCGCGCCGGCGAAAAATCCGGAGCTGTGGAGCCCGGCGATCTTCAAGGCGCTCGCGCGCGTCGCAGGCGATGACGCGACCTTCTCCACCTACAGCAGCGCGGGCGACGTCAAACGCACCTTGACGCAATGCGGCTTCGAGTATCGCAAGGTCGACGGCTTCGGCTGGAAACGCGCGATGCTGGTCGGCCGCTTCGCGCCGCGCTGGCGCGTGCGCCGTTATGAGCCACCTGCGCCGTTCGCGCACGACGAACGACACGCGGTAGTGATCGGCACCGGGCTGGCCGGCTGCGCAGTGATTGAACGGCTTGCGGCACGCGGTTGGCGCGTGACTTCGCTCGAACGGCATGCGTCGGTTGCGCAGGACGCCTCGGGCAATCCAGCCGGCGTATACCACCCCATGATTTCGCGCGACGACAGCGTCGCGTCGCGCGTCACGCGTGCAGGCTTCCTTTACGCGCTCAATCGTTGGGCCGCGCTCGAACAGGCCGGGCATCGACTCGTGCGCGGTGATCGCGGCCTGCTGCAGATCGCCGCAGACGACGACGAAGCGCGTGCGATCGGCGACGCCATCGCCACGTTCGCCTATCCGTCCGACTATGTGACACCCGTTTGCGCGTCCGATGCCGCGCGACTCGCCGGCATGCCGCTCGCGCGTCGCGGCTGGTTCTTTCCGCGCGGCGGCTGGATCGATCCGGCCTCGCTGTGCGCGGCGCAGTTGGCATCGGCAGGCGGCTTGCTCGATCGACGCTTCGGCGTCGACGTCGCGCGGCTCGAACGTTCCGGCGATCAGTTGACCGTCTTCGATATCGCGTGCAATGCGGTTGCGCGTGCGCCGGTCGTGATCGTCGCGGGCGCTCATGAAGCCGCGCGGATCGCAGGCTTGCGTCATGCGCCGACGCGCAGCATTCGCGGTCAGTTGAGCCTGCTGCCAGCGGGTACGGTCGCGCCGCTCGCTTTGCCAGTGATCGGCGAGGGCTACGCGGTGACGCTCGCGAATGGCGTCACGCTGACAGGCGCGACCTATGAACTCGACGACCCCGACACGTCGCTGCGCGCGGATGGCCATCGCGAAAATATCGAGCGCGTCGCGCAAATGTTGCCGGCGTTCGCAAGCGCACTCGATGCCACGCCGCTGAGCTCGCTCGCCGGCCGCGTCGCGTTTCGCTGCGTGACCTCGGACCGCATGCCGATGATCGGCCAGCTCGCCGACGAAGCCGCAGCCGCGCGCGATGCCGCCCGCCTGCGCGGCGCATGGCCGCTCGACCTGCCGCGCGTCGACGGTCTGTACGGCGCATTCGCCTACGGTTCTCGCGGGCTGGTGTGGGCCGCGCTCGGCGCTGAGCTGATTGCGTCGCAGATCGAAGGCGAGCCCTGGCCGCTCGAACGCGATCTCGCCGAGGACATTGACCCCGCGCGTTTTTTGCTGCGCGCGTTGCGGCAGGGGACGGTCGATTAACTGACCGCGCTCGAAACGCAGTTAACTCCGTTTCCGTCGCCGGCGCGTTGATCGAGTTACCCTGGCTCACGCGGTTAACCACGTTAACCAACATGCGGTCTTATCCACCACAACCTGTGGATAACCGCGCAGTTAACCCGCGCAAGTCGTGTGGAACCGTTGTGGACGTAAACGGGGTAACTCGTCCGTCGTCAAAAACCGCAAAAAGTTACTCGCGTATACCGGCGGCTGCCGCACATGCTGTGCATCCTGTTATGCGGTCCGCAACTGGCTGATTCGTCTCGGTAAACTTGGGTTATCCACAGAAACCGAGGCACCTTGTTAACTGTTACTACGTATACATACAGTAAACCAGTAAACATCAAAGCCGGGGGCTAACGCCCCACCTATCGGGCTAGTCGAATTCCATTCAGTTCGCGTAAACGGGTCTCTGCTTACGCGCCGCGTATACGTGGAAGAGCGTCGACGAGCGAGCGGGGAAGCGCAGACGTAAACCGCACATCAAAATCACACACGCAGCGGACAGACTGGCGGTCGGATTCGCCGTTTGCGAGGTGGACGAAACTGGCGTGATACCTTCAAAAAAGGTCGCTTTTTCCGCACGCTTCGAAGATAACGTACGTTTTTACCGTTTTGCCTGCAAGTTGGCGTCTTTTCGGTCAACGCGGAAAAAGCTATGGCACAATCCCCGTTCTTTTCCGCGTCGCGCCACCGCGTCTGATGGCGCAGGCAGCAACGGAACGGTGCCGCTCCAACAGAATCTGATTCAAAGTCGACGGCGTTCTTTCACCGTGCCTGTTGCTGCAACGGCATCCGTGAATGTGCCGGGCTCCGTGCGGTTCTTTGCGGCCGCGGCGCATTCCGATCATCCGATCATTGAAACCTCGCAACGCTGACTTCGCGAAGCGCTTGCGACAACGAGCGCTCCCCGTTCGCTCGTGCCACGGCGTGCGTGTGCGCCGGTTCGTGTCGTCTGCCGTTGCTGACAAGGAGAACCCACTACGATGAATTCGGCGTTTTCGTTTCTGCCAGCGTTGCCGCTTTCACCCGACGCTATTTTCTGGGCGGGACTTGCATTGCTGGCCGCCGGTCTATGCGGCGAGCTTTGCTATCGCGCGTGGCGTTTACCGCGCATTTCCGGTTATGCGGTGATCGGCCTCGTGGCCGGCGCGGCCGGTTTTGGCGTGATCGATGCGGCTTCCGCGAGCGCCGCGCGGCCGCTGCTCGACGTCGCGCTCGGCCTGTTGCTGTTCGAATTGGGTAGCCGGCTCGATTTGCGCTGGATTCGCCGTAATCCGTGGCT
Source organism: Paraburkholderia sp. (assembly GCA_036264535.1). GTDB lineage: Bacteria > Pseudomonadota > Gammaproteobacteria > Burkholderiales > Burkholderiaceae > Paraburkholderia. The sequence goes on along the minus strand of DATAQT010000316.1, from coordinate 17,525 downwards.
GATCCTGTCGAGCGTCGCCGAAGCCACGCTGACTTTCGTGCTGGTGCTGCCCGTGCTGCTGTTCCTGCACGTGCCGTTGATGGTCGCGACCGTACTCGCCGCAATCGCGATGGCGACCTCGCCCGCGATGGTGATCCAGCTCAAAACTGAACTGCGCGCCGAAGGCCAGGTCACGCAGCGTCTTCTGACCTTGACGGCGCTGAACAGCATGTACGCGGTCGTGATCGAAAAGCTCGTGTCGAGCTGGCTGCATCAGGAGGCTTACGGCAACGTTTTCGCGACGATTCTGCAGCCGTTGTACCTGCTGGTCGGCTCGCTCGTGCTCGCGTATCTGCTCGCGCGCACCTGCACGTTCTTCTATCGACGCCTGAACATGCAAGACGAGCATTCGTTCGTCGCGCTGTTCGGTCTCGTGCTGCTCGCGATCGCCATCGCGCATCTGTTCAAGCTGTCGACGATTCTCGCGCTGCTCGCCGCGGGCATCATCGTGAAGAATCACGAAGCGCGTCCGCAATTGTGGCCGCAGCATTTCGGCACGGCTGGCTGGCTGCTGACCGTGATCCTGTTCGTGCTGACGCTGACGTCGTTCGAATGGAAGCACATCGCGTTGGGCGGAGTCGCGGCGTTGGGCCTGATTATTGCGCGGCTCATCGCGAAGCTGGTGGGCGTGCTGGCGTTCGCGAAGCCAAGCGGCCTGAACTGGAAGCAGGGCGTCGCGCTCGGCCTGTCGTTGTCGCCGATGTCAGCGCTCGCGTATCTGCTCGTCGACGACACGTACAACCTGTATCCGAATTTCGATCCGCAACTGCGCGCGATCGTCATGTGTTCGATTTTCGTGCTGCAGATTCTCGGGCCGTGGCTGGTCTATCGCAGCCTCGCGCTCGTCGCGGAGCGGCGCGAGGATTAAGCGCGAACCCGTTTTCAATACCTTCGCCTCAAACGACCTGACCCAGGGGACGCCATGTCACTCGAACCCTTCATCGATTCGAAACCGTTCACGTTCGGTGTCGAACTCGAAATGCAGATCGTCAATACGCACGACTATGATCTGACCAAAGCCGGCACGGATCTGCTGCGTCTCATCAAGGACGAAAAAATTCCCGGCAATATCACGCCGGAAATCACCGAAAGCATGATCGAGCTGTCGACCGGCATCTGCACGTCGCACGAGCAGGCGGTCACCGATCTGCGCAAGATTCGCGACACGCTGGTGTCGGCGGCCGATCATCTGAACGTCGGCCTGTGCGGCGGCGGCACGCATGCTTTCCAGCAATGGAGCGAGCGGCAGATCGTCGATACGCCGCGCTTTCAGTATATTTCCGAGCTGTACGGCTATCTCGCCAAGCAGTTCACCGTGTTCGGCCAGCACGTGCACATCGGTTGCCCGAATCCGAACAGCGCGCTGTATCTGCTGCATTCGATGTCGCGCTTCATCCCGCATTTCATTGCGCTGTCCGCATCCTCGCCTTTCGTACAGGGCGTCGATACCGGATTTCATTCGGCACGACTGAATTCCGTGTTCGCGTTTCCGCTGTCGGGGCGCGCGCCGTTCGTGCTGACGTGGGACGGCTTCGAGGAGTATTTCTCGAAGATGGTTCACACGGGCGTGGTCAACAGCATGAAAGACTTCTACTGGGACATCCGCCCAAAGCCGGGCTTCGGCACGATCGAAGTACGCGTGATGGACACGCCGTTTTCGGTGGATCGCGCCGCGGCGATCGCCTGCTACATCCAGACGCTCGCGCGTCATCTGCTGCTCGACAAGCCGATCACGCCGCAGGAAGACGACTATCTGGTTTATACGTTCAACCGTTTCGAAGCCTGCCGCTTCGGACTCGGTGGGACCTGCATCGACCCGCAAACCGGTGAACGGAAGACGATTTCCGAGGACATCCTCGAAACGCTCGAACGGATCCGACCGCATGCGGAAGCGCTCGGGTCGGTCAACGCGCTGGCCGAAATCGGCGCGATCGCGCGTGGCCAGGTCAACGACGCGACGTGGCTACGCAGCGTAGTTGCGCAGGAAAAGTCCTTGCACGAAGCGGTCCGGCAGCAGTGTCTGCAGTGGCGCGCGTAATCGCGAAGACCTCATGAAACCCGTTCGCGTGCGCGCTGTACGCGACGTTTCGACGAAACCCGCCACGTGCGGGTTTTTTTTCGTAAGAAAATTTTTATGACTTTTCACGCGCCCAGCCCTTCAGATTTGTCGAAAGTTTACGTATACAAGCCTAGTAGTCGTAAGCAGGCATTGCCAAAGGCTGTGGACAACTGAATAATTTCTTGCAAAGTCAATGCGCTGGGGAAATGATAACCAGGCTCGCGAAACAGCCATTGGCCGCACCAGGCAAGCGCAACCGAGGAAACGTCAGCACGCTCCAAGTGCTTGTTGCAAAACGGTACACAGGCTGTCCAAACGTTTTCCCCTGCTTATCCACAGCCTCCGTTGGATAAGTTAGCTGTACGATTTGCGGCTCTCGCATAGAATGTCGTTTTCGCCGCCTGGGGCTTCCAAGGCGGTAGATTTTTGAGATAGTACAAACGGCTTCATCCGCAGTTGGGCGAAGCTACCCCACACACGCAACGGGCGTATCCCGGCAGGCAGTCGCCGGCATTGCACCAAAGCGGTAAATAAACGAATCGAAGATTATGAGCGAAGGCGTATACGGAGAACAGGCGACCGGGCGAGTGACCCACAGCCTCTTGCGATTGAGCACGGCGATGCGAAGCCAGGCTTGGGAATGGGCGGAAGGCGCAGGCCTTACGCCGACCCAGGGCGAAATTCTCGTGCTGTTGATGCAACGCAAGGGGCCGATGCGTCTCGGCGAAATCGCGCGTGAAACGGCGCTGACCGCCGCGACCACCAGCGATGCCGTGAGCACGCTCGAAACCAAGGGCCTTGTCGAAAAGCGTCGCGCGCTCGACGACGGTCGCGCCCTCGCGGTACGCCTGACCTCGCGTGGCCGCACGGCTGCCAAACGCGCCGCGCAATGGCCGGACTTCCTGAGCAAGGCAGTCGGTACGCTGCGCGAAGACGAGCAGGCCGTGTTCTATCGCACGCTGCTCAAGACCATCTATCAGCTCGAAGCGCATAACACGATCCCGTCGCATCGCATGTGCCTGAGCTGCACGCATTTCCAGCCGAGCAAGAATCCGAAGAAGACGCCGCATCACTGCGCGCTGCTCGACATGAACATGTCGGACACCGATCTGCGTCTCGACTGCTCCGTGCACGAAACCGCGGACGTCGCCACCCAGAAGAAAACCTGGAAGATCTTCGCCCAGTAACGCGGCGTCTCCCGGGGCAATCCGCTAACATGGCCTGACCGGCAGCGGCGGGCGGCATACGCCGCCTGTCTGCCGGTGAGTGCCGTGCGGGCATGAAGTCGCTCGCGGCGAGTCGTTAGTTAACCTGAAGATAGGGCAGGCGATGAATCGGGAAGTACTGGCCATTCGCCATGTGCACTTCGAGGATCTGGGTAGTCTCGAGCTTGTGCTCGGCGAGCGCGGGCGTCCTGTGCGTTATCTCGATGTGGGCGTCGCCCGTATCGAGGCGCCCAATCCGGTTGCCGCGTCGCTGATGGTCGTGCTCGGCGGCCCCATCAGCGCCACCGACGACGCCTTATACCCCACGCTCACGCCGCTGCTGTCGTTGATCGAAAAGCGCATCGCGGCCGGTCTGCCGACGCTCGGCATCTGCCTCGGCGCCCAGCTGATCGCCCGGGCACTCGGTGCGCGTGTCTATCCCGCGACTCGGGCCGAACTCGGCTGGACGCCGCTCACGCTGACCGATGCCGGCCGCGCCTCACCGCTGCGTCATCTGGATGGCGCTCATACGTCGATGCTGCATTGGCACGGCGATGCCTTCGATTTACCCGCCAACGCGACCCGTCTCGCCTCGACGCCGGTCTGCGAGAATCAGGCTTTCGCCTGGGGCGGTCACGTGCTGGGCTTGCAGTGCCATCCCGAGATCCGCACCGATCGGTTCGAGCCGTGGCTGATTGGGAATGCGAACGAACTGACCGGCCACGGCATCGACGCGCGTCAGCTGCGCGCCGAGACGGCCCAATACGGCCCCGCGCTCGAAGCGGCCGCGTGCCGCATGTTCGGCGAGTGGCTTGATCAGGTCGAGCCGAAAGTCTGACTGGCTAATCGAATGGCCATGTTGGCAGCCCACCGTGGCGCCGCGCTCATGCAGTAAACCGCTTGCAGTGCTATGCTCGATCGCTCTCGGGCTTTCACTGGGCGTAATCCATGAGCGCGCTTTTCTCTCCGCTCACGCTGCGTAGCGTGACGCTTCCCAATCGTATCGTCGTCTCTCCGATGTGCCAGTACTCCGCCGAACGCGGCGAGGCGGTCGCATGGCACATGATTCACCTTGGCAGTCTCGCGCTGTCCGGTGCGGGCATGCTGTTCATTGAAGCGACCGCGGTCGAGCCGGATGGCCGTATCACGCCTGGCGATCTCGGCTTGTGGGATGACGCGACCGAAGAGGCGCTCGTGCCGGTGCTGGCCGCGATCCGCAAACATTCGAATATCAAGGTGACGATGCAACTGGCGCACGCGGGCCGCAAGGCATCGAGCCATGTGCCGTGGGACGGCGGCCAGCTGATTCCGGTGTCGCAAGGCGGTTGGCTGCCCCATGCACCGTCGGCATCGCCGCACAAGCCGGGCGAGGAGCCGCCGCTCGCGCTCGATGTGGCCGGCCTGAACCGGATTCGCGAGGCGTTCGCCGCATCGGCGCGCCGCGCCGCGCGTCTGGGCATCGATGCGCTCGAAGTGCATGCCGCGCACGGCTATCTGCTGCATCAATTCCTCTCGCCGATCGCGAATCAGCGCACCGACGACTACGGTGGCTCGCTCGAAAACCGCATGCGCTTTCCACTCGAAATATTCGACATCGTGCGTGCCGCATTCCCTGCCGACAAGCCGGTCGGCGCACGCGTGTCGGCGACCGACTGGGTCGAAGGCGGCTGGACGCTCGAAGACACGATCGCGTTTGCGCACGAACTGGAAAAGCGCGGCTGCGACTGGATCGACGTGTCGTCGGGCGGCGTGTCGCCGTTGCAGAAAATTCCGCTCGAGCCGGGCTATCAGATTCCATTCGCCAAGGCGGTCAAGCACGCCACCGGTCTCACGACGATCGGCGTCGGGCTCATCACCGATCCGCTGCACGCCGAGCAACTGATCGAAGCGGGCGATGCCGATCTGATCGCGATGGCTCGCGCGTTGCTCTATAACCCGCGCTGGCCGTGGCATGCCGCCGCTCAACTAGGCGCAACCGTCGAAGCGCCGCCGCAGTACTGGCGTTCGCAGCCGCGCGAGCAGAAAGCGCTGTTCGGCGAGATTTCGTTCGGTCAACGCTGACGCTCGTCGCACGTTGCACAAACGCAGCGGCTGACGGTTGAAGGAAGCCGTCGACAGCGTGTAGGATTCCGGTTGTGACGCGATGCGCGTCGCAAGTCGACGCGGCGCTCGCATGGCGCCGCGTTTGCTATCCGCGTTAGAAAAGCCGCGCGCAAGACGCGTCTGACGATTGCCAGACTTCATTCCCCAGTTCTTCACAAGGATTCATTCAATGAATTCACGCAGGATCGCCGTGCGCCGTTCGGGTGTGCACGGCAAAGGCGTGTTTGCTCTCGAACCGATCGCGGCGGGCGAGCGGCTGATCGAATACAAGGGCGAGCGGATTAGCTGGAAAGAAGCGTTGCGCCGTCATCCGCATAATCCGGCTGAACCGAATCACACGTTTTATTTCGCGCTGGATAACGGCAAGGTCATCGACGGAAAGGTGAACGGCAATAGCGCGCGCTGGATCAACCATTCGTGCGCGCCGAACTGCGAGGCCGAGGAAATCGACGGGCACGTGTACGTACATGCGCTGCGTGATATCGCGGAAGGCGAGGAAGTCTTTTACGACTACGGCCTCGTGATCGACGCGCGTCAGACGAAGAAGCTGAAGAAGGAATACGAATGCCGCTGCGGCGCGCGCAAGTGTCGCGGCACGATGCTGGCACCGCCGCCGAAGGGCAAGGGCGGCGCCAAGTCGGGGAAAGGCGCCGACAAGCCGGAGAAGTCGGGCAAATCGGCGAAGAAATCGAAGAAGAAATAAGCCGCGGCTGAGCGCGCTGCTTGAGCTGTCCGCGCTGATCGAAGCGCTCAGTCGAACGTGGCCGCGGCAGCCAGGTAAGCCTTCACATCCCTACAAATCCACCGGCGCCGAGTGCACCGGTTTTTTCGTGGCGCGCCGCGCGGTGGCCTCATTGGCGGCGGTAGCGCCTGCGGAAGCACCGGGCGGCAACAACGGAATCCTCACGATAAAGCGCGCGCCACCCTCAGGCGCGTCCTCGTAATGCACGCTGCCATGATGCAGCACCATGATGTCGTGGACGATCGCGAGGCCCAGGCCCGCGCCGCTGTCCACCCCGGCATCAGTCTGCCCGTCGCCGCGGAAGAATCGTTTGAACAGATCCGCCTGCTGTGAGCCGGGCACGCCCGGCCCGTTGTCTTCGACGATGATCTCGGCCGTACGCAGATCGTCGATCAAGGTCTGCGAGACTGTCACCGTGATTCGCCCGCCGTCGGCGCGCGAGGGCGGCACATACTTCAGCGCGTTATCGAGCAGATTCGCGATCACTTCGTGCAGCAGCACCGGGTTGCCGCGCGCCATCAACGGATCATCGTTCGACGGATCGTCGAGACGCTGGAAGCCGAGATCCACGTGGACCCTGAGCGCGCGCGGCACCCATTCGGCGCCGGTGTCGAACGCGAGCGCCGCCATGTCGACATTGACGAAGCGGGCCGCCTGTTCGCCCGGCTCGGCGCGCGCGAGCGACAGCAATTGATTCGACAGCCGCACCGCGCGGTCCGCCGCAGCGCGCAGCTCGCGCACGGCCGTGAGCGTCTGCTGCGGATCGCGTGCGACGGCTGCCTGCTCCGCATGCAGCTTCACCGCGGTGAGCGGCGTGCGCAACTGATGCGCAGCATCGGCGATGAATTTTCGTTGCGCATCGAGGGCGGCTTTCAGACGATCGAGCAGCGCGTTCAGCGCGCCCGTCAGCGGACGGATTTCGACCGGCACATAGGTTTCGTCGACCGGTTCGAGCGACGTGTGCGTCTGCCGGTTCAGTGAATCCGCGAGCGCGGTCAGCGGATTGAGCTGCTGATTGACGACGCGCCACACGATCACCCAGCCGGCCAGCAGCAGCAGCAGCAGCGGCATCATGATGGCGACCAGGAACTCGGCGGCGATGCGGAACCGGTGATGCACCGGCTGGCCCACTTCGACGACGATCGGATTGCCCCTCGGTTGTTCGACCCGCACCTGCGCGACCCGCACGGTCACGCCTTCGTGCTGTGTCTCGAACACGTACGCGTAATGCATGCGGTTCACGTTGACGCCTTGCAGCGGCAGATTGTGGTCGCCGGCAATTTCCGTATCGCCCGTGCTGATCCGGTAGACCAGATGTTCGACCGGGTCGGAGAACATCGCTTGCGCGAGCGGCGGCACCGTGATCGGCGCGTCCGGTCCGGCAATCTGGATCTGTTTGGAGATGGCGGTCGCGAGGTCCGCGAGCGAGCGGTCGACCACGTGCTGCGTGTACTGCCAGGCGAGCCAGTAAGCGATCAGGCCGCTCATCAGCGCGAGCAGCGACAGGGGAGCAGCGAGGCGCCGCAGCAGCGTGCGGCGCAGACTATTGGCGGCCGGCTGGTGCATGATCGTACGCGCGGGAAAGTGGCAACTGCGGGGACAACGGCGCGACGCGCCCTGAGACGGTCTGAATGCCGGCACGGCGCGCAGCCGGCACAGCCGTAGCGCGGCGCTCCGCCGCCGTCAGGCCGCGACACAATGCGCGGCCTTCACGACGATTATGCGGCTTGGCGGATTTCCTGCAACAGGTAGCCAAAGCCACGCACGGTGACGATTTCGACACGGCAGTTCTCGAGCTTCTTGCGCACGCGGTGCACGTAGACTTCGATCGCGGTATCGCCGAGATCGCCGCCGAAGTGCGTCAGGTGATCCTGCAGTTGCGCCTTGCTGACGACGCGGCCGTGACGCAGCAGCAGCATTTCGAGCACCGCGAATTCGCGCGGTGACAATTCGAGCGGTTTGTCGTCGTTGAAAATGCGGCGGTCAACACCCGACAGTCGCACGCCACCCAGCGACACTTCTGGACGCGGCATGTCGCCATGCGGACCGCTGCGGCGCATCACCGCGCGAATGCGCGCTTCGAGCTCGGCCGGTTCGAACGGTTTGAGCATGTAGTCGTCGGCGCCCGAGTTCAGGCCTTGCACGCGGTCGTTCAGTTCGTCGCGCGCGGTCAGGATGATCACCGGCGTGTGGCGATTGCTCTGGCGAAAACGCGACAGCAGCGTCATGCCGTCGATGCCCGGCAGACCCAGATCGAGGATCACCAGTTCGTGGCGGTTTTGCGTGAGGGCCTGCTCGGCAAAGATGCCGTCATGGACCATGTCGACGGTGAAGCCGGCTTGTTCGAGACTGCTTTGGATGCCGCGTGCGATGGGGCGGTCATCTTCGATTAGAAGGAGTCGCATGGATTTCGCTCAAGTACAATGGGTTTAGGCGTTTGGGCAAGCGGTTCGCCGGAGCGCCTGCTGCACAGGCAGCGTGCGCAGCGGCGGGAAACGCGCCACGACGCAGCTGTCGAGCCGACTCGAAGCGCGCTGCTAGCCATCACGAAGTCATGCCCGAGATCAGCATTCACGAACTGGAAGCCGCGATCAACTTCTGGCGCGCCCGCTCACCTTCGAGCGGCGACGAACTCGTTCTGTGCAAGGAGGCAAGCGCGCTCTCCAAGCCGTATGCGCTGCTGATTGTACAGCGTCAGCAGTCGCTATCACTGGATCGTTTCGACCCGATTGCAAGGCAGGCGTGGGAAGCTTACGTTCAACTTAAGAATAGCCTGTAGAACTGAAGGTTTACCCAGGGTATTGCCTGCATTGCCCTTTCATTGCGGCCTGATTACCCGATAAGTTGTGTACAAACACGCATAAAGTCCGGTAATTTTTTGTATTACGCAGTAATGCTCTCGATGAACGTGGCAAGCGCGATGTCGCGTTCGGTCACGCCGTTCGCCTCATGGGTTGACAGTGTGATGTCGACCTTGTTGTACACGTTGAACCACTCAGGGTGGTGATCCCTCTCCTGCGCCTTGATCGCGACGCGCGTCATGAAGCCGAACGCCTCGTTGAAATCGGCGAACTCGATTGTGCGGCGAATCGCGTCGCGCTCCGCCACGTTTTCCCAGCGCTTCAGTCTTGCCAGATGCTGGCTGCGCTCGTCGGAAGTCAGTTTTTCAATCATGGTGTTACCTCGTTGGGCGAACACGCCCCTCGGCAGGCGGGCGCGTTCGTTATTTTTTCACGGTTGCGCAACAGACGCCGGGCCTTGGATCGGGTCGGCCTGCCGCGGCTTCCCGTTCAAACGTCGCCGCTGGTGAGCCAGCCTTCGCGAGTTCCGCGCGTGATCACGCAGTCGCTGTCGAACACGTCGCCCGCGGCGTAGGCGGGCGCGTTGGAGAGCTTCGCCAGCAGCGGAGCGAAGTCGGTTTGCGCGACGCTGAACAGTTGCGCGAAGTCATCGATGACGAAGTAGGTTTTCTGGAACGTGTCGATGCGATAACGCGTGCGCATCACGCGTTCCAATGCGAAGCCGAGCCGGTTGGGCGCTGCGCTTTGCTGGCTGTACAGCGTCTCGCCCTTGCTCGACAGGATGCCTGCACCGTAGATCTTCACGCCGTTCGGACTCCCGGCATCGCGGATCAGTCCGAACTCCACTGTGTACCAATAGAGGCGCGCGAGCAGCGGCAGCGCGCCCGCGTCATCGGCAGCGAGCGCGGCGCGGCCATACGCGTGCATGTAGTCGGCGAACACCGGGTTGATCAGCAGCGGCACATGGCCGTACAGATCGTGGAAGCAGTCGGGCTCCTGCAGGTAGTCGAGCTGGCCCGGGCGGCGCATCCACCACGTGACTGGAAAGCGGCGATGCGCCAGATGCTCGAAAAACACCTGATCCGGCACGAGGCCGGGTACCGCGACGATGCGCCAGCCGGTTGCGGGCGTGAGCTTCGCGTTGACGTCGTCGAAGGACGGCACGCGCTGGGACGGCAGGCCGATGCGCTCGACGCCCGCGAGGAATTCATCGCAGACACGGCCTTTTAGCAAGGCCGTTTGCCGCTCGTACAGCTGTTGCCAGACCGCGTGGTCGACCGCGCCGTAGCGTTCGAGCGGCTGGTCGATCGTAAAGTCGGCGCGAGTTTGGAGACCGGCGTCGAACTGTTCTTTAAGTTTGGCGGTGCTGGCGGCGGTGGACATGGCGAAGCGCGTGAAACTCGGTGAATACGAGTGTAGGGCGGAGAGCGTGCGGGAAGGGCGCAAGATCAGCGTGTCGACCCGACGATATGCAATAATCGTGCATTAATTGGCGATTATGTGCGGGATATCAACATGCTGGAACTCGATCACTTCGATCTCGCGCTGCTCGACGTGCTGCAGCGCTTCGGCCGCGCCACGCATCAGCAACTGGCCGAGCAGGTGCCGCTGTCGGCGTCGCAGATCGGGCGGCGCTTGCAACGGTTGGAACAGATTGGTGTGGTGGACGGTTATCGCGTCGTGCTACGGCCCGAGAAGCTCGGGCTCGGCGTCACCGCTTTCACGAGCCTGAAGCTCAAGCATCACGGCGATTCGATCATCGAGCAGTTTCAACAGCAGATCGACGTGCTGCCCGAAGTGCTCGAATGTCATGCGGTCGTCGGCGATGCCGATTATCTGCTGCGCATCGTCGCGCCGGATCTGAATTACCTGTCGACCTTCGTGATGAAGAAGCTGATGCGCGTGCCAGGTGTCGATAGCGTGCGCTCAAATATCGTGCTGACCACATTCAAGCGCAATGGGCCATTGCCGCTCGGACATCTGGCGCCGGGGGCGGCGACGGGTTGAGGGTTTGAGGATGTTGCGGATAGCGCCGACTGGAGGGGAGCGGGAGCCGCGCACGTCGTGCCGCGGCCCCTGCGGTGGGGCGACGTTTATGCCGCCTGCTTCGGCTCGTCTTCGGCATTGAGCAGATCGACATACGCGACCGGGACCAGATCCGCTTCGGATACACCCAGGCTTTTGAACATCGCGCGTGCTTCGGCGTGGCCGCCTTCTTCGTCGTCGTCCTGCGCGAGTACCACTTCGAGTTCGACGAAATCGCCGAGACCGTCGACACGATCCAGATGAATCCGCGTGCGCCCGATCAGATACACGTGCCGTTCTTTCGAGACGATGCCGCGAGTGGTCAGGGCGGTCGCGAGCAGCGCGTGCATCGCCTCGGGATTCGTCACCGGACTGCGCGTGTAGTACGACGCCTTCGGGCCGTCACGGTCGTCGCGCTGGTAGAAGATCAGCTCGGCCGGCGTGCCGTCGTCGAACTGGCGCAGCTTCAGGCGGCCGCGCGGCACGTCGTAGAAATAGTCCTGCTGGCGGAAGATTAGCGGCGCGTCCGTCGCGAGTTGCGCGGCGCGCTCGCGCAGTTGCTCGAAATGCTGGGTGCGGGCTTTGATTTCGATGTTGCGTGCCATGTCAGGCTCCTTTGGATGGATGGAGTGGCCCGTGGCTTCGGGGGTGCCGGTGTTGCCGGGGAGAAGCCGCCGGGAAGGACAAAGTCAGGCGGAACGGAAAGCGGTGCGAGGCCGCTGCGCGGGCGCAAACCGACAATCTAGCAAAAACTTCGTGACGGAGCGGTTTCAGTGAGACGGCCAGGTTAGGAAGGGGCGGGCATTAGCGCGGCTCATATCGCCCACTGCTGTTCGATCAGCTTTAACGCCGCCGCGATCGCAGGCTCGTCCTTGCGCTCGTGGAGCGTGATGAAGCTCAGCTGCGTCGGCACCGTGATGCCTTCGACGATCGTCAGCGCGTGCGCATGCGCCTCGGCGATCGCGGTCGCGTCGCGCGCGAGCGTCAGACCGACGCCCGATTTGACCAGATCGAGCATCGACGGCTCCTGGTCCACCTCGGCCACCTTGACGGGCTTCACGCCCGCCTCGCCGAAATAGCGCGACAGCAGCCGGTTGTGCGCGGACGCCGGCGGCGTCCAGATCCACGGCAGCGCAGCAAGTGAGCGCCAGTCGCGCGCACCCTTCACGCGATCTTTCCAGCCCGCCGGCGCGAGCACGCGATACTGGAAGTGGGTGAGCGTGAGCGCGTGGAAAACGGTGCCGTCGCGCGGGTCGTCGTCGGACGGCAGGCCGATGTAGTAGCCGACGTCGAGCTCGCCCGCGCGTATCTGCTCACGCACCCAGCCAGACATGCCGTGGCGCAGTGCGGTTTCGATCTGAGGCCAGGTCTCGACGAGCTGCTTCAGGAAACCGCCGAGGCGCAGAAACTCGGGGTCGAGAATGGTGCCGATGCGCAGGCGCCCGCGGACCTCCTGGCGCAGCGTCTGCGCCGCGCGTTGCACGTCGGCTGCCGCGCCGAGCGCGCGTTCGGCGTGCGGCAGCAGCGCCTGGCCGTCGCGCGTCAGCGCGAGCCCGTGCGAAGTTCGCGTGAACAGCGTCACGCCGAGCGTCTCCTGCAAGTGTTTGATCTGCAGGCTGACGGCAGGTTGAGTCAGATGCAGTTGCACCGCGGCACGCGTGAGGTTGCCCTCGCGTGCGACGGTGACGAAAGCCCTAAGCAGAGTCAGATCCATTTCCTGATATTAGCGCGGCTTATAGCGCAGTTGAGCAATACTCATTGGATTTGTCGGCCGCAAGCGCCGTACGCTTGGTGTTCAGCACGCTTTGGCGCGCGGGCGTCGCGCGCGAAGCGGAAGATTTCACAGGACGAGGAACGAGATGAGCGAGACATATCCAAACGAAACCGCGCCGAACGAAGTCGCACGCAGCGCGACGAGCCCACGCGCGCTGAGCCATTTCATCCACGGCAAGACCGTCGAAGGCACGAGCGGACGCTTCGGCGACGTGTTCGATCCGGCGCTCGGCAGCGTGAGCACACGCGTGCCGCTCGCGAGCGTCGCCGAGGTGGACGCTGCGGTCGCCGCGGCGAAAGTCGCGTTTCCCGCATGGAGCGAAACTGCGCCGATCAAACGCGCGCGCGTGCTGTTCAAGTTCAAGGAATTGCTCGACCGTCATCACGACGAGCTCGCGGAGCTGATCACGCGCGAGCACGGCAAGGTGTTTTCCGATGCGAAGGGCGAGGTGATGCGCGGCATCGAGATCGTCGAATTTGCGTGCGGCATCCCGAATCTGCTGAAGACCGATTTCACCGATCAGATCGGCGGCGGCATCGACAACTGGAATCTGCGTCAGCCGCTCGGCGTGGTCGCGGGCATCACGCCGTTCAATTTCCCGATGATGGTGCCGTGCTGGATGTTCCCGGTCGCGATCGCGTGCGGCAACACCTTCGTGCTGAAGCCGTCCGAACGCGATCCGTCGGCGTCGAACCGGCTCGCTGAATTGTTGAAGGAAGCGGGCCTGCCGGACGGCGTGTTCAACGTCGTGCATGGCGACAAGGTCGCGGTCGATGCGCTGCTCGTGCATCCGGAAGTCAGCGCGCTGTCGTTCGTCGGCTCGACGCCGATCGCCGAATACATCTACACGGAAGGCACGAAGCACGGCAAGCGCGTACAGGCGTTGGGCGGTGCGAAGAATCACCTCGTCGTGATGCCCGACGCCGATCTCGATCAGGCCGTCGACGCACTGATCGACGCCGCCTACGGCTCGGCCGGCGAGCGCTGCATGGCGATTTCGGTGGCGGTCGCGGTGGGGCATATCGCCGATGAGTTGATCGAGCGTCTGACGCCGCGCGTGAAGAGTCTGAAGATCCTCAACGGCATGGAAGCAGCGGCCGAGATGGGGCCGCTCGTCACAGGCGCGCATCGCGACAAGGTGGTCGGCTATATCGACGCTGGCGTCGCGGCGGGCGCGAAGCTCGTCGTAGATGGACGCGGTCATCAGGTCGCGGGGCACGAGAAGGGTTTCTTCCTCGGCGGCACGCTGTTCGACGACGTCTCGCCCGACATGAAGATCTATCGCGAGGAAATATTCGGACCGGTGCTATGCGTCGTGCGCGTGCCCGACTTCGCTTCCGCAGTCGAGCTGATCAACGCGAATCAGTTTGCGAATGGCGTGTCGCTATTCACGTCCGACGGCGGCATTGCGCGCGCGTTCTCGCGGCAGATCGAGATCGGCATGGTCGGCATCAACGTGCCGATTCCGGTGCCGATGGCCTGGCATTCGTTCGGCGGCTGGAAGAAGTCCCTGTTTGGCGACCATCACGCTTATGGCGAGGAAGGCGTGCGTTTCTACACGCGCTACAAGAGCATCATGCAGCGCTGGCCCGACAGCATCGCCAAGGGCGCTGAATTCACGATGCCGGTCGCCAAATAAACGGGCGCCCTTGCGCGACATCTAGTCCGCATGCAGGGCAGAAAAAAATAAAAGCGCATCGCCGCACATGCGTGGAAGCGATCAAGCTTCCACGCTTGCGCCGCAAAAATGCTTAGGAGACTGAACGATGGGTCATACCGACAGTACGCCTCGCGCCGCACGACGACTCGAAGGCGGGTTCGACTACATCATTGTCGGCGCCGGTACCGCGGGTTGCGTGCTCGCGAACCGGCTCACCGAAGATCCCGACGTCCAGGTGCTGCTGCTCGAAGCCGGCGGCAAGGACGACTACCACTGGATTCACGTGCCGGTCGGCTACCTGTACTGCATCGGCAATCCGCGCACGGACTGGCTGTACAAGACGCAGGCCGAGCCGGGTCTGAACGGCCGCGCGCTATCGTATCCGCGTGGGCGCGTGCTCGGCGGCAGTTCGTCGATCAACGGCATGATCTATATGCGCGGCCAGTGTGAAGACTACGACGAATGGGCGCGCGTGACGAACGACAGTACCTGGTCATGGAACGCGGTGCTGCCGGTCTTCAGGCGCAGCGAGGATCACCACGGCGGCGCCAACGAAGCGCACGGCGCGGGCGGACCGTGGCGCGTCGAAAAGCAGCGCCTCAAATGGAAGATTCTCGAAGAGTTCGCGCAAGCCGCGCAGCAAACCGGCATCCCCGCCACTGACGATTTCAATCGCGGCGACAACACGGGCGTTGGCTACTTCGACGTCAATCAGAAGCGCGGCATTCGCTGGAATGCGTCGAAGGCGTTTTTGCGGCCCGCGTTGAAGCGCGGAAATCTGACGGTCATAACCGGCGCCCACACGCAGCGTGTCGTGTTCGATGGCCGCCGCTGCACGGGTGTCGAATATCGTGGCGGCGACGTCGACTATCTCGCCAAAGCGCATTGCGAAGTGATCCTTTCCGCGGGCGCGGTCAACTCGCCGCAACTGCTCGAACTCTCCGGCGTCGGCAACGGCGCGCGTCTGCAGAGTCTCGGTATCGAGGTCGTTCAGGATCTGCGCGGTGTTGGTGAAAATCTGCAGGATCATCTGCAACTGCGCATGGCGTATCAGGTGCAGGGCGTGCGCACGCTGAATACGATGTCAGCGCACTGGTGGGGCAAGCTGATGATCGGCCTGCAGTACGCGCTGTTTCAGAGCGGACCGATGTCGATGTCGCCGTCGCAACTCGGTGCATTCGCGAAGTCCGATGTCGACGATCGCTCGCTCACGCGACCCGATCTCGAGTATCACGTGCAGCCTCTGTCGCTCGATCGCTTTGGCGAACCGCTGCATCGCTTCAATGCGTTCACGGCGTCGGTGTGTCATTTGCGCCCCACGTCGCGGGGCAGCATCCATATCGGCTCCGCGGATGCATCTGCGCCGCCGTTGATTGCGCCGAACTATCTGTCGACCGATTATGACCGCCGCGTCGCCGCGAACGCGCTGCGTCTCACGCGTCGCATCGTCGCGGCGCCCGCGCTCGGGCGCTATCAGCCCCGGGAGATACTGCCAGGCCTTCAGTATCAAAGCGAAGAAGAATTGCAGCAGGCCGCGGGCGCGGTCGGCACGACGATCTTTCATCCGGTCGGCACCTGCCGCATGGGCACGAGTGACGATCCCGCCGCGGTCGTCGACAACCGGCTACGAGTAATCGGAGTCGAAGGCCTGCGTGTCGTCGATGCCTCGGTGATGCCCAACATCACGTCGGGCAACACGAATTCGCCGACGCTGATGATCGCCGAGCGCGCGAGCGACATGATCCGGGAGGATCGTCGCGCGCGCGTGAGCGGCAGCATGGCCGCACCCACGAGTCTCGCGGCGTCGATGTCGGCTGTGTGACACGCATGTGTGACATGCTGCGTGAGTGCGTCGGTCATGTTTTCCGCCATGACGTGACGCGCGTGAACGGCGCGTCGTGTACGCACGGCGCGGGCCTCGTTCACTAAGTGCAAATCCCAATGAATGCGCTGCATCATTGGGGCGACAATGGCAGCCATGCTGCGTGCCGGGCCATGGATTACCGTCCGGATTGGTGCAGCACGCCAATGAGCGGCAAGGGGTGCCGCCAACATAACAAGTCGCGCGGGGTTTCGCGCGGAAGATCGTAATGCTTCGCCTTACTCCGTATAGAAGGGAACATGATTCTCGGCGATACGATTCTCGAAACGCGCGGCCTCACCCGTGAGTTCAAAGGCTTTGTCGCCGTGAACGGGGTGAACCTGCGTGTGCGCCGCGGCTCGATCCATGCGCTGATCGGCCCCAATGGAGCGGGCAAGACCACCTGCTTCAATCTGCTCACCAAGTTTCTCGAACCCACCGCGGGTCAGATCGTTTTCAACGGCGTCGATATCACCAGTGAACGTCCCGCGCAGATCGCGCGTCGCGGCATCATTCGTTCGTTCCAGATTTCCGCGGTATTTCCGCATCTGACGGCATTGCAGAACGTGCGCATCGGTTTGCAGCGCTCGCTCGGCACCGCGTTTCACTTCTGGAAGAGCGAACGTACGCTACAACGCTTGAACGATCGCGCGATGGATCTGCTGACCCAGGTCGGCCTGACCGATTTCGCCGATGTGTTGACGGTCGAGCTTGCATACGGCCGCAAGCGCGCACTCGAAATCGCGACAACGCTCGCGATGGAACCGGAGCTGATGCTACTCGACGAGCCGACCCAAGGCATGGGTCATGAGGATGTCGACCGTGTGACCGCGCTGATCAAGAAAGTATCGGCGGGCCGCACGATCCTGATGGTCGAGCACAACATGAACGTGATCGCCGGTATCTCCGATACGATCACCGTGCTGCAACGGGGTGAAGTGCTCGCCGAGGGCAGCTACGCGGAAGTGTCGAAGAATCCGCTCGTGATGCAAGCCTATATGGGCAGCGCCGACGCGGCGCTCGCCGGAGCCCACGCATGAATACGACGGTCGAGCGCGAAGGCCTCGAAGCGAACGAAATTAAGAGCGGCGCACCCGCGCTGGAAATCGCGGGATTGCAAGCCTGGTACGGGGAATCCCACATTCTGCACGGCGTCGATCTGTCGGTCGGTCGCGGCGAGGTCGTGACGCTGCTCGGGCGCAATGGCGCGGGCCGCACGACGACGCTGCGCGCGATCATGGGTCTCACGGGGCGTC
>DATAQT010000286.1:0-1842 GCA_036264535.1 Paraburkholderia sp. | reverse complement strand
GAGGGCGACGCTCAGGGTATCGAAGCGCGCGTCGCCGACATGGAATTCCGCCGGATGTTCGCCAACCCGGCCGACCCCAACAACGCCTTTCTCGACATCCAGGCCGGCGCCGGCGGGACGGAAGCGTGCGACTGGGCGTCGATGCTGCTGCGCCAGTACCTGCGCTACTGTGAGCGCAAGGGCTTCAAGACCGAAGTGCTCGAGCAGACCGACGGCGACGTCGCTGGCATCAAGAACGCGACGATCAAGATCGAAGGCGAGTACGCGTACGGCTTTCTGCGCACCGAAACCGGCGTGCACCGCCTCGTGCGCAAGTCGCCGTTCGACTCGTCGGGCGGCCGGCATACGTCGTTCTCCTCGGTGTTCGTCTACCCGGAAATCGACGACTCGATCGAAGTCGACATCAACCCGGCCGATCTGCGCATCGACACGTACCGTGCTTCGGGCGCGGGCGGTCAGCACATCAACAAGACCGACTCCGCGGTGCGGATCACGCACATGCCGTCGGGCATCGTCGTGCAGTGCCAGAACGACCGCTCGCAGCACCGCAACCGCGCCGAAGCGATGGCGATGCTGAAGTCGCGCCTGTACGAAGCGGAAATCCGCAAGCGTCAGGCCGAGCAGGACAAGCTCGAAGCCGGCAAGACCGATGTGGGTTGGGGCCATCAGATCCGCTCGTACGTGCTCGACAACAGCCGCATCAAGGATCTGCGCACCAATGTCGAAATCAGCAACACGAAGAGCGTGCTCGACGGCGATCTCGATCCGTTCATCAGCGCGAGTCTGAAACAGGGCGTGTAAGCGCGCACGGCGCGGACTCGTTCAGCTGGCGGGACCGCGCTGTTTCGTCGCCGCCACCTGGTTGCTTCTGCGTAGTTTCTTCGCCGTTTTTCCAGTACCGCCTGAGGTTTTTACACTGACTGGCTTCCCGAGCGCGGCGCACGCCGCGACGGGCCACCGAATACCAAATCATCATGACTGAACCGACCCAGCCGACTGTCGTGCCCGAAGTGGACGACAACAAGATCATCGCCGAGCGCCGTGAAAAGCTGCGTGAGCTGCGTGAGCAAGGCGTCGCCTATCCGAACGATTTCCGTCCCACGCACCACGCCGAAGATCTGCAGGTGCAGTACGAACACGCCGACAAGGAAGCGCTCGAAGCGAATCCGCTCGAAGTCGCGATCGCCGGCCGCATGATGCTGAAACGCGTGATGGGCAAGGCGAGCTTCGCGACCGTGCGTGACGGCTCCGGTCAGATCCAGTTCTTCATCACGCCGGCCGACGTCGGCCAGGAAACGTACGACGCGTTCAAGAAGTGGGACATGGGCGACATCGTCGCCGCGCGTGGCGTGCTGTTCCGCACCAACAAGGGCGAGCTGTCGGTGCGCTGCACCGAGCTGCGTCTGCTGTCGAAGTCGCTGCGTCCGCTGCCGGACAAGTTCCACGGTCTCGCCGACCAGGAAATGAAGTACCGCCAGCGCTATGTCGATCTGATCGTCACGCCGGAAACGCGCCGCACGTTCGTCGCGCGCACGAAGGCGGTCGCGTCGGTCCGCAAGTTCATGGCCGACGCGAACTTCATGGAAGTCGAAACGCCGATGCTGCACCCGATTCCGGGCGGCGCGGCGGCCAAGCCGTTCTCGACCCACCACAACGCGCTCGACATGCAGATGTTCCTGCGCATCGCGCCGGAGCTGTATCTGAAGCGCCTGGTGGTCGGTGGCTTCGAGCGCGTGTTCGAGATCAACCGTAACTTCCGTAACGAGGGCGTGTCCGTGCGCCACAATCCGGAATTCACGATGATCGAGTTCTACGCGGCCTACACCGACTACAAGTGGCTGA
>DATAQT010000278.1:0-13103 GCA_036264535.1 Paraburkholderia sp. | reverse complement strand
GTTTCGCCGACGCTGCGAGTCAGCGCCGCCGCGCCGAATGCGCCGACGCCCATCGCGACGACCGGCAGACTGGTCAGGAGCGATGCGCCGTAGAAGCTGAGGCCGGTCGCATCGCGAATGGTCGTCATCAACGGACTGATCGAGGTCAGCAGCGGTCGCAGATTGATGCCAATCATGACGATCGCGCCGAGCCACGTGAGGTCGTGCCACGTCAGAGCGGAGTGGGCGTGGTTCGCGCAGGTGCGGGGAGGTGTGGCGCTGGTGCTGGTGGGCGAATCCATGGCGGGCCTGAGAGTTGGACTGCAGAAAGGCCTTGCAGTCTCCGTTTTGGTCGACCATAGTAACTCAAAATGGTTGACCATTATGGCGAATGTCCGGTATAAGCACCGGCGTAGCCGGGCAGATTGGCGTCGTGCGCCGGGCATCGCTAGAATGCTGCGGCGCTGTTCCGATCTTGTTTTCCACCATCGACGGTCACTGAAATCATGGCTACGCGTTCCCCGCGTTCTTCCCACGCCGAATCCGCTCCATCCGCTTCCCCCGCGAGCGACGACGCCTCGCCGAGCGTCGAAGAGCGCATTTACGCGTCGATCACCACGGCTCTGCTGCAAGGGCGTTTGCGGCCCGGCGCGCAACTGGTCGAGCGCGATCTCGCGGCCACGTTCGGCTGCACGCGCGGCGCGCTGCGCAAGGTGCTCGCGCGGTTAGGCTTCGAGGGCAAGCTCGTGCTCGCGGCGAATCGCGGTGCGTTCGTGCCGTCGCCGTCGGAGGAGGATATTCGCCAGGTGTATCGCGCGCGGCAGATCGTCGAGGCGGGCATCGTCGCGTCGCTGTGCGGGGCGCTGAGCGCCGTGCACAAACGGCGATTGCGCGCGCATGTGCGCAGCGAGGAAAAGGCGCTGCGCGCCGGCGCGATCGACGAATCCGTGCGCCTCGCCGGTCAGTTTCACGTGCTGCTGACGGAGCTCGCGGGTGGCACTGAGTTGCTCGGGCTAGTCGGACAACTGGTCGCGAAGACCGAGCTGTACAAGGCGCTGTTCGATCCGTCGAAGGGTTCGAGTTGTTCCGCCGATGAGCACGCGCGGATCATCGATGCACTCGATGCCGGCGACCTGCAGGCCGCGTTGATGGCGATGCGCGAGCATCTGTCGGAGCTGGAGGAGCGGGTGGTCGAGCAGGTGCGCAAGAGCGCGGGCGGGGACGACCTGGGGGCGGTGTTTGGGGATGCGGCGAGACGCGCGTAAGCGCCGAAGCGGCGGGCTGCAAGATTCCTGATCAAGGCCTGTCGGCGATGATCGGAGGTTCTGTGTCAGGTGCTATCATTGATAGCAATTGATGTCGGGAGGTGAAGCATGGCAAATCTTCTGGTTCGAAACGTGGACGAAGCGTTGGTCCAAAGCCTGCGAGAGCGGGCCGCTGCTCATGGCCGCAGCGCCGAAGCAGAGCATCGGGAAATCCTGGCGGAAGCTCTGCGCAAACCTCAGCGAAAGACGTTTGCGGAAGTGCTGATGAACATCCCAAACGTAGGTCACGACGCCGATTTTGCTCGTGTGGATGACAGAGGGGCTGACAATGTATTTGGTTGATACCAACGTCATCAGCGAGGCCCGGAAGCGGGAACGAGCGGATAAGGGGGTAGTGGGTTTTTTCCGCCAGGCGGCGCGAGAGGGCTTGGATATTTACCTTTCCGTTGTCACGATTGCGGAGCTGCGACGCGGGGTCGAGCTCATTCGTCACCGAGGCGACAAGCCGCAAGCAGCGCGCCTTGAAGATTGGCTGGGCGGAGTGCTCCGCGACTTTGGGAAAAGCATTCTCTCCGTGGATGAAGAGATTGGGCAACTATGGGGCCGGCTGCGCGTACCTCACCCGGAGAATGCTCTCGACAAGTTGATCGCGGCCACTGCGCTGATCCACGACCTGACTGTCGTGACGAGAAACGTCGATGATTTCCGAGGAACCGGCGTTCAAGTACTGAATCCGTTCGCGGCATAAATAAAGAAAGGCACTTGTCTGCCTGTCTCCGGACGACGGCGCCCTGTTTATCGAAACGTAGCGCAAGCAGGGAAAGCAGGCGCTTTCCCACAGCGTGCGACGCTTACAACCCGCCTCGACTCGCCTGCGCGAAACTTACCTGCGCCGTGCGCCGTGCTGAGCGGGCCGTGGCGCACCGCCACCGCTCGGGCGCTCGTCCTTGTGACGGAAATTGATTCGCCCCTTGGTCAGGTCGTAGACCGACATTTCGAGCGTCACGCGATCGCCCGCGAGAATACGGATATGGTTCTTGCGCATCCGTCCGGACGCATAGGCGCCGACCACGACGCCGTTGTCGAGCGTCACGCGGTAGCGGCTGTCCGGAAGCACTTCGTCGACGATACCGTCAAGTTCAAGCAGTTCTTCTTTCGCCATGCATAACTCCTGGTCGATGGGATAAAGGGGAAGTCGGCCGCGGGCATTGCGAGCGGCACGACTGCAGATTCCTTGGAAAAGCAGCGGTGCCCGAAAGCACGCTGCGCGACGTCAGTGACGCGCCGATGACGCCGCTCAAAGATCGGCGACCGACTGACCGCTCACCTCGCCGTCGATCAACCGTTCCGCATGCGCCATGCACGCCATGCGCGCCTTGCCCATGCCGTCGAACGGAAACAGATACTGCAGGCGGAACACCCGGCCGTCGGCCGCGGCATTGGCGCCGACGCGGCAGATGCGCACCGACGCGTCGTAACCGGCGCCCGGATTGCGGGTCACTTGCGCGCCCGCGGGGCGGCGCGGATAAACGAGCGGGTGAATTTCGTAACCTTTGTAGGTCTTGATTGCTGGAGTCATCATAAATGTGTCCTCTATTACGTGGTCCGCGCGCGTGACGCTGCTTTGACGCCTCGCGACGCGGACCGGCGGCGCAGCACCGATGGGCGCGCCGCGATAAAAATGGTTGGCACAGGTTTGCCAGACCCGGCGGGCTCAATGTCAATGGCTCGAGCGGTCGCGCGAAAGCGGGCATTGGACCGAAAAAACGCTGAAGCGACGCGTCAATTCGTGCGCCGGACGCATGATGCTGAACCGCTCGGTGTACTTCTCGCGACGGCGAATGCAGGCGGCGCATTGCCGGAGTGACGGGACCGCCGATAAGTGGCGGTCGAACAGTCGGGGGTAGTGCGGAGGTGCCGGTTTGAGACTGCCTGGTGCTGCCAGTGCTATATGGGTGCGAGGTGCAACTATTGCAACATGATGCCTGAAATAGGACGAATTGGATAGTGAAAACTTCGGCGCGCGGCCGGAACGCCCGACTGGCGGGGCTTCGCGAGCGATCGGCGAAGTCGTGTCAGACGCGTGGCGGCTGAGAGGGGGGCGAGCGGCAGGCTCGCCATCCGAACGCGTCAGCGCGACGTCTCGGCCACGCGCTTCTGCAATTCACGCGTGGCCGCGAGCGGCAGCCGCGCATCGTCCCAGCCGGCCAGCCATTCGACTTCCCTGGCCGTGAAGACCTGACCGTGGTTGCGCAGTGCGTACTGCAGCGAATCGATGATGTGGTTGCGGATGATCTCCGGCGTGCGCTTGTCGTCGAGCACGGCGCGAAGCGCTTCGAGTGTGGCCATCGGTTGGCTCCGTTCGGTTGGATGTCGGTCGATGAGTGTTTATCGCATGAAAAAAATGCGCTCGCGAGGCCGACAAAATTTGCTGCGCGGGGTTGCCTCGCGACGCACCGTGCGAGGCCGCTACAATGGCGAGTTCCTGAATGCGGACGAAGCGTGCGTTGCGGGCATCTCGCAGCGTCGTCGTCCGGTACCGCACGCTGCCTTCTTCGAACCTCGCGTTTTTCCCATGCGCAACCCGAACGTGTCTCCTGTCAAAGACCTGCTGTTGAAGCGCTACGCGCCGATCGCCGACGCCATCGCCGCGCTGCTCTATCCGTGCGCCGAAGTGGTGATTCACGATCTGCGCGATCAGACCATCGCGTATCTGGTGAACAATCTCTCGCGGCTGGAAGTGGGCGCTCCGTCGGTGCTCGACGACGCGCACTTCGCGGCGCGCGGCCAGACCATCGGTCCCTACGAGAAACTGAACTGGGACGGCCGC
The DNA here is from genome assembly GCA_036264535.1 of Paraburkholderia sp. Classification (GTDB taxonomy): domain Bacteria; phylum Pseudomonadota; class Gammaproteobacteria; order Burkholderiales; family Burkholderiaceae; genus Paraburkholderia. The sequence continues at coordinate 9,029 of DATAQT010000278.1, read as the reverse complement.
CGCATGCGCTGCGTGAGCAACATCCTGTTCGACGACGACGGCAAGCCGGCCGGCATGCTGTGCGTGAACTTCAACATCGCGGTGTTCGAGGACGTGCGCTCGACGCTCGATCTGTTCATCAAGGGCGGCACGATGACGGAGGCGCCCGCCGACGATCTGTTCCGCGACGACTGGCAGGACCGCATCAATACGTATCTGCACACGTGGCTGCGCGACCGGCAGATCGGCATCAATGCGCTGACGCGCGAGCACAAGCGTGAAATCGTCGAGGCGCTGCACGCGCAGGGCGCGTTTCGCGGGCGCAGCTCGGCGAACTACGTGGCCGCGGTGCTGACGATGGGCCGCGCGACCGTCTACAAGATCCTCAAGCAGATGAAAGAGGGCGGCTAAGGTTCAGCGCGCTGCGCTTGCAATAGCCTCGATCACGCCCAACATAAGGACACACCATGCGTTACCGGCACTACAAAGGCGGCCTTTACGAACTGGTCTGCGAGGCCACGCTCGAATCGGATCCGACGGTCACGATGATCGTCTACAAGGCGGCCAATGGTACGATCTGGACCCGTCCGGCGACGGTATTTTTCGAACCGGTCGAGCAGGAAGGCGTCAAGGTGCCGCGCTTTGCGCCGCTTGATCCTGCTTGACGTCCAATAACAGGAACTGGAAAACCGAATGCGTCTCTTGCTTGCCATCATTCTGCCGTGGTTGCAGTTTTTCACGATCGGCCGTCCGTTTGCGGGCATCATCTGCCTGCTTTTGCAGATCACGGTGATCGGCTGGGTGCCGGCCGCGATCTGGTCGGTCTATGCGCTGAGCCAGTACAACACGGACAAGAAAATCGCCCGCGCAATGGGCAACGGGCGGTAAGACGCGGTGCTTGTCGCGTAGCCGTCGGCGAGCGGGGCGCCTCGCCTTTCCTTTGCATTTGCGCTCCCTTCAGCGCCCCGCCAGCACGACTGCATCCGGCACTTCGATCACCAGGTCGGTTTCCGCGATTGCCACGCACGGCAGGATATAGCCCTCCGCCTTTTCCTCGCGGCTCACACCGGGCCATTCGATCGAGTAGCGCACGCGCCCGGACCTCATCCGGCACAGGCATGTTCTGCACGTGCCATTGCGGCACGAACGCGGCAAACGCAGATTCGCGAAAGCGGCGGCCTCGAGAATCGTCAGCGAATCGGGCGCTTCGAAGCTCTGGCCGAGCGGCTCGACGCGAACCACAGGCGGGCGGGTGGGGGTAGACATCATGCTGATCAGTGGCTGGGTGCGCGACACTTTACACGGGATCGGACGTCGTTTTATGTGGCGCTGCAACATGCGCGCGCTGCTTGCGAATTCAAGAAAACAGCGGGGAAATCTTGCACCTCGGCCGAACTCGTCTAAAGTAAATCAATTCACCTCCGCGTGGCGCGAACTGACTTTGCCGTGCCGAGGTGACGGCCCACGTCGACTGCATGAGACAAGGAGGAACGAGCGGCGGACGCGACAGCAAGCAACCCGCGCGCGCATTACCCGAGTGCATCGTGCGCGCATTCTTCCAGGTGATTCCCATGCAGATCCAATTCCCGAACGAAGCCCCTGAATATTCAGGTCGCGAACTTACCCTGGCATTTCCGGCTATGATCGATGGGCAGAGGGTGGAGTGCATGATCACCGCGGAAGCGCTCGAAGATCACTTCGGCGCCGCGTCACCCAGGCTGGAAGACATGGTCGTCGCGTTCGACGCGCACCGGGCGCGGATCGAGGCCGCCACGCGCCGGCTGTTGTCGGAAACGCGCGCGCAGTGTCTCGTGCTCAGAAGCGGTTACGTGCGTTTTTACGAGGCGAACTGGCGTAACTGACTGACCGGGCGTTGTCGACTTGCAGCTTCGGCAAGCGCTACTGCTGCCGAAGCGCAAAGTTCGCAGTGATCCGTGCCGCGCTCGCCTGGCCGCGCGCCAGCCGCGGCTACGTTCCACCTTCCGCGTTCACATGATGCGCCGCAGCGTTCGATCCTTGAGCACCACGTGATGCCCGATCGCCGCGAGCGCATGCAGTCCGATTACCCAATAGAACACGTTGCCGAGCCACTCGTGGGCGTCCTTCAGGAGCGGCCGCGCGATCGAGTCCGCGCGGATCAGCGTGAAGCTCAGGTCCGTCCATGCCAGCGATACTGGCCGCCCGCCCGCGTTGACCATCAGCATGCCGAGCAACGGCTGGGCGAAGATGAACACGTAGAGCGCGAGGTGCGCACCGCGTGCGAGAAAAGCGAGTAGCCGGTTGCTTTCGAGCTCCTCCGGCGCGCCAGCCCACAGTCTCCAGAGCAGTCGCAACACGGCCAGCCCGAGCACTAGCGTGCCCGCCCAGAAATGCACGCCGGTCCAGAACTCGCGGCTGTCGGAGCCGCGCGGGCCGCGGATTTCGATGGCCAGATAGGCCAGCGCGACCAGCAGAAAAATTACCCAGTGGAAAAAGATCGCGGGCTTCGTGTAACGGTCCGTCGTGCGGTTATATGAGGACATGGCGGTTCCTGGTGCGACCCGGTCGATCGTCGTTTGAAACATCAGATGATAAACGCTCACCGGGTGCGACGACAGATCCGCCCATCCCGCCGCGCTTCAGCGCCGCGACCTTGGGCCTCACTCGCTGCCGAGATAGAAATACCGGAACAGGAAAATCGCCGCGATGATCCAGACGACCAGCTTCACCTGGCGCGCCTGGCCCGTCAGCAGCTTGAGCCCCGCGTACGAGATGAAGCCGAACGCGACACCGTTCGCGATCGAGTAGGTGAACGGCATCAGCAGCGCGGTCAGCGCGGCCGGCACGACTTCGGTCGCGTCGTCCCACGGCAGGTCGACCAGTTCGCGCAGCATCAGGCACGACACGTACAACAGCGCGGGCGCGGTCGCATACGGGGGCACCACTTCGGCGAGCGGCGCGAAGAACAGCGCTGCGATGAACAGCACGGCAACCGTGATCGCGGTCGCGCCGGTACGGCCGCCGGCCTGCACGCCCGAGGCGCTTTCGATGTACGCCGTCGTCGACGACGTACCGAGCATCGAGCCGGCGAGGATCGCGGTGCTGTCCGCGAGCAGCGCGCGATTCAGCCGATGCATCTTGCCTTCGACGAGCAGCCCCGCCCGGTTCGCGACGCCCATCAGCGTGCCGGTCGCATCGAACAGCTCGACGAGGAAGAACACCAGCACCACGTTCAGCACACCGCTCGACAGCGCGCTGCGGATATCGAGCTGAAACAGCGTCGGCGCGATCGACGGCGGCATCGACAGGATGCCGTGAAACTGGTTGCCGCCGAAGAAAAAGCTCAGGATCGTCACGCCGACGATACCGATCAGGATCGCACCGCGCACGCGCAGATGATCGAGCGTGACGATGCCGAAAAAGCCGATCGCGGCGAGCACGACGTGCGAGTCATGCAGATTGCCGAGCGTGACGAGCGTGGCCGGATTGCCGACCACGACGCCGGCCGATTTCAGCGAAATGATCGCGAGAAAGAGGCCGATACCGCTGGTGATCGCGATCCGGATCGAATGGGGGATGCCCTTGACGATCACCTCGCGCACGCGGAACAGCGTGACGATCAGGAACAGGCAACCGGAGATGAACACCGCGCCGAGCGCGGCCTGCCACGTATAGCCCATGCCCTTGACGACCGTGTACGCGAAGTAGGCGTTCAGGCCCATGCCGGGCGCGAGCGCGATCGGGTAATTCGCGTACAGACCCATGATCAGCGACGCGAGCGCGGCCACGATGCAGGTCGCGACGAACACCGCGCTCTTCGGCATGCCGGCGTCGCCGAGAATCGCCGGGTTCACGAAGATGATGTAGGCCATCGTCAGGAAGGTGGTCACGCCGGCCAGCACTTCGGTGCGCAGGTTGGTGTCGACGGCGTCGAAGCCGAAGTAGCGTTTGATCGAGTCCATTTGGCGGGTCTTTTCTCTCTCGTCGTTCAGACAGTGTTTTTTTGATTGGGGACGCGCAGCGGCGTTACCGCGGAATTGTAAACACGAATGGCGGCGCACCGGCGCTTACGGCGCCGCCAGCAGGTCGCTCAGGCCCGTCAGGCGGGCGGTTCGCCGCTCGAGTGTGGCGCCGGCGCATCACCGCGCGGTGCGTGACGCGCGAGCCAGCGATCGAGTTCGCCCGCGAACGTCTTGCCGTCGCGCGCGCTGAACGCGGCCGGGCCGCCCGTGTCGACGCCGCTCCCGCGTAGCTGGTCGAGCATCGAGCGCATGCGCAGCCGTTCCTCGATCGTGCCGGGCGTGTACCAGTTACCGCGCGGATCGAGCGCGTGGGCATTTTTTGCCAGCACGGCGGCGGCGAGTGGGATATCGGCGGTGATCACGAGGTCGCCCGCGACGACGCGTTCGACGATTAGCTGATCGGCGGCGTCGGGGCCGGCGGGCACCTGGATCGCGCGGATCAGCGACGACGCCGGCACGCGCAGGAACGTATTGGCGACCAGTATCAGCGGCATGCCGGTCCGGCGCGCCGCGCGATAAAGCATGTCCTTGACGACGGCCGGGCAGGCGTCGGCATCGACCCAGATAGGCAAGGTGCGGGTTCCGGTTGAGCGCGGCGGGTTTGCCGCGTAGGGGTTGGAGGGACGGGATGATACCTTGCCGAGGCGCAAGCCATGCCCCTGCCGCCCGCGGCGGCCGGCATTCAGGCTGCGACTACGGAAGCCGCGACCGCTTTACTGCACTGTCGTCGGGGCGTTGCCTTGCTGCTCGCGCTGCTGCGCGACAATGCGGCCCGCGCGCTGCGCGTTCTCCGGATAGTTGATCCAGTCGAACGGGTCGAAGCCGGCGGCACGCCATTCGGCGAGGTCGGCGCGGACCTGAGCGCGGGTTTTCGGCGCCGACGGGTCGGTGGGCTGCATCACCGCTTGCGCGTAGACGGTGCTGATACTCACGGCGGCCAACAGCGCGCCGAGTCCGATGCGGGAAAACTGGGTCATGACGGGCTCCTGCGGAGCGGAAAAACAGCCGGGCGCTGTTCGTTTTCCGGTGCGTGCCGGGTAAAGCGAAAGAAAGCAACGCACCATTTCTGCCGGCGGATCAAACCCGCCGCGAGCATTCTTCCTTCACTGAGCGGAAGCAACGCGCAGGCGACCGGGTTCGCTGAAAATTCGACGCTGATCCGTGCCAAATGGATGTCCTGAAAAATACCGCCCTCACGACGCCGAAGGCTTGTTGAAGCGATCCAACACCGCGCTCACCAGGTCGATCGGCAGCGGAAACACGATCGTCGAGTTCTTGTCGGCGGCGATCGTCGTCAGTGTCTGCAGATAGCGCAGCTGCATCGCCTGCGGCTGACGCGCGAGCGTTTGGGCCGCTTCGAGCAGCTGCTGGGACGCCTGCAACTCGCCTTCCGCGTGAATCACCTTGGCACGCCGCTCGCGCTCGGCTTCAGCCTGACGCGCGATCGCGCGGATCATCGTTTCGTTGATATCGACGTGCTTGATCTCGACGATCGACACCTTGATCCCCCACGCGTCGGTTTGTGCATCGAGCACCTTCTGGATGTCGGTGTTCAGCTGCTCGCGCTCCGATAGCAACTGGTCGAGCTCGTGCTTGCCGAGCACCGCGCGCAGCGTCGTCTGCGCGAGCTGGCTGGTCGCCTCGAAGTAGCGCGCGACCTGGATTACCGCCTTCTCCGGATCGACCACGCGGAAATACACGACCGCGTTGACCTTCACCGACACGTTGTCGCGCGTGATCACGTCCTGGGTCGGTACGTCAAATACGATGGTGCGCAGATCCATGCGCACCACCTGCTGCACGATCGGAATGATCAGCACGAGCCCCGGCCCCTTGACCTTCCAGAAGCGGCCGAGCATGAACACGACGCCGCGTTCGTACTCGCGAAAAATCCGCACCGACGACGCAATCAGCACGGCCACGAGCAGGATCAGGATGCTGCTGAAGCCGAATGTGAAGCCGATCATGAACGTTCTCCTTGTAAGGCGTCGACCGCGGTGAGGGGCACCACGGTCAGCGTAAGACCGTTGCGCGCCGTGACGCGCACGCTCTGACCCGGCGCGGCCGGCGTCGTGCTCGACACGCGCCAGCGCTCGCCGTGCACGCGCGCCCAGCCGGCCAGCGTGCCGCCCACCACGTGCTCGGGTTCGGGCAGCAGGCCGCCGTCCAGCACCACGCCGACACAACCGATCAGCGCCTCCGAGCCCGTCACGACCGGCCGCCGCCGCGCGCTGAGCGCGAGCCGCGACACCCCGAGCACGAACGCGACGCTGAACACGACCACTGCGGCGATCAGCGGCAACGGGATGCCGTAGCCGGGCACGTCGGTATCCATCAGCATCATCGCGCCGACCACGAACGCGATCACTCCGCCGAAGCCTAGCGAGCCGAAAGTCGGCAGAAACGCCTCGCCGATCAGAAAGGCAATGCCGAGGAAGATCAGCCCGAGCCCGACGTAGCTGATGGGCAGCATCTGCATTGCGAACAGGCCGAGCAGCAGGCTGATCGCGCCGACCACGCCGGGCAGCACGAAGCCCGGATTCGCGAATTCGAAGAACAGGCCGTACATGCCGAGCATCAGCAGAATCAGTGCGACGCTCGGATCGGTGATCACGGCGAAAAAGCGGCTGCGCCAGTCGGGTTCCAGCGTGATGAGCGGCGCATGCGCGGTGTGCAACGTGACGCTGCCGCTGCTCGTGACGATCGTGCGACCGTCCAACTGGCGCAGCAGGTCGGGCACGTCGCGCGCGACGATATCGATGACGTGCTGCGCGAGCGCTTCTTCATCGGACAGGCTCACCGCTTCGCGGACCGCGCGCTCGGCCCAGTCGGCGTTGCGGCCGCGCATCTGCGCGAGGCCGCGGATGTAGGCGGCGGCATCGTGGACCTGCTTGCGCAGTTCGGTCGATTGAGAGTCGAGCGGAAGGGCGCTGGTGGCTTCGGACGACGCGCCAGGCGACGAAGCGGCGGGTGCGGACGCGCCGCCCGGCAGCGTGCGCATGTCCGGCAGTCCCGGCGTGCCCGGCGTGCCCGGCCCGCCAGCCGGGCCAGCGCACCGAGCGCAGGTCACCGGTGGCGCCGGCCAGGCCAAGCCACCAGACCGCGAACAGCTCGGCGGCCGCGCCGGCTGCCGTCACCTGCCCGAACGACGCGAGCGCCACCGCGTTGCCGAAGGTGACCGTGAGCGCGGCCATGGCCGGCCGGTAGAACGCGAGCGGCACCGTGGCGGCCAGCGCGAGCAGGCTAAGCGGCAGCAGGTTCTCCAGGGTGAGCGCCCCGAAGAAGCCACTCGGTCCTCCCGTGGCGGCCTCGCCCGTGGCCGGGGCACTGGAGGTGGTCACCGTCGCGGCGACCACCTGGCCGACCGCGGCGGCCGCGAGCAGCGCGACGCCGGCCGCCCGCGCGTACCGGGCGGCCGCGAGCCGCGTCAGCCGCGCCTGCCACATGCCACGTCCATTTCCCATGTCCGTCCCATTGTCTCGGGCCAGCACCCCTGTTCGCGTCCCCCCCGGCCGGGAACAGCCGCCTAACTCGCACGGGGGACCGCACCGCGGCGCCCGGGGCCGGACCGCCAGCGCCGCCACGCAGCAGGGCCGCCACGAAAGAGCACCGCGCCGCCACGCAAGAGCACCGCACGGCCACGCAAGAGCACCGCACCGCCGCAGCGCACGGGACAGGCGGTACCCGCCGCAGTATGCTGCCCACGAGCGCTGCCTCTGGGGGAACCGGTGATAGCGTTAAAGCCCGCCGAAGCGCTTCGACTGACGCGGGACTTGCGGGAGGTACTGGATGGCGACGCTGGCCGACGTGGCCCGGCACGCGGGGGTCGCGGCCAGCACGGTGTCGTACGTGCTCAGCGGCAAGCGCCCGGTGTCCGAGGAGACGAAGGAGCGGGTGGCGCAGAGCATCGCGCTGCTCGGCTACCAGCCGCACGCCGGCGCCCGGGCCCTCGCCAGCGCGCGGTCCAACGTGCTCGCCCTGGTCATCCCGCTGCGCGGTGACCTGTACGTGCCGGTGATGATGGACATCGCCATCGCGGTGACCACGGCGGCCAGGCGGTTCGGCCACGACGTGCTGCTGCTGACCAACGACGAGGGGCCGGAAGGCATCAGGCGGGTCGCGACGAGCGCGCGGGCCGACGCGGTGATCCTCACCGACGTGGGCATGGAGGACGAGCGCATCGCCATGGTCAGGCAGACCGGCGTGGACGCCGTGCTGATCGGCCTGCCCGCCGACCCGGCCGGCCTGGACTGCGTCGACCTGGACTTCGCCGAGGCGGGCAGGCTGTGCGTCGAGCACCTGGCCGGGCTCGGGCACCGCGAGGTCGCGTTCATCGGCGAGGCGCCGGGCATCTACCAGCGGCACATCGGCTTCGCGATGAGAACGCTGAGCGGCATCCGCACCGCCGCCACGGAAACCGGCATGAACCTGGTGCACCGGCCGTGCGGCGGCAGCTACGAGGCCGCCGCCGGGGTGCTCGCGCGGATCTTCGAGGAACGGCCCCGCACCACCGGACTCATCATCCAGAACGAGGCGGTCATCCCCCCGCTCCTCAGCCTCCTGCGCACGGCGGGCCGGATCGTGCCCGAGGACGTGTCCATCGTCGCGGTGTGCCCCGACCAGGTCGCGGAGCAGACGTCGCCGCAGCTCAGCTCCGTTAACCTGCCCGCCGCCGAGCTCGGCACGCGCGCCGTGGAGCTGCTGATGCGCCGCCTCGCCGACGGCGGCGAGGGCGAGGTCGTGCTGATCCCGCCGGCGCTGACGGCCCGCGGCAGCACCGGCCAGGCATCCGGCGGCGCCCCGGCGGGCAGCAACCACCGCTGACCCCGGCCAACCGCGCCGTGACCCGGTGCTCCCGCGTCCTCGCAGGTGGACGTCGGAGCGCCGGGACGAATCGGCCATCGATGCGGTTCCGTGCCTTAATTTCTTGGCTTTACACCCTTGCAACACGTCGCCGTCGGGCTTAATGTCTCCGTCATAGCGAAGCGCTTCGACGAATAAGCCGGATCACCCTCCACCCCGCGAGAGGATCTCCCATGCCGAGAAGAA
>DATAQT010000142.1:0-14205 GCA_036264535.1 Paraburkholderia sp. | reverse complement strand
CACAGTGGCTGAGGGAGATTTTCGAAGCGGTCAGCTGAAGAAGCGAAACCGTGCGCTCAGGCCGAGCGCGCCATCAGCTGCTGCCGTCCAATCCGCTCGATCTGCGCGGCGCTGGCCCCTTGCGGTGTTCTATACGTGCCTCACCGGGTGTCGCAGGTCTGTGTCGGCACGTTCGAGCGGCGCACGCTCGCCAAGCCTGCGCAAACGAAAAGTCATGTTGTTTTCGTGGTTAACCCCCTGACATCTGCGCGCCACATAATGTCATTCTCAAGCGCGCAGAAAGCCACCCATGATCGAGGGTGGACGCACAGAATGACGGGGGATCTGATCATGAATCGTTTTCGTTCGCTCGGTGTGGTGACGGGCGCGGCGCAGTTCGCCAGCGCCGACATCCTCAGCCGGATGAGCACGGCGTCGCGCCGGCCAGGCGCGGCGCGCCCCTTCGATCTGATTCTCGAACCGCGCGCGTGGCAGGGGCCGGCCGCGCCCGCCGCGACGGACGCGCAGTTCAAGATCCACGTGTTCGACACGATGCGCGGGTTCGAAAAGCGCGGTGTCGATGCAATCGTTTTGCCGTGCTTTCTGAGTCACACCTTCATCGACGAACTCACGGCCAACCTCGCCGTGCCGGTCGCCAATATCATGACCGCGCTGTCGGCGCACGTGCGGCGGACCTATCCGTCGGCGCGGCGCATCGGCGTGCTGACGTCGGCGGCGATTCGCGCGAACGGCCTGTTCGAGCGCTACTTCGAAGCCGGACGGTTCGACGTGCGCTACCCGCGCAACGACACCGGCTTCGACTGCGTGACGAGCGCCGTTTATGGCGACGAGGGCATCCGCCATGGCCACCTGCACGGACGGCCCGTCGAGCTGCTGCGCGCGGCCTGCGCGGATCTGGTCGCACAGGGCGTCGACGTGATCGTGCCGGGACTCGCCGAGATCGGCCTCGTGCTGCGCGCGCTCGGGCGCATCGAGGCGCCGCTCGTCGATGCGAACCAGGTGTATGCGCGCTACGTGGCGGCGGCGCAATACGCGCAGCCGGAGCGGGCGTTCCGCTTGGGCGTGGTCGGCGGCATCGGGCCGGCGGCGACCGTCGATTTCATGGGCAAGGTCGTGCGCAACACGCCGGCCGCGCGCGATCAGGACCATCTCAGGATCATGGTCGAACAGAATCCGCAGATCCCGGACCGCACCGCGGCGCTGCTCGGCCACGGCGACGACCCGACGCTCGCACTCTACGCGGCGTGCAGGAAGCTCGAGGAAGGCGGCGCGGATCTGATCGCGATTCCGTGCAATACCGCGCATGCGTTTGTCGAGCGGGTCCAGCCGGCGCTGCGCGTGCCGATCCTCAATATGCTCAGCTGTACCGCCGATTATCTGCGCGAGACCTTGCCGGGCCTGCGCGAAGTCGGCGTGCTGGGCACGTCGGGCACGCTCGCGAGCCGCGTGTACGAACAGGCGCTGGAGGCGCGCGGCTTCGTGCAGATCGCGCCGTCCGCGGCCGCGCAGGCGCGTCTGATGAACGCGATCTACGGACCGCGCGGCGCGAAGGCCGGGCATACGTCGGGCGAATGCTGCGACGACCTCGCGGCGGCCGTCGACGATCTCGTCGCGCAGGGCGTGCAGGTCATCGTGCTTGCCTGCACCGAGCTACCGTTGCTGTTGCGTGAGGCGGTGCTCGCGTGTCCGGGCGGGCGGGTGGTGCGGCTCGTCGATCCCACCGAGGTGCTGGCGAGGCGTTGCGTCGCGTATGCGCTCGGCGGTGGTGCCGAGCGCGAGATCCCAGCGGGCCGCGCGACAGCGCCGGCGGGCCGCTCGCAGGTGGAAAGCGCGCTCGGCTAGTCGCGCGTTTCTCTTCGCGGCACAGTGCTTCTCCCCATCCCCGCCGATCCAGACGCAAGGCGCGCCTGCGCCTGTCATGGAAAACTGTATAAACATACAGTATAGTATCCCCTTACAGCCAGGCTTCCGGGCGCCCCTCGCGCCGTCCCGGCTGCACCGAACTTGCGCGGTCGCGAGAGCCGGCCGTGAGAGGTGACCCACTCCTTCAGACGGTCGGAAAAATTGTCCTCCAACGACGCAACCCCTGACACCCTCGCTGACAATCCCCACGGCAACAGCAGCGGCCCAAGCGGCAACCCGAGCAGCAACAAGATCCAGGGCACGATCCGCATTCGCGGCGCCCGCCAGCACAACCTGAAAAACGTCGACCTCGACGTGCGCACCGGCGAAATGACGGTCGTCACGGGGCCGTCGGGCTCGGGCAAGTCCAGCCTCGTGTTCGACACGCTGTATGCGGAAGGGCAGCGCCGCTACGTTGAAACCTTCAGCGCCTACGCGCGCCAATTCCTCGACCGGATGGACCGGCCGCAGGTGGACCGCGTCGATGGCGTGCCGCCCGCCATCGCGATCGACCAGACCAACCCGGTGCGCAGCTCGCGCTCCACGGTCGGCACGATGACCGAACTGAACGACCATCTGAAGCTGCTGTACGCACGAGCGGCCGAGCTGTTCGACCGCCAGACCGCGCACCCGGTGCGGCACGACACGCCGGAGACGATCTACGCGGAACTGCTCGAACGCACCGCGCAGGAGGAGCCGCGGCTCGTCGTCACGTTCCCGGTCGAGCTGCCAGAGTCGGCGTCCCAGCAGGAGGTCGAGCAGTGGCTGTCGGCGAGCGGCTATACGCGCGTCCAGGCGCAGCGCGAAGTCGATTCGCCGACCGGCAAGCGCAAGCTGCTCGACGTCGTCGCCGACCGCTTCCGGCTGCGCTCGGTGGACAAAGCGCGCGCGATCGAAGCGCTCGAGGCATCGCTGAAGCGTGGCGGCGGGCGCGTCAATATTTACGTGCTGCCGGCCGCGTCGGACGAACCGCAGCCTGAAGGCACCGAGCCGCGCATCTGGCGTTTCTCCACCGGCCTGCACAGCCCCGAAAGCGATCTGCGCTACGCGGACCCGCAGCCGGCGCTGTTTTCGTTCAACTCGGCCTATGGCGCCTGCGACGCCTGCCGCGGGTTCGGTCGCGTGATCGGCGTGGACCTCGGCCTCGTGATTCCGGACGCCCGCAAGACGCTGCGCGAAGGCGCGGTCAAGCCGATGCAGACGCCCGCGTGGAAGGAATGCCAGGACGATCTGATGCGCTACGCGGCGAAAGCCGACATCCGCCGCGACACGCCGTGGGGCGAGCTCAGCGAGCGCGAGCGCGACTGGGTCATCAACGGCTCGCCGGACTGGAACGGCAAGTGGCAGACGCATTGGTACGGCGTCAAACGCTTCTTCGATTACCTCGAATCGAAGGCGTACAAGATGCATATCCGCGTGCTGCTGTCGAAGTACCGCAGCTACACGCCGTGCGAAACCTGCGGCGGCGCGCGTCTGAAAACCGAATCGCTGCTGTGGCGCCTCGGCAGCAAGGCGAACGCGAACGAGGTCCTCGCGCCCGCGCAACGCTTCATGCCGCGCGGCGTCCGGTGGTCGCGCGCGCAGCTCGAAGCGTTGCCGGGCCTGACCGTGCACGACCTGATGCTGATGCCGATCGAGCGCATCCGCCGGTTTTTCGACGACATCACGTTGCCGAGCGCGTTACTCGACGACGCGCTGAAACTGCTGCTCGCCGAAGTGCGTACGCGCCTGAAGTATCTGTGCGACGTCGGCCTCGGCTATCTGACGCTGGATCGGCAAAGCCGCACGCTGTCGGGTGGCGAGGTGCAGCGCATCAACCTGACCACGGCGCTCGGCACGTCGCTGACCAAGACACTGTTCGTGCTCGACGAGCCGAGCATCGGCCTGCATCCGCGCGACCTGAACCGCATCGTCGAGGCGATGCACCGGCTGCGCGACGCGGGCAATACGCTCGTCGTGGTCGAGCACGATCCGTCGGTGATGCTGGCGGCGGATCGGCTGATCGACATGGGGCCGGGGCCGGGCGAGCGCGGCGGCTCGATCATTTTCGACGGCGCGCCAGACGCGATCCGTTCGTCCGGCACGCTGACCGGTGAGTACCTCGGCGGCCGGCGCCATGTCGCCGATGCCGCGCACTGGTCGCGTCGTCCGGTCGATGCGGGCACGCCGCGCATCGTGCTCGAAGGCGCGAGCGAGCACAATCTGCGCGACGTCACGGTGGAGATTCCGCTGCAGCGGCTCGTCTGCGTGACCGGCGTGTCGGGTTCCGGCAAATCGACGCTGCTGCAGGACGTTCTGTATCCGGCCATGGCGCGCCACTTCGGGCTTGCCACCGAAGCACCCGGCGCATTCCGGGCGCTGAAGGGCGCCGATCAGGTCACCGACGTCGTGTTCGTCGACCAGTCGCCGATCGGCAAGACCGCGCGCTCGAATCCGGCCAGCTACGTCGGCGCGTTCGACGAAATCCGCAAGCTGTTCGCGAAGGCGCCGCTCGCGCAGCAGCGCGGCTACGGCCCCGGCATGTTCAGCTTCAACTCGGGCGACGGCCGCTGCCCGACCTGTGGCGGCTCGGGCTTCGAGCACATCGAAATGCAGTTCCTGAGCGACGTCTACCTGCGTTGCCCCGATTGCGATGGGCGTCGTTATCGCGCCGAACTCCTCGAGGTGAAGATCGAGCGAGGGGAGCCCGCGCGTGCGTTGAGCATCGCCGACGTGCTCGAGCTGACCGTCAGCGAGGCCACCGCCTACTTTGCGAAGGACGCCGAAGTATTGCGCGTGCTGCAACCCATCGTCGACGTTGGGCTCGAATACGTGAAGCTCGGCCAGCCGGTGCCGACGCTGTCGGGCGGCGAGGCGCAGCGGCTCAAGCTCGCCGGCTTTCTCGCGGAATCGGCGCAGGCGCGTGGCACGCGCGGCGCCAGGCAGGCGGTCGCGAAGCGACTGTTCATGTTCGACGAACCGACCACGGGCCTGCATTTCGACGACATCGCGAAGCTGATGCAGGCGTTCGGCAAGCTGCTCGCGAGCGGCCATTCGCTGATCGTGATCGAGCACAATCTCGACGTGATCCGCGCGGCCGACTGGATCATCGACCTCGGCCCCGAAGGCGGCGACGGCGGTGGCCGGGTGTTGTGCGCGGGTACGCCGGAGGACGTCAAGTCGTGCGCGCAATCGCATACTGGCGTGGCGCTGCTGCAATACGACCGCGCGATGGACACCGCAGCCGCAACGGAGCCCCAGGGCATTCCGCTGCAAAAGGCCTTGAGCGCGGCCCGCGCGCGGCGCGCGATCGAAGGCGAGGACGTCGTGCGCATCGTCAATGCGCGCGAGCACAACCTGAAGGCGCTCGACGTCGACATTCCGCACGGCAAGTTCAACGTGATTACCGGCGTGTCGGGCTCGGGCAAGTCGACGCTCGCGTTCGACATCCTGTTCCACGAAGGTCAGCGGCGCTACCTCGAATCGTTGAACGCCTATGCGCGCTCGATCGTGCAGCCGGCCGGACGGCCCGAAGTCGACGCGGTGTACGGCATTCCGCCGACCGTCGCGATCGAGCAACGGCTGTCGCGCGGCGGCCGCAAGAGTACCGTCGCGACGACCTCGGAGGTGTGGCATTTCCTGCGTCTGTTGTACGTGAAGCTCGGCTTGCAGCATTGCATTCACGACGGCACGCCGGTCACCTCGCAAAGCGTCGAATCGATTGCGGCGCAGTTGCTACGCGATCACAAGGGCCAGCATGTCGGCTTCCTCGCGCCGCTCGTCGTGAACCGCAAGGGCGTCTATACCGACCTCGCGAAATGGGCGAAGGCGCGCGGCAATACGCATCTTCGGGTGGACGGCGAATTCGTGTCGGTCGATCCGTGGCCGAAGCTCGACCGCTTCCGCGAGCACACGATCGAGCTGCCGGTCGCGGACCTCGTCATCTCGGCCGATCATGAAGCCGAGCTGCGCGAAGCGCTCGATCAGACGCTCGACATCGGCAAAGGCGTCATGCATCTGCTCGCGCCGCTCGACGGCCTGCACGACGCGATCAACGGCGGTCGTTCTACCGCGAAGCTCGGCGGCGTGAAGGTGCTGTCGACGAAGCGCGCGTGTCCGGTGTGCGGCACGAGCTACCCCGAGCTCGATCCGCGCATGTTCTCGTACAACAGCAAGCATGGCTGGTGCACGAGCTGCGTCGGTACGGGGCTGGCGCTCACGCGCGAACAGCGCGCCGCCTACGACGACACGATCGTCGTCGACGACAATCGCGGCCGCGAACAGAGCTTGCCGTCGGAGGAGCAGGAACCGGAAGGGCTCGTCGACGAGCCGTGTCCGGATTGCGCGGGCACGCGTCTGAATCCGGTCGCGCGCGCGGTCACGTTCGATTCCCAGGCGATCGTCGACGTCGCGCAATGGACCGTGTCCGACACGCGCGCCTGGATTGATACGCTGCAAATGACCGGCCGCGACGCCGAAATCGCGCGCGACGTCGTGAGCGAAATCGGCAGCCGGCTGCAGTTCCTCGAAGAGGTCGGGCTCGGCTATCTGAGCCTCGATCGCGCGGCACCGAGTTTGTCGGGCGGTGAAGCGCAGCGCATCCGGCTTGCCGCGCAACTCGGCAGCAATCTGCAGGGCGTGTGCTATGTGCTCGACGAACCGACCATCGGTCTGCATCCGCGCGACAACCAGATCCTGCTCAACGCGCTGCGCAAGCTCGGCGACAAGGGCAATACGCTCGTCGTCGTCGAACATGACGAAGATACGATCCGGCGCGCCGATCACATCATCGATATCGGACCGGGCGCGGGTAAGCGCGGCGGTACGCTGATCGCGCAAGGCAGCGTCGCGGACCTGTCCGCGCAGCCCGATTCGCTGACCGGGCGCTTCCTCGCGCAGCCGATCGTGCATCCGCTGCAGCCGCGTCGCGAAGTCGTCGCGCCGGGCAAGCGCGCGGCCGCGGTGCCGGAGAACTGGCTGACCGTGCATGGCGGCAAGCTCCATAACCTGCGCGACGTGACGGTCGGTATTCCGCTCGCGCGGCTCGTCGCGGTGACGGGCGTCAGCGGCTCGGGCAAGTCGACGCTCGCGCGCGACGTGCTGATGACCAATCTGCTCGATGCGGTGGGGCGCTCGGTGCTGTCGTCGCCGGCCACGCGGCGCGCGCGGGCGGCGGCCGAACAGAAGCCGGCCGCGAACCGGCGCTCGAGCGTGCTCGCGCGCTCGGCGCCGCGCGCGCCGCTGAACGTCACGCACAGTTGGCAGGGCTGCGATTCGGTCACTGGCTGGGAAAGCATCGACCGCGTGCTCGAAGTCGATCAGACGCCGATCGGCAAGACGCCACGTTCGTGTCCCGCCACGTATATCGGCGTGTGGGATGCAATCCGCAAGCTGTTCGCGGGCACGCTCGAGGCACGCGCGCGCGGCTATACCGCGTCGCGTTTCTCGTTCAACACCGGCGAGGGCCGCTGCCCGGCGTGCGAGGGCCAGGGCGTGCGCACGATCGGCATGAGCTTCCTGCCCGACGTGAAGGTGCCGTGCGACGTCTGCCACGGCCAGCGCTTCAATCCGGAGACGCTTGCGGTCACGTGGCGCGGCAAGAACATCGGCGACGTACTGACGATGGAGATCGACGAAGCGGTCGAGTTCTTCGCGTCGATCACGAACATCGGCCATCCGCTGCAACTGATGAAGGACGTCGGGCTCGGCTATCTGACGCTCGGCCAGCCGTCGCCCACGCTGTCGGGTGGCGAGGCGCAACGCATCAAGCTCGTCACCGAGCTGAGCAAGGTGCGCGACGACATCACGCGGCGCGGCCAGAAGCCGCCACACACGCTGTACGTGCTCGACGAGCCGACGGTCGGCCTGCATATGGCGGACGTCGCGAAGCTGATTCGCGTGCTGCATCGGCTCGTGGATGGCGGGCATAGCGTCGTCGTCATCGAGCACGATCTCGACGTGATCGCCGAGGCCGACTGGATCATCGACCTCGGTCCCGAGGGCGGCGTGGGTGGCGGCACGATCGTCGCGGCGACGGATCCCGAAAGCCTGTCGCGCGTCGCCGCGAGTCATACGGGCGCGGCTTTGCGACCCGTGCTCGCGCGCACGGCGGCCCCGGCGGCGCTTGTCGGCGAAGGGACGAATGGCTGACACGAAGTGACGATCGCTGGCGCGCCAGTTTCGCGCCGTGCCGTTGCAACCTCACTGGTTGCAACGGCAGCGCTTTCATGGCCTTTGCACCGCGCACGATTGCTGCGCTGCATCCAGTCATTCAAGAGGCGATTCACGCCGAGTGGGGCACCCGTTTAAATCATACGAAAGGGGCCCGCGATGTTTCAATATAGAAACATTTTTAGAACCCGCGATAAATCTGCATTCGAATGTTGATTCGTGACTCACAAGCAATACGGCGAAACGCCTAATGCCGGAGGCGATAAATTCCCGCTTTGCGAATAAAATGCCGCATTGCAAGGGCATTATCGGCGCGATAAGCATTTCATGATTGAAACATTTTTGAACCGCGCAAGAAACGTACTCAGCAACGCGAATCAGCGTGCTTCGCATTATCGGCAACTTTGTCTGAATGCACGAGAGTGCCGTCCGTAAAGGCTTTGCGGTAAGATGTCGATACCATCAATGCTCCGGCTTGCCGCCGTAACGCACGCCGCTGCGGTGCTCATATCAAACGCTCAATAAACAGTTTTCCTCAGACATGGCCTGTCGTGATGAATTCTGTTTTTCAAATTTACTATAGCGGGCCATTCCGCTAACATCACCCTTAATCGTTTATGCGGCGTGAGTCTGCTTTTCCGCCGTAATAATGCATTCTCTCACTCCGTCTGGTTACGGGGCATCGGGGTCCACAAGGTATGACCGTTTGAGGAAAGATCATGTCGCACATGCACCTTGATACAACGAGAATTACGTGGCTACACACGCCCGCCTTGAACGTCCGTACTGCAGCGCGGCGAATCGGCATCCTGCTGTTCGACGGCTTCTGGCTGCTCGGCCCGGGGACCGTCGTCGAAATGTTTCAGACCGCCAATGAGTTCGCGGGCACGCGAGCCGGCGAGGATCCGCCGTACGAAATGCAGTTCCTGTCGATGGACGGCGGCAATGTCGCCAGCTCGTCGTCGGCGCGCATCTGGACCGACCGCATCGACACACGCTTTGGCGGTGGTTTCGACGTGCTGTTCATCGCGGGCGGCTACGGTGCCCACGTGGCCGCGCGCGACGAACGCCTGCTGAACTGGCTGCGCGCGGTGCAATCGCGCACGCGCGCGATCGAAACGATCGGCGAGGGACGCCTCGTGCTCGAAGCGGCCGGCCCGACCGAGCACGACGGCCTGATGAGCCGCTATCCGGGCGCGAGCGCGAGCGAAGGCGCGTTCAGCGCGGCCAACGACCGTCACGACTGCGCCCGCAGCGCGCTGATGTTCATCAAGCGGGATCTGGGCGCCGAGCTCGCGCGCAGCGTCGCCGATCGCGTGATGCCCGGCATGGCCGCGACGTGGGTGCCGCTGCCGGCCGAGGGCGGCACGCTGAGCGTCGCCGAAAAGATTCGCGCGGCCGCGCGTTGGATGGAGGCGAACTGCGACCGTCCGGTCTCGGTCGCCGACGCCGCCCAGGTCGCCGCGATGAGCGAGCGCAATTTCCTGCGCCGCTTCAAGCACGAGATGCAGGTCACGCCGTCGGACTACCTGCTGCAGGTGCGGCTGCGCATCGCGTGCAATTTCCTGACCGAGACCGAGTTGCCGGTCGACAAGATCGCGCGTCGCAGCGGCACTGGCAACGGCGATCGTCTCGCGAAAATCTTCCGCAAGCGCATGGCATTGTCGCCAACCGAGTATCGCGCCCGTAGCAGGGCGGCCACAGAGGCGTAGCATGTACCTTTAGCATGCGATTGGGCGCCCGCTCCGCGGGCGCGCCTCGTCTGTCGGACGCGGCCGCGAGAGCGGTCGTATCTTCGCTGGCCAGCCTTTTTACGAGCACAGTGGCGATGGGCAACAGGGTCATGGCGATGGCGTTGCCGGAGGTGAAACTCATCGAGCCGGAAGTGTTTGTCGACGAGTTCGGCTTCTGCTTCGAGAGTTTCAGCGCGGACGAGTTTTCGGACGACGTCGCGCAGGGTTTCAACTTCGTGCAAGACCGCCATTCGCGCGCGGTGCACGGCGTGCTGCGCGGCTTGCACTACCAGGTGCAGCGTCCTCAGGGACGGCTGCTGCGCGTCGTGCGCGGCGAGGTCTTCGACGTCGCGGTCGACGTGCGCCTCAATTCACCGAACTTCGGCAAATGGAGCGGGGAATATCTGAGCGCGGCCAACCAGCGGCAGATCTGGGTGCCGCCTGGTTTCGCGCACGGCTTCGTCGTGCTGTCCGACATCGCCGAGTGCGTGTGGAAGACCACCGAGTACTGGTTTCCCGAGCTCGAACGCTGCCTCCTGTGGTCCGATCCCGACATCGGCATCGAGTGGCCGATCGATTTTCAGCCGATTCTCGGCAGCAAGGATGCGGCCGGTCGGCGTCTCTACGAAGCGGAAAACATCGCATGAATGAGGTGTGATCGGCACGTGATCAGGCGCTTCGATGCGTCGCGCGATTGATGACGCTTTATGCTTCGGATGACGAAGCATCGTGCGATGCTGTACCGCTTCGGTCATGTCGCGAGCAAGCGGCTTGAAGCGACTGGCGAAAAAGAAGCGGAGTGGAAGCGCCCGACGCATCGGCAACTATTGCAATATGCTGCGGCAAGTATTGCAATGGCGACAGCGGCGGTGCAAACATCCACGCAGCACCGCCGTGTCGCATCGGGCGAGGCATGACCTCACCGGACGCCGTATGCAGCCGTCAGCGTCGGATCACGCCCATCAGCAGGGTGACGAGGAAGATCACCACGAAGATGAAGAACAACACCTTGGCGATTTCGGTTGCGCCCGCGGCAATGCCGCCAAAGCCGAACACCGCGGCGATGATGGCGATGATGAAGAAAATCACAGCGTATCGAAGCATGGTGCCTCCACCGGGGATTGTTGAAAAGACGCTGGAACGGCGACCCGTTGCGTACATCACGCGGCTTCACGGGAGAGATGCCGGCCAGCGGAAGTCAGCAATAGGTGTGCCACCGCGTCATTTACGCCAACGTTTGAGGGAGGGATGCTTCGCGGCACGCGAAATTGGCGCTGCGTTGAAACCTCAACGCAACTGCGTGACCGCCAGCAGCAACACCATGCTGCCGATCGCGCCATCCAGCACACGCCACGCGCTCGCGCGGCGAAACAGCGGCGCGAGCATGCGCGCCCCATAACCGAGTGCGACGAACCAGACTGCGCTGACCGCCATCGCGCCGAGCGCGAACGCGACCCGCGCGCCTTCCGGCTCGCGCGCACCGGCCGTGCCGATCAGCAGGAACGTGTCCAGATAGACGTGCGGATTGAGCCACGTGAACGCGAGTGTCATCAGCACGATCGGCAGCGCGCGCTGCGCGGTCGGCGCTTCGTTGGCAGACGCGTTGCTCGACGCATCGAGCACCGCGTGCCCCGGCCGCACCGCGCGGCGCAATGCGCTGACGCCGAACCAGGCGAGATACGCGAGACCGACATAGAGCATCGCGTGTACGAAGGTGGGGTAGCGCTCCATCAGCACCGCGGCGCCGCCGACGCCCGCGCCGATCAGAATGAAATCCGACAGCGTGCACAACAGCACGATCTTGCCGACGTGCGAGCGCATGATGCCCTGCCGCAGCACGAACGCGTTCTGCGCGCCGATCGTTACGATCAGCGATGCGCACAGCGCCGCGCCGTGGGAAAAAGACAGCCAGTTCATAGATGGTCCAGAAAACGGAAGCAGTGGGGGATAGACGGAAAAATCCAACAGCGCTAGTCTCCGTGTTGCCGAACCATAAGAGAAGCTAATTTACTTAATGCCGATTAAGGAACGCTAATGCTCGACTACGCCTTGCTCGACGCGCTGGGCGCCGTGGTCCGCCACGGCTCGTTCGACCGTGCCGCGAGCGAGCTCAATATCACGCCGTCGGCGGTATCGCAGCGGGTCAAGCTGCTCGAGGAGCGCGTCGGCAGCGTGCTGGTGAAACGCGGTCAGCCATGCGTCGCGACCACATCGGGCGCACTGCTGTGCCGCCATACCGAGCGCGTGCAACTGCTCGAAGCGGAGCTGAACGGCCGCCTGCCGGCACTGCCCGGCGCGCTCGTGGAGCAGTGGCCGGCGCTGCGCGTTGCCGTCAACGACGACAGCGTCGGCAGCTGGTTCATCGACGCGGTCGCGCCGTTCTGCGTCGAGCGCGAGATGTTGCTCGATCTCGTGATCGACGATCAGGACTACACGGCGCAACGCATTCGCGACGGCAGCGTGCAGGGCGCGATCACGACCCAGGCCGAACCGGTGCAGGGCTGCCGCTCGACGCGCCTCGGCCGCATGCGTTACCTCGCGGTCTGCTCGCCCGCGTTTCGCGAGCGCTATTTCGCCGAGGGCGTCACGCGCGACAGCCTGCGGCGTACGCCGTGCGTCGACTTCAATCCGAAGGATCAGTTGCAAAAGCGCTTCATGCGGCGCATTACGCGCGCGGAGCTCGATCCTCCGTTGCACTGGATTCCGCACGTCGCCGGTTTTCTGCGCGCGTGCGTGATGAGCCTCGGCTGGGGCATGTGCCCCGAGCGGATGATCGCCGGGTATCTGGCGCGCGGCGAACTGGTCGAAATCGCGCCGGGCAAGCATATCGATGTCGATCTGTACTGGCAGAGCTGGCGGCTCTCGATCGGCTGGCTCGACGATTTCAGCGCGATGCTCAGAAAGCGCGCGGGCGAGTTTCTCGATTGACGCGGCGTGCCGCGTGAAAAGCCGCGGCAGCCGCTACAGCAATAGCTCGATCGAATGAAACAGCCGGCGCTGTTCGGGGTCCTGCGAGCGCGCGCCGTCGTCGATCGTCTCGCGCAGGCAGTCGAGAAAGCACGCGGCGGCGGGGCTTGTCGGCGCGCCACGCCGCGACGTGATGCTGATGATGGTTTCGTCCAGCGTCTCGCGTAGCGGCAACGCCCACAGTTTTTCTTTCGCGCCTATCACCTCGACGAGCGGCCACGGAAAGATGCTGAGCATGTCCGTGTGCGCGAGCAGGCCCAGCACGATCGCGAGCGAATGCGCGAGCACGATCGTGCGCGGCACCCGCATGCCGCGCTTGACGAACAGATTGTTCGACATCATCTCGCGGCTCGCCGGGTCCCAGTTCAGTATCCATTGCTCGTCTTCGAGATCGAGCAGCGTACGGCAACCGGCCTTCGGGTGGTCACGCCGCGCGACCACCGCCGCGTGCGTCGAAAAGAGCGGCACGTTCTGAAACTCCGACTGCGGTGAAGCAGGCGCCGGCCGGCCGATCGAAAAATCGAGGCTGCCGTCGCGCAGACGCGGCTGCACGACCGCCAGCAGACCTTCGAAAAATTCCAGTTGCACGTCCGGCATGCGCTCGCGAAAGCGCTGGACGGCGGGCGCGAGAAAGGTCAGCGCGACCCACGGCGTGACCCCGATCGACAGCTTGCCGGCCGCGGCGCCGCGCAACGCCTCGATTTCGGCTTGCGCGCGCTGCAATTGGCCGAGCACGAGCCGCGCGTGCACGACGAGCGCGCGGCCGAACTCGGTGAACGCGACACCGCTCGCGCCGCGCACGACGAGCGGGGCGTGCAGATCGGCTTCGAGCTCGCGCATCGCCTTGGTCACGGCGGCCGGGGAGAGCCCGAGCGAGCGGGCGGCGGCCCGGATACTTCCGGTATCCGCAATCGCCGCCAAGGTATTGAGTTGATGCAGTTTCATCCGGATGAGCTGCGTAGAGGGGGCAACCAGTGGTTGGCACCGTAACGATTCTACGCCTGCCGCTCGAATATCGGCGCGGCTATGCTCGGCTCACGCTGACATGGAGAGAGACGACATGAACACGATGGTCATTCCGGCGGGCATCGCCGAAGTCGAAGAAGAAATGATCGCGCTGCGACGCAGCATCCACGCGCACCCGGAGCTGGCCTACGAGGAGTTCGCAACCGGCGCTCTGGTCGCCGAACGCCTGCGGGAGTGGGGCTATACCGTGCATCGCGGCCTGGGCCAGACCGGCGTGGTCGGGCAACTGAAGGTCGGCAACGGCACGCGCCGGCTCGGCCTGCGCGCCGACATGGACGCGCTGCCCATCCACGAAACCACCGGCCTGCCCTACGCGAGCAAGCTGCCCGGCAAGATGCACGCATGCGGTCACGACGGCCACACCGCGATGCTGCTCGCCGCCGCCAAGCACCTGGCGCGCGAAAAAAGCTTCGACGGTACGCTCAAT
>DATAQT010000206.1:0-1655 GCA_036264535.1 Paraburkholderia sp. | reverse complement strand
ACGATTCGTCCTACCGCGTGCTCGCTCGCAAGTATCGTCCCGCGACCTTCGATGATCTGATCGGCCAAGATGCGATGGTGCGCACGGTCTCGAATGCGTTCGAGGCAGCTCGCATCCCGCAAGCCTGGATCCTGACCGGCGTGCGCGGCGTCGGCAAGACCACGACGGCGCGCATCCTCGCCCGCGCGCTGAACTACGAGCTTACCGACGGCTCCATCACCGCCCCGGCAATCAAAATGCCGGCGATCGGCGTGCATTGCCAAGCGATCATGGAGAGCAGGCACATCGACGTCATCGAGATGGACGCCGCCTCTCACAACGGCGTCGACGACGTGCGCCAGATCAACGACGCGATTCGCTATGCCCCGGTCAGCGCCCGCTACAAGGTCTACATTCTCGACGAAGTTCACATGCTCTCCACGCAGGCCTTCAACGCCCTGCTCAAGACCTTGGAAGAGCCGCCGGCGCACGCCAAGTTCATCTTCGCCACCACGGAAATTCGCAAGGTTCCCATCACCATTCTGTCGCGCTGCCAGCGCTTCGATCTGCGTCGGGTCGATGCCGGACTGCTGGTGAAGCATCTCGAAACGATTGCGAGCAGGGAAGCGATCGAGGTCGAGCCCGAGGCGTTTGCTCTGATCGCGCGCGCAGCCGAAGGCTCGGTGCGCGACGCACTGTCGCTGTTGGATCAAGCCATCGCGCACGCGGCCGGAGCGGTGCGCGCCGAGGACGTGCGGCAAATGCTGGGGCTTGCCGACCGTGCGCGCGTAATCGACTTGTTCGAGGCGTTGATGCGAGGCGATGTCGCCTCTGCGCTGACCGAGCTGCGCGCGCAATACGACATCGGCGCCGATCCCGCGGTGGTGCTGACTGATCTCGCCGAGTTCACCCATTTCGTGACCCGCGTGAAGATCGTGCCCGCGGTCGCCGATGATCCGGCGCTGATCGAGGTCGAACGCGCGCGCGGACGCGCCTTTGCCGAGAAGCTCTCCATGCGCGTGCTCTCGCGCACCTGGCAGATGCTGCTCAAAGGCGTTGCCGAGGTCGCCGCCGCCGGCCGGCCGCTCGCGGCGGCTGAAATGGTGCTGGTGCGCATCGCCTATGCCGCCGATCTGCCGACGCCCGATGAAGTGATCCGGTCGCTCGACGACAACGCAAACGTCAACCGTGCGCGCGGTTCGACGCCTTCGCATGCGACGGTCGCCTCGGGGACGCGCTTCGAGGCGCCGCGGGTCGAAGCGCCCCGGGTCGAGACCTCGCGCGGCTCGCCGCGCGCAGCCCTTGCGCCGTCGAGCGAGCCCATCGCGCGTCTGCCCGAGACGCAGCCGAGTCCACCGCCGCTCGTCGTCGCGCGCTTTGAGGATTTGATCGCCCTGGCCGCGCAGAAGCGCGACCTCGGCGTCAAACTCGCGCTCGAGCGCGACGTGCGGCTGGTGCGCTGCGAGGACGGTCGGCTCGAGATCGGATTGGAGCGCAGCGCCGCGAGGACGCTGGTCAACGATCTCGCGCGCAAGTTCTCGCAGTGGACGAATCGGCGCTGGATGGTCGTGGTATCGGCCGAAGAGGGCCAGCCGACGGTGAGATCGCAGAATGAGGCGCGGCAGGCCGAGCTCAAGACCGGCGTGCGCGCAGACCCGCTGGTGCAGGCCGTGCTT
>DATAQT010000190.1:0-31586 GCA_036264535.1 Paraburkholderia sp. | reverse complement strand
CACATCGGCGATACGCTCGTGCGCACGCAGTTCGAAAACGCCTGGAACGTCACGCTGCAACCGGAACCGGGCCTGCGCATTCCGAACATGTTCGACGCCGCGCTGGACGGCAGCTTCATGGGCCTCTACTGCCAGGGCGAGGACATCGTGCAGTCGGACCCGAACACGCATCATGTGGCGGCCGCGCTGTCGTCGATGGAATGCATCGTCGTGCAGGACATCTTCCTGAACGAGACCGCCAAGTACGCACACGTGCTGCTGCCCGGTTCGTCGTTCCTCGAAAAGGACGGCACGTTCACCAATGCCGAGCGCCGCATCTCGCGCGTGCGCAAGGTGATGCCGCCGCTCGGCGGCTACGCGGACTGGGAAGTCACGCTACTGCTGTCGCGCGCGCTCGGCTACGAGATGGACTACGCGCATCCGTCCGAAATCATGGACGAAATCGCGCGGCTCACCCCGACCTTTCATGGCGTGTCGTATCAGAAGATCGACGAACTGGGCAGCATCCAGTGGCCGTGCAATGAAGACGCGCCCGATGGCACGCCAACGATGCACGTCGATACCTTCGTGCGCGGCAAGGGCAAGTTCGTGATCACGAAGTTCATCGCATCGCCGGAGAAAGTGACGCGCAAGTATCCGCTGCTGCTGACGACCGGCCGCATCCTGTCGCAGTACAACGTCGGTGCGCAGACGCGCCGCACCGAGAACTCGCGCTGGCATGAGGAAGACCGGCTCGAACTGCATCCGCACGACGCCGAAGATCGCGGCATCAAGACCGGCGACTGGGTCGGCATCGAATCGCGCGCGGGTCAGACCGTGCTGCGCGCGAAGGTGACCGAGCGCATGCAGCCGGGCGTCGTCTATACGACGTTCCACTTCCCCGAATCCGGCGCGAACGTGATCACGACCGACAGCTCCGACTGGGCGACCAACTGCCCCGAATACAAGGTGACCGCGGTGCAGGTGATGCCGGTCGAGCAGCCGTCGCAATGGCAGAAAGACTATTCGCGCTTCAACAGCGAACAGCTCGAACTGCTGAAGCAGCGCGAGCTGGCCAATGCGGCCGCGGCCGTTACCGCGGGCAAGTGAGGCGAGCGATGGACAAACGGAATCTGATCGACATGGCGAACCGGATCGGCGATTTCTTCGAGTCGATGCCCGATCACGAGGAAGCGCTGACCGGCGTCGCCGAACACATCCGCCGCTCCTGGGAGCCGCGCATGCGGCGCGCGCTGCTCGCGACGCTCGACGAAGCGCCGGACACGTATGACATAGCGCTATCGGACTTCACGCGCGAGGCGATCGTCAGGTATCGCGAGAAGTTGACGCCGGCGCAGGCGTCGGCGGCTTAGGCTAAGCCCGCTTCCACAATCAACCCGGCGCGGCGGCGCAATCCGCTGCCGTGCGCATGCCAGTCCCCACGGGCCACACAACCGGCGGCGCCGATCACAGCGTCGCCTGCTCCGGTATCTCTCCCCCCACCGCAAACCACGCCTCGCAATGCCGCACGAGACCGTGCAGGTCCGAGCCGGTGCGACCGCGCGCGCTGATATAGCCATCCGGCCGCACCAGATAAAACGACGGCCGCGTACGCCCATACGAGTCGGACAGCGCCGGGCCGCCGTCGCCGCTCGTATCGGTGATGCGCCAGATGCGCACCGCGTTCGGCAGCAGCCGCTCGACTTCGGCGGCGAGCTTCTCCACCTCCGGATCCGGTGGCGGCGCATGTTTCGCGGCGGGATCGAGCGGCGTGTCGTCGACGGGCAGCGGCGGCACCAGCAGAAACAGCGAGAAGAACGCGGGATCGTGCAGATCGAAAATGCAGCCTACGCCGGGCGCACGCCCGAGCGGACCGTCGACCACATGCACGAGCGCGTCCGGCGCGCGCTCGCCCGCGCGCGGGCCGCCGTCGAGCACACGTTCGAGCGTCAGCGGACTGCGCCGGTACTGGATCGACAGCTCGCTGATCGTCGCCCGCGCGGCATCGCGCAGCGGACCGAGCGCAGCCAGCACCGGCATCACGCGCTCGCGCAGCAGCTTCAGCGGACCGTGATCGGCCTCGGCCATCTGGGTGATGAAGCCGGTCTGCCGCAGCACGTCGCGCTCGATCGGATGCCGTTCGAGGTGATACGTATCGAGTAGACGATCGGGCGCCGCGCCGTCGATCACGCGCGCGAGCTTCCAGCCGAGGTTGAGCGCTTCCTGGATGCCGGTGTTCATGCCTTGCGCGCCGGCTGGACTGTGTACGTGGGCCGCATCGCCGGCGAGGAAGATGCGACCCACCCGCAGCCGCTCGACCATCCGGCTATTGACGTGGAAATACGACGACCACGCGAGATCCGACACGTCGACACGCTCGCGCACGCGTCGCGCGATCAGCGCCTTGCATTGCTCGAGCGACGGCTCCGGGGCCGGGTCCAGCGGCGGCTCGCCGCGCGGCGCGCGTGTCAATGGCGCTGCGCTGCCGGACGGCTCGAGCGCATGATCGGCGATCAGCCGATGGCGGCCGTGGCCCATCGGAAACAGCGCGACGAGACCGTCGCCCGACGCGAAGATATGGAACTCGTCGTCGGGCCAGTCGGTTTCGGCGTGCAGGTCGGCGAGCAGGAACGTCTGCTCGAAGGTCTTGCCCTCGAAGTTCAGGGCGAGCCTATGGCGAATCGAGCTATGCGCACCGTCGGCCGCGATCAGATAGGACGGGCGCATGGTTTCGGTGTGTCCGTCCGCGCGACGCAGCGTCGTCTGAACGCTCGCGGAGCCTTGCATGAACGCCATCAGTTCGACGCCGCGCTCGACCTTCACGCCGAGCGTCGCCAGATGCTCGGTCAGGAGCCGCTCGGTCACCGACTGGTCGAGAAACAGCAGATAGGGATAGCGCGTGTGCAGCGGATCGAAATCGAGCTGCGCGAGCCGCATGCCGTTCGAAAACAGATTCGCGACGCGTGCGCGATGGCCGAGTTCGAGAAACGGTTCGATCAGCCGATGCTGCTCGAGCAGCTCGAGCGTGCGCGCCTGGATGCCGACCGCGCGCGAGTACGGATTCGGCCGCGGTGCCTTGTCGATCAGACGCACGGGGATATGGGCGCGCGCGAGACTCATCGCTGCGGCAAGTCCGGTGGGACCGGCCCCGACGATCAGCACCGGCGACGCGTCATAGGCGGCAGCGTCCATGCGGAACTCCCGAGGCAACAATGCGTTCTAGTGTACGCCGCAGCTCATAGGCACACGGGTGCGCTGCATCAATCGCGCGGCGGGAGGGTCGCGCGAGGGGTTACCCGGTCGTCCACCCATGAGCCCACGATCCCCCAAATCCGGGCCGCATGCGCAAGTGTGGGAAAATGCGGCCTCAATCTGATTGATCCGAATGCCCTCCCCGTCATGCAACCTGTTTTTGACCGCGCGTTCGCGGCGCATCGTGACGGCCGCCTCGACGACGCCGAACGCGACTACCGCGCCACGCTCGACCACGACCCCAGCCACGTCGACGCGCTGCATCTGCTCGGCGTGCTGCGCCACCAGCAGGGCCAGCACGCCGAAGCCGCGGCGCTCGTGCGGCGTGCGGTCGACCTGCGCCCGGAAGACGCGGCGCTGCAGCTGAACCTCGGCAATGCGCTGAGGGCGCTGGGCCAGATCGACGCCGCGATCGAGCAGTTCCGCAACGCGCTGACGCTCGCACCGACGTTCCCGATGGCGCACTACAACCTCGGCAACGCGTACGCGTCGCTGGGCCGTCACGAAGACGCCGCCGATGCGTTCGAACGCTCGCTGCGCCTGCAGCCGAACGACCCGTCGTCGCACAACAACCTCGGCAACGCGCTGCACGCGCTCGGCCGTCACGCCGACGCGATTTCGTCGTTCCGGCGTGCGCTGGAGCTGCGCCCCGGTCACGCGGGCGCGTTGAACAACATGGGCATGTCGCTGAACGCGCTCGATCGGCCGCAGGAAGCGGTGCCCTGCTTCGAGGCCGCGCTCGCCGCCGAGCCGCGCTTCGTCGCCGCGCACTTCAATCTCGCGAATACGTTCGACGCGACCGGCGATCACGCGCAAGCGGTCGCGTCCTTTGACGCGGCGCTGCGTCTGCAGCCGAACCTGCCCCCCGCGATCTACGGCATGGGCAACGCGCTCGCGGCGCTCGGCCGTGCCGAACAGGCGCTGCCGTATCTGGAGCGCGCGGTCGGGCTCGATCCGCAATTCGCGCTCGCGTGGCTCGCGCTCGGCACCGCACACCAGGCGCTCGGCGCGCATGCGGCGGCGGTGCGCGCGCTCGACCAGGCGTTGCGGCTGCGTCCCGATCTTGCGTCCGCGCATATGAACCGTGCGCTCGCGTGGCTCGCGATGCGCGACTTCGAACGCGGGCTGCCCGAATACGAATGGCGCTTGCAGACCGTCGCGCAAGCGGCGATCCAGACGCTGCCGCGCTGGCACGGCGAAGCCATCGACAAGCACACGCTGCTGATCCATGCCGAACAGGGTCTCGGCGACACGCTGCAGTTCGTGCGCTTCGTCCCGCTCGCAGCGCTTCGCGCCGCGCGGGTCGTGCTCGAAGTGCAGCCGCAGTTGTTGCCGCTGCTCGCGCCCGTCGCGCAGAGCTGGCGCGTCTCGCTGATCGCGCAGGGCCAGCCGCGCCCCGCCGCCGATCTGCAAATTCCGCTGCTGAGCCTGCCGCTCGCGCTCGGCACGCGCTACGCCACGATTCCGACCCGCACGCCGTATCTGAACGTGCCGCCGGCCTATGGCCGCAAATGGCGCGGCTCGCTCGGCGGTCAGGCGAAGCGCAAAATCGGGCTCGCGTGGTCGGGGCGTATCCAGCGCAACGAAACCCGCACGATGCCGCTAGCCGCGCTCGAGCCGCTGTTCGCGCTCGACGGCATCGACTGGATCGTGCTGCAGCCCGATCTGTCCGCCGAGGAACGCGCGGCGCTCGACACGCATCCGCGCGCGGCCGCCATCCATCGTTTCGATAATCGCATCGGCGACTTCGCGGATACCGCGGCGATCGTCGAGCGGCTCGACGCGGTGGTGTCGATCGACACCTCGATCGCGCACCTCGCGGGCGCGCTGCGCAAACCGCTCTGGCTGATGCTGCCGTTCGCCGCGGATTGGCGCTGGTTCGACGGCGACGCGCGCAGCCCGTGGTATCCCGGTGCGACGCTCGTGCGTCAGCCGCGGCCGGGTGCTTGGGATGAAGTCGTCGAGGCGGTCGCCAATGAATTGCGGCACGGTTAGCGACCGACCACCACGCGCCATCAACAAAAAACCCCGCCTGCGCGGGGTTTTTCGTTTTCAGAAGACCAGGCTAACCCGTCAGGCCGCCCGATACTGATTGCGCGACTCCGGCGTGCGATACAGGAACAGCGTCGCGAGCAGACCGCAGATCGCCGCCACGCCGAGGACCAGACCCGGCGCCGCCTTGTTGCTGGTCACGTGGATCAGCAGCGTCGCGATGGCCGGCGTGAAGCCGCCAATCGTCGTCGCGAGGCTATAGGCGAGCGAGAAACCTGCCGTGCGCACTTCGACCGGCATCACTTCGGTCAGCGCGACGACCATCGCGCCGTTGTAGCAGCCGTACAGGAACGACAGCCACAGCTGCACCGCGAGCAGACGCGCGAACGACGGTTCGGCGACGAGCCATTGCAGCGCCGGATACGCGGTGAGGATCGTCAGGATCGTGAACACGAGCAGCACCGGACGGCGGCCGATGCGATCCGACAGCGCGCCGGACAACGGCAACCAGATCAGGTTCGAGATACCGACGCAGACGGTGACGACGAGCGCGTCGATCGCCGACAGCTTCAACACTTCCCTGCCGAAGGTCGGCGTGTAGGCGGTGATCATGTAAAACGACACGGTCGTCATGACGACCATGCCCATGCCCCCCAGCACGATCGGGTAGTTCGCGAGCATCGACTTCAGAATCTCGCTCATACTCGCACGATGCTTGCGCTTCGAGAACTCTTCGGTTTCCTGCAGCGAGCGACGGATGAAGAACAGGAACGGCACGATCAGACAGCCGATCAGGAACGGCACGCGCCAGCCCCACGCGAACATCTGGTCGGCAGGCAGCAGCTTGTTGAGTAGCACGCCGACCAGCGCGGCGAACACCACCGCGACCTGCTGGCTGCCGGACTGCCACGAGCAATAGAAGCCCTTGTTGCCCTTCGTCGCGATCTCCGACAGATACACCGATACGCCGCCGAGCTCGGCGCCGGCCGAGAAGCCTTGCAGCAGCCGGCCGAGCAGCACGAGCACGGGCGCCAGGAGCCCGATGGTCGCGTAGCCCGGTATCGTGGCGACTGTCAACGTGCCGAGCGCCATCAGGCTCAGCGTGAGGATCAGGCCTTTGCGACGGCCGTGATGGTC
Organism: Paraburkholderia sp.; assembly: GCA_036264535.1. Classification (GTDB taxonomy): domain Bacteria; phylum Pseudomonadota; class Gammaproteobacteria; order Burkholderiales; family Burkholderiaceae; genus Paraburkholderia. Next base: position 25,226 of record DATAQT010000190.1, on the reverse strand, counting down.
GATGTAGGCGCCGAGCACGATCGCGCCGAGCGGCCGCATCAGGAAGCCCGCGCCGAACACGGACAGCGACAGCATCAGCGACGCGAAATCGCTGCCACTCGGAAAATAGGTCTTGGCGATCGCCGAAGCGTAGTAGCCATAGACCATGAAGTCGTACATTTCAAGAAAGTTGCCGCTGACGACGCGGAACACTGTCTTGACCTTGGATTCTTCCGTGACGGAAGCGGCGTGAGTCGCAGTAGACATGACACTCTCGGATGGGCCCGTCGCCCTGTCGGACGGATCGACGCGACGCAGACGAGCGGGCAATTGAAACGATCCACTGCGTTTGGCAAGCGGATACCGCTGCCGGACGAGCAGGTATAAGTGAAGCACGCCGGGGGCGCCGCATTTTGATGGTCATCGCGTCCACGCGATATCAGGGTAAACGCTGTGCTTGATGCGGGGCTCACGCCACGTAATGTTACTGCTGATAAGGTCGCCGCGAAACGCATACAGTCTGCTTACGCGCGACACCTGCGGGCGGCGCGGTAGACTGTCCGCGCGAGGCCATTCAGTTGATTACTCCGATGCGAACCACCCCTGCCCTTTCCCTGCGCCCCGCCACGCTCGAGGACGCCGAGCTGATTGCATCGATTCACAGCGTCAGCTGGCAAGCCACCTATCGCGGCCTGCTGCCCGACGCGTTCCTCGACGGTGAAGTCACGCGCGAACGCGCCGCCTATTGGGCAGCGCGTCTCGACGCGCCGGGCGGCGAGCGCCGCATCGTGTTGATCGCCGAGCTAGCCGGCGAGCCGACCGGCTTCGTGTGTGTCGAGCGTCAGCCCGAGTCCGCCTGGGGCGTACTGCTCGACAACCTGCATGCGCTGCCCGGTTATCAGGGCATCGGCGTCGGCAAAACGTTGATGCGCGCGGCCGTTGACTGGGCGCGCGCGCAGGGCGAGGTGCAGCTCTATCTGTACGTGCTCGAGGGTAATACCGCAGCGATCGGTTTTTACGAGCGGCACGGCTGGCAGTTCGTCGGCGCGGAGCCCGACCATATGGGCGGCGTGGATATCACCGCGTTGCGCTATGTGTATCGGTTAAAGCCCTGAGCGCCGTGGTTGGGGGTGCGTGCAGCGCGCGCTATCGCACGGCGGCGCGGTGGCGGCGCTCGTATTCGATGTCCCCGTCTTTCGGAGTCATCTGAAGGCTGGACCAGGTAGTTTCGAGGCAACATCTTCTGTTGCCGATGAATTCGTCGGCGTCTTACAGATTCCGTCACTGCCTCACCGGTGGTTCTGCCACGAGGCACCGGAAGAAACCGATGACCAGCACGCCGCTCACTTTGATCGAAGGCGCATTGGCGCTACCCCGTCTCCGTCCGCTCGACCACCTCCCCGAACCTTTTGGCCGCGACTGGGCGTTGCTGCCACTCGCTCAGCACTGGCGTACCGGGCTCGATTCGCTGTATGCAGCGCTGTTACGCACCGTCTGCATGAAAAATCAGCAGCTGCGGTCGTATGGGCAATCGGTGTCGATCTACGGCGTGCCGGTCGGCGTGCAATGGACGGCGGCGCCACTCGCTGAGGCTGCCGCGCGGCCTGCCGGGGAAGCTGCAAACGCAGTTGCTGGAGCCCGTCCCGATGCGCCACGGCAGGCGCCTCCGGGTCCAATGCGTATCGCGCTCAAAGCTCGTTCGCCGCGTACTGCGCAGCGGCGCACTGTATGGAATGGGCGTACGGTCGCGGCAAGTGCCGGCGCAATCGTCTGCGTCGCGGTGCTGGCGTGGTGGGTCGCGGATCAGCCTCTCGCGCCTCGGCACATCGCCTCCGAGCTGCTGAAGTCCGCGCAAGCTCTGATCGTGCGTCGTGACGTGCCGGTGGAGAAGCGTCGTTATCAGGTTGCGAGGCCCGAAGCGCCGGTGATTGCCGAGGCGGTGACACCGACTCCGGTGCTCCCGCCATTACCTGCCGACGTAGCCGCTGCCGCTCCCGCGCCCCTGCCGAGTGAGGCGGTCCACTCATCTCGTCCACGCCGAGTGCTTCGTGCCGAAACTCATCGGCAGCCAGTGGATCGCCATGTCGCAAGTGAGTCGTTGCACGAAGCGCACGTGCCGCGCGTTGCGGTCATGCGTGCGCGGTCGAACACGTCATCGGCGAACGATGCGTCGTTCGTGCCGGCACAATTCGGCGCAGACGAATACGCTGACGTGATGACGTCCGCCGCCATGCCCTTGCGCGACGTCGCGACGCCGCCCCGCACCGCCCCGTTGAACAATTTGCCGGCAAATAGCACCGAGTGGATGAACCACATGACGCAGCGTCGCGTCACGGAAATCCCGGAGCAATTCGGGCGATGAGCACCGGGTCACAGCGTCAATCGACGCAGAGAAAAAGCCCGGCGGCAGTGCGCGAGAGGGATGAGATAAGCCCTCAACCGCGCAGGCCGCGCCAACGCAAACCCGCCACGCCTAAAAGCGCGTCTCCCGCGCGACCCGCAGGAACGTATCGAGCAACGGCGTGCAGTCGAGCAACTCCGGGCCGCCCGCCCGATGAAACTCCGGATGCCACTGCACGCCCATCACGAACGGCGCGCGCCGGTAGCGCACGGCCTCGATGATGCCGTCCTGCGCCGACACCGCCTCGATGTTCAAATCGCGGCCCAGCGTCTTCACCGCCTGATGGTGGATCGAGTTGACGATCGCGTCGCGCCGCCCGGGGAACATGTTCAGCAGCGTCGAGCCATCCGGAAAATGCACGCCGTGCCGGTGCTGATCGTAGTCCTCGTTGACGTGCGCGTTGGCGGTCGGCACATCGGTTGCGATGTCCTGATACAGCGTGCCGCCGAACGCGACGTTGATCAGCTGGCAGCCGCGGCACACGCCAAGCACCGGCTTGCCCGACTCGATGAACTCGTGCAGCAGTTCGAGCTCGTACATATCGCGTACGCGGTCGCCGGGCCACTCGGGACTCGACGCGATTTCCTGGTACGACTGCGGCGACAGGTCGGCGCCGCCTTGCAGCAGCAGGCCATCGAGATGCTTCGCGTAGTCGCGCAGACGGATGTTGCTCGGGTGCAGCATGCCCTGATGACCGACGGTCGGGATCATGAAGACCAGCACGTCGCGCGACATCACCCAATGCGCGATCGACTCCTCCAGATACTGCAGCGTCTTGCCGCGCAATCCCTTCGCACCCGGTTCCGGGTGGAAGATGCGCGCCGACACGCCGATGCGCAGCGTGCGCTGCGTGATCCGCTGCCCCGCGCGATCGAACAGCTGCCGCGCGCGCGCCGCGATGATGCGGCCGAACACGCTCCATGCCGAATCGCCCTGGCGCAAATAGCGCGGCGGCGACGGCGGCAACGCGTTGGGCGGGGGCGGGTTCGTGGCGCTGAAATCGGGTGCGGCGCCGAAGCCGGGCGGCGGCGACCCAGCCGCACGCGCGGTGCGCGCGGCGGCTTCCTCGGTGGCGATTTCTTCGTCGGTGGCGATGTCCACGGTGCCGATGCTGCTTGCGTGCGGCTGGTCGGCGGAGGCCACGGTCGGTTTCACGACCGGATCCGCCTTCACCGTTGTTGCGCCTGCACTACGCGTTCCGGCGCGCCGCGCTTCGCGTTCGTGCACCGCGGCTTCCTGCCGCGCGGTCGATTCGGCGGCGGCGCTGCGTGCCTCGGCCGCGTCGCGCAGCCGCGCGGCTCGCGGATCTGCGGGGGTGAGGGCCGATGCGCTGAGCGGATCGTCGGTCGACGATCTCGCCGTCGCCTCCTCGGCGGACGGGCTCGTGTCTTTGGCGGCCGACTGGGTCGCGTCTTCATGCGCCGGAGGAAGCGACGCGGCCGGTTCGACCGGCGTGCTGCCTTGCGCGGACGAGGCCGGCTGCGGACTGCCGGTCGTGCCGGCGTTTTCGGGTTTGTTTTCGCTCATGACTGTCGGACGGGCGCCTTCCGCGCGAACGAATGAATATGCCCTGATTATCCGTCAGCGCCGCAGGCCCGGCAAACCCGCACACATTTGCTCACATTGTTATGACGCGTCACATCAATCCCTCTGACTTAGGGGTCCGGGTGTTCGTCGAAAGTTTCCCGCAAGGCGATCTGCATCGACGCGTGGATCTTCACGCACCAGCGCCATACGAACGTGAGCAGCACAGCGGCACACACGAGCACCGCGACGAGCAGGCCCGTCGGCGGCAGGATGCTGCCCGAGAGCGCCGCCACCAGCAGAAACACGCCAATCATCGACACGATCGGCATGAGGTCGGCGATCGCGTGACGCAGCGCGCTCGTGAAGCGCCCCGCGGTGGTCGACTGCACGCTCACTTCTGCGAGCAGCAGCGCGAGCGACTTGGTCTTGCGATACACAGCCACGAGGAACGGCAACGACACGACGAGCGCGACACTCCACTGCACGACGCGTTGCAGCGGCTCGTCGGCGAGCCAGTGCGCGAGCAGCCGGCGGCTATGCGGCGCGCTGTATGACACGACCAGGAAGATCGCCGCGACGAGCGCGAGATTCACCGCGATCTGCACTACGATGCGCCGCGTCATGCCGATCAGCGTCGGCTCGCCGCGCGCCGTAATCAGGCTGCGCAGCCATTGTCCGTACATGCCGAACACGTTGGAAAGCGTGTCGGGCATCGCGCGAGCGATGCGACGCGTGAGCGGATCGGCGATGCGGATCAGATACGGCGTCGTCAGCGTGGTCAACGCCGACACGGCGACCGCGACCGGATACAGAAACCCGCTCGTCACCTTCAGCGTCAGACCGAGCGCCGCGATGATGAACGAGAACTCGCCGATCTGCGACACGGTCATGCCGACGCGCATCGATGTGCGCGCATCCTGCCCCGACAGAAACGTGCCGAGCCCGCACGACACGATCTTGCCGACGATCACCGCTAGCGTGATTACCGCGATCGGCCACGCGTAGTCGAGCAGCACGGCAGGGTTCAGCATCAGTCCGATCGTCACGAAGAAGATCGCGGAAAAGGCGTCGCGCAGCGGCGCGATCAGATGCTCGATCCGATGCAGATGGCGCGACTCGGCCATGATCGCGCCGATCAGGAATGCGCCGAGCGCGATGCTGTAGTTGAGCTTGACGACCAGCAGACAGAAGCCGAAGCAGAACCCGAGCACGGCCACGAGCAGCATTTCGTCGCTGCCTGTGCGCGCGACGTAGTTCAGCGCGCGCGGCACGAGCAGCACGCCGACCAGCAGCGACACCGTCATGAACAGCAGCAGTTTGCCGAGCGTGAGCGCCGCGAGCCCGGCGGACAGTTGCCCGGTTTGAGCGATGCCGGTCAGCAGCACGAGCATCGCGATGCCGAGAATATCCTCCACGATCAGGATGCCGAACACGAGCTGTGCAAAGCTTTCGCGCTTGAGCCCGAGGTCGGACAGTGCCTTCACGATGATCGTCGTCGACGAGATCGCGAGGATCGCGCCGAGGAACAGCGAGTCCATCGGACTCCAGCCGAACGCGCTGCCGATCTCGTAGCCGATCCACAGCATCAGCACGATCTCGGACAACGCGGCGACGATCGCCGTCGCGCCGACCTTGAAGAGCTTGCGCAGGCTGAATTCGAGACCCAGCGAAAACATCAGGAACACGACACCCAGCTCGCCGAGCGTCTGGATCGTCTGTTCGTCGCGGATCAGCTGGAACGGCGGCGTGTACGGTCCGAGGATCACGCCGGCCGCGATATAGCCGAGCACCACCGGCTGCTTCAGTCGATGGAACAGCACGGTGACGACGCCGGCCAGCGCCATCACGACGGCCAGATCCTGGATGAAGCCGATGCCATGGTGCATGAGCGCTTTCCTTACAAAAAGTAATCTCAGAAAGCGCAGTGTAACAAACGGACTAGCGCGATTTACAGCGCTTTCGCGCACCGCGTGGCACCGCCCGCCAGCCGCCACTCGCCCGCAAAACCTTGCTCTACAATGCGGACGGACCTTTCCCATTGGCTCGACCCTGCCCCGCCCATGCGCCCGACCGGCGCTCAACCGGATTCCTACCGACACCATGGCCACTGAATTCGCCCCTTTCCCGCCGCTTGCCCAGCTTGCCGCCGATCTCGCCGCCGGCCGCACCACGAGCCGCGCGCTCGTCGAAACCGCGCTCGACCGGATCGCCGATCCGGCCGGCCAGGGCGCCGCCGTCTTCATGCACGTCGACGCCGACGCCGCGCGCGCGGCCGCCGACGCGCACGACCGCCTGCGCGCGGCCGGCACCGTGCTGTCGCCGCTCGCCGGCATTCCGGTGTCCGTCAAGGACCTGTTCGACATCGAAGGGCAGCCTACCCGCGCGGGTTCCATCGCGCTCGCCCACGCGCCTGCCGCTAAAGCCGACGCGGTCGCGGTCGCGCGTCTGAAGCGGGCCGGCGCCGTGATCGTCGGGCGTACCAACATGAGCGAGTTCGCGTTTTCCGGGCTCGGCCTGAATCCGCACTACGGCCATCCGTTGTCGCCGTACCGGCGCGGCGTCAAGGGCGACGAGCGGATTTCGGGCGGCTCGTCGTCGGGCGCGGCGGCCTCGGTCGCCGACGGTATGGCCGCGGTCGCGCTCGGCACCGACACCGGCGGCTCGATCCGCATTCCGGCCGCCTTGTGCGGACTGACCGGCTTCAAGCCAACCGCCGCGCGCATCCCGAAGCAAGGCGGTGTACCGCTGTCGTCGACGCTCGATTCGTTCGGGCCGATCGGCGTGTCGGTTGCCTGCTGCGCGCTGGTCGACCGGATGCTCGCCGGGCTCGAGCCGCGCATCCCGGCATCGCGGCCGCTCGAAGGCGTGCGCCTCGGCGTGCTGACCAACTTCGTGACCGACGGCGTCGAACCCGAAGTCGCGCGCGCAATCGATACCGCACTCAAGCATCTGGAGGCGGCCGGCGCGATCGTCAGCGAGGTGCGCTTCGCGCCGCTCGACCGCCTGCCGGAGATCAACCGCTTCGGCTTTTCGTCGATCGAGGCGTATGCGTGGCATCGTCCGCTGCTCGACAAGCATCGCGAGCAGTACGATCCGCGCGTGCTGGTGCGCATCATGAAGGGGCAGCCGGCCAGCGCGGTCGACTATCTGGACCTGCTCGCCGAGCGCGAGGCGATGCTCGATGAAGCCGCCCGCACGCTGTGGCAGCGCTTCGACGCGGTCGTCGCGCCGACGGTGCCGGTCGTGCCGCCGCGCCTCGCCGACCTGCTGCACGACGACGACACGTTCGGCCGCACCAACGCGCTGATCCTGCGCAACCCGAGCGCGTTCAACTTCCTCGATAGCTGCGCCTTGTCGCTGCCGTGCCATCTGCGCGGCGACGCGCCAGTCGGCCTGATGCTGGCGGGCGCGCCACACGCCGACGACGCGCTGCTCGCGATCGGCCGCGCCGCCGAAGCGGTGCTGAACGCGATCCGCTAAAGTGCACCGGGGTCCGCCACCCGGCCGTTGTCGCGCCCGCGCCAAGGGTCAGGCGATAAGCGGCGCGAAGGGGGTTCGCGCTAGAATCGCGGGCACCCGCCCTTTCGTCTCCAGACAAATCGAAGATCCATGAATAACGATTCCGCGATGCTGCGCCGCGAGCGCTCCCTACTGGTTCTGCTCGGCGTGATCTGCGTCGCCCTCGTGGGCGGCGCGTTGTACCTGCAGTTCGGCCTGCGCGAAGACCCGTGCCCGCTGTGCATCATCCAGCGCTATTTCTTTCTGCTGATCGCGATCTTCGCGTTCCTAGGCGCGCGCTTCAGGAATTGGCGCGGCGTGCGCCTGCTCGAAGTGATGGCCGCGCTGTCGGCGCTCGCCGGCATCGTGACCGCGGCGCGCCACGTGTACGTGCAGGCGAATCCGGGCTTCAGCTGCGGCTTCGACGCGCTGCAGCCGGTGGTGGACAGCCTGCCGCCCGCGCACTGGCTGCCGAGCGTGTTCAAGGTCGCGGGCCTGTGCGAAACCGCGTATCCGCCGATTCTCGGGTTGACGCTGCCGATGTGGTCGGGCGTCGCGTTTATCGTCGCGTTCGTCGCCCTGATGCTGAGCCTCGTGCGCAATCGCCGTCGGGTGACCTGACCGAGCTTAAGCCGGTCGCGCGCGTTTCGAACACCGTTCGACGGCACCCTGCCAATCACGCCGGACTTCGTGTTGCCCATGCCGGGCGACCGAAGTCCGGCGTTTTTTCTACGCGGCGCTCTGTCCATCGCGCGCCATCCTTGCCGGTCGCCAGACCGTGCACGCAACTTCTCGCCGCCGCGCGAATCGTACCTGGATCATGACCCCTGCCGCATAGGCTTCATGTGAGGCGGAAAATATTTTCGGAACGCGGTAGTGCTATCTTGGGGTATGGATGGCGATCTACGTGCGCGAGGCCGGCTTTTGCGACCCCCTGCGTAACGCGCGCCCGGTCCGCACTGTCTTTCGAATCGCCATGACAACGCAAACCATCCGCTTCTATTACCACGGGTCCATCCGCGAGGTCGCGGGCGCCCCGGCGACGCGCACCGTGCTGCAGCACCTGCGCGAGGACCTGCGTTGCACCGGCACCAAGGAAGGCTGCGCGGAAGGCGATTGCGGCGCGTGCACGGTCGTGATCGGCGAACTCGACCCGCGCGGCGGCCTCGCGTTGAAGGCGGTCAATGCCTGCATCCAGTTTCTGCCGACGCTCGACGGCCGCGCCCTCTTCACCGTCGAAGACCTGCGCGCCGCGAGCGGTGCGCTGCATCCGGTGCAACGGGCACTGGTCGACTGTCACGCTTCGCAATGCGGCTTCTGCACGCCCGGCTTCGTCATGTCGATGTGGGCGCTCTACGAGAACCAGCCCGTCGGCGCCGGCCTGCCGACCCGCGACGAAATCGACGCGGCGCTGTCCGGCAATCTGTGCCGCTGCACGGGCTACCGGCCGATCATCGAGGCCGCGCAGAAGATGTTCGACTACGCGCAGCATCCGCGTGTCGCGCTCGACCGTGAGGCGATCGCGTCCACGCTGCGCACGCTGCAACGCGAAGACACGTTCGAATACAGCGCGCCCGACGCACGCGGCGCCGCGTTCGGCTCAACCACCTTCCGCGCCCCGCTTACGCTCGATGCGTTCGCGACGCTGCGCGCGCAGCATCCGGACGCGCGCATCGTCGCGGGCAGCACCGACGTCGGCTTGTGGGTCACCAAGCAGTTCCGCGATCTCGGCGAGCTGCTGTACACCGGCAACGTCGCGGAGTTGAAGACGATCGCACGGGACGCCCAAACGCTGACGATCGGCGCAGCGGTCACGCTCGAAGACGCCTACGCGGCGCTCACCGCCGACTACCCCGAGCTCGCCGAACTGTGGACGCGCTTCGCCTCGCTGCCGATCCGCAATGCCGGCACGCTCGGCGGCAACGTCGCGAACGGCTCGCCGATCGGCGATTCGATGCCGGCACTGCTCGCGCTCGGCGCCGAGGTCGTGCTGCGCCACGATCGCGCGACCCGCACGCTGCCACTCGATGCGTTCTACCTCGGCTATCAGAAGACCGCGCTCGCGCCAGGCGAATTCGTGAGCGCGCTGCGCGTGCCGCGCCCGGCTGGCGCGCTGCGGTTTCGCACCTACAAGGTGGCGAAGCGCTACGACCAGGACATCTCTGCGGTATGCGCGGCGTTTGCGCTGCACGTCGCGCAAGATGGCACGATCCGCGCGGCGCGCGTCGCGTTCGGCGGCATGGCGGCGACGCCGAAGCGCGCCGCGCACGCCGAAGCCGTGCTCAACGACGCGGCATGGAACGAAGCGACCGCCCGCCGCGCGATGGACGCGCTCGCCGCCGACTACCAGCCGCTCACCGACATGCGCGCGTCGAGCGCGTATCGGCTGAAGGTCGCGCGCAATCTGCTGTGGCGCTTCTACCTCGAAACGCGCGACGACGCGCCGCTCGCTCTGCGCGACGTAAACGCGTTCGCGTTCGAGGCGCACGCCATCGTCGCGAAGGAGTCGCTGTGATGAACCGGACCGATGCCTTTATCGACCGCCTGGACGAGCACGCCAGGCGACGCGACGCAGCGTCGAGCGACGCCACAGGCGACGCGTCGATCGGCGTGCCGCTGCCGCACGAATCCGCCGCGCTGCACGTGAGCGGCGAAGCGACCTACACCGACGACATCACCGAGCTGCACGGCACGCTGCACGCGGCGCTCGGCCTGTCGCGCCATGCGCATGCGCGGATCGTGTCGATGGATCTCGACGCGGTCAGAAACGCGCCCGGCGTGATCGCGGTGCTGAGTGCCGACGATATCCCCGGCGAAAACAATTGCGGCCCGGTGCTGCACGACGATCCGATTCTCGCCGACGGCGAAGTGCTCTACCTCGGCCAGCCGGTCTTCGCGGTCATCGCCGAAAGCCACGAGCTCGCACGCCGCGCCGCCGCGCTCGCGAAAAGCGACGACGTGGTCCGTTATGAACCGCGCGACGCGATCCTCACCGCCGCCGACGCAAAAGCCGCGAAGCAGTTCGTCCTGCCGCCGCTGCATCTGCGGCGCGGCGATCCCGGTGCCAAGATCGCCGCCGCGCCACATCGGCTCGCCGGCACGTTCGAGGTCGGCGGCCAGGAGCAGTTCTATCTCGAAGGCCAGATCGCGTATGCGGTGCCGAAGGAAATGGACGGCATGCTCGTCTACAGCTCGACGCAGCATCCGAGCGAGATGCAGCAGGTCGTCGCGCATATGCTCGACTGGCCCGCGCACAACGTCGTGTGCGAATGCCGGCGCATGGGTGGTGGTTTCGGCGGCAAGGAATCGCAATCGGCGCTGTTCGCGTGCGTGGCCGCGCTCGCGGCGCAACGCTTGGGGCGGCCGGTCAAACTGCGCGCCGATCGCGACGACGACTTCCTGATCACCGGCAAGCGCCACGACGCGGTCTACGAATACGAAGCGGGCTTCGACTCTCAAGGGCGCCTGCTTGGCGTGCGCGTCGAAATCGCCTTGCGCGCCGGCTATTCGGCGGATCTGTCCGGCGCGGTCGCGACGCGCGCGGTCTGCCACTTCGACAACGCGTACTACCTGTCCGACGTCGAGATCGTCGCGCTGTGCTGCAAGACCAATACGCAGTCGAACACCGCGTTTCGCGGCTTCGGCGGACCGCAGGGCGCGCTCGTCATGGAGGTGCTGCTCGACAGCGTCGCGCGCGAGTTGCAGCTCGATCCGCTGGACGTGCGGCTCGCCAATTACTACGGCATCGGCGAACGCGATACGACGCCATACGGACAGCGCGTCGAAGACAACGTCATCGCGCCGCTGACCGACGCCCTGCTCGATTCGAGCGACTACCGTGCGCGTCGCGCGGCGCTCGCCGAATTCAACGCAACCAGCCCGGTGCTCAAGCGCGGCCTCGCATTTTCGCCGGTCAAGTTCGGCATCTCGTTCAACGTGCCTTTCCTGAATCAGGCCGGCGCGCTCGTGCACGTGTACAAGGACGGCTCCGTGCTCGTCAATCACGGCGGCACCGAGATGGGCCAGGGCCTCAACACGAAAGTCGCGCAGGTGGTCGCGAACCAGTTCGGCTTGCCGCTATCGCGCGTGCGGGTGACGGCGGCCGATACGTCGAAGATCGCCAACACGTCGGCGACCGCTGCCTCGACCGGCAGCGATCTGAACGGCATGGCCGCCGAAGACGCCGCGCGGACGATCCGCCTGCGACTCGCCGAAGTCGCGGCGCGCCAGCTCGGCGGCGACGCGAACGACGTGCAGTTCGCGCATGGCAGCGTGTCGGTGAATGGCGGCGCGCTGCCGTTCGAACAGCTCGTCAACGCCGCCTATCTCGCGCGCATGCAGCTGTGGTCGGACGGCTTCTACGCGACGCCGAAAGTGCATTGGGACGCGAAGACGCTGACCGGCCATCCGTTCTATTACTTCGCCTATGGGGCGGCGGTGTCGGAGGTCGTCGTCGATACGTTGACCGGCGAGTGGAAGCTCGTGCGCGCGGACGTGTTGCACGACGCGGGCCAGTCGATCAATCCGGCGATCGATCTCGGCCAGATCGAAGGCGGCTTCATTCAGGGCATGGGCTGGCTCACCAGCGAAGAGCTGTGGTGGAACCGCGATGGCCGCCTGATGACGCACGCGCCGTCGACCTACAAGATTCCCGCGGTCAGCGACACGCCCGCCGCGTTCCACGTACGGCTCTACGACAACAGCAACGCGGAACCGACCGTGTTCCGCTCGAAGGCGGTCGGCGAGCCGCCGTTGCTGCTGCCGTTCTCGGTGTTTCTCGCGATTCGCGACGCGATCGCGGCCGCCGTGCCGGCTGCGGAACATGCTCCGCCGTTGCGCGCGCCTGCCACCCCCGAGGCGATACTCGACGCGCTGGACGCGTTGAACGCGTTGCACGACGCAAACCCAACCGGACCCGCCGCGCCCCCGCCAAGCGCCGACACCCACACGCAATCCGCCGCGCCAACACCACACGCGGCCCCGCACGGAGAATCGCCGGATGCAAGCCTGGCTCACTGACCTGCAACATCTGCTCGCGCATGGCGACGCCGCCGTGCTGGTGACCGTCGCGCGCGTCGAAGGTTCGGCGCCGCGCGAAGCCGGCACGAAGATGATCGTCACGCGCGAGGCGGCCAAACATACGATCGGCGGCGGCCACCTCGAATGGAAGGCGATCGAGACCGCGCGTCAGGTGCTGCGCGACGGCATGCGCGCACCGCACATGCGGAGGCTCGAACGCTTCGCGCTGGGACCGAGCCTCGGCCAGTGCTGCGGCGGCGCCGTGGTTCTCGCGTTCGAGCGTCTCGACGTCGGCGATCTCGGCTGGATCGCCTCGCTCGCCAAGCGCCTTGCGGCGGGTCAGTCGACGGTGCGTAGCGTATCATTCGGCCCCGCGCCGGATGCGGTGATGCTGTCCGAACCCGAGCCCGGCGTCGACGCCGCCGACTGCCTGCTGTGGGACGGCGCCGGTTTCGACGACAGCAGCGCGCTCCTGACCGAGACGATCGCGCCGGGCGAGTTCGCCGTCGTGCTGTTCGGCGCCGGTCACGTCGGCGCGGCGCTCGTGCGCGTGCTCGCGACGCTGCCGTGCACGGTGCGCTGGGTCGACGAGCGCGACGCGCAGTTTCCCTCGCTCGATACGCTGCACGCGCCGAACGTGACGATCGACGCGAACGACGCGCCCGACGAAGCGATCGACCAGGCCGCGCCGGACACGTACTTCGTCGTGATGACGCACAACCACGCGCGCGATCTCGAGCTGGCCGAGCGCATCCTGCGGCGCGGCGACTTCGCGTTCTTCGGCATGATCGGCTCGTACACCAAGCGCAAGCAGTTCGAGCACCGGCTCGCGGCGCGCGGGATCGATCCGGCGCAGATCGCGCGGATGAGGTGTCCGCTCGGCGTCGACGGCATCGTCGATAAAGCGCCCGAGGTCATCGCGATCTCGGCGGCCGCGCAAGTGCTGCAGGCCGTCGAGGCGCACGCGGGCGGGCGCCACGCGACCCAGGCGCTCTGATACGCGACCCGCGCCGCCCGTTACCCCACCACACGCTTCCAGATCACAATGAATACGACCACCGCTACCCCCGTTTCTCGCAGTGCGCTCGCCGACAAAACCACGCGCGCGCCGAAGGCCGAATTGCATATCCACATCGAAGGCTCGCTCGAACCCGAGCTGATTTTCGCGCTCGCGCAACGCAACGGCGTGAAGCTCGCCTATGACTCCGTGGAGGCCTTGCGCGCCGCCTATGCGTTCACCGACCTGCAATCGTTCCTCGACATCTACTACGCTGGCGCGAGCGTGCTGCTGCACGAGCCGGACTTCTACGACATGACGATGGCCTACGTCGAGCGCTGTCTCGCCGACAACGTCGTGCACAGCGAAATTTTCTTCGATCCGCAGACGCACACCGAGCGTGGCGTGCGGATCGCGACCGTGGTGGCTGGCATCGAACGCGCGCTCGCCGACGCGGAAAAGCGTGGCATGTCGAGCAAGCTGATCCTGTGCTTCCTGCGTCATTTGTCCGAGGACGATGCGCTCGCCACCTTCGACGAGGCGCTGCCGCTATTCGAGCAGTACAAGCACCGGCTGATCGGCGTCGGCCTCGATTCGTCGGAGCGCGGCCATCCGCCGTCGAAGTTCGAGCGCGTATTCGCGAAGGCGCGCGCGCTCGGTCTGAAGCTCGTCGCGCATGCGGGCGAGGAAGGGCCGCCGTCGTATATCTATGAAGCGCTCGACGTGCTGAAGGTCGACCGCGTCGATCACGGCGTGCGCAGCATCGAGGACCCGGCGCTCGTCACGCGCCTCGCCGACACGCGCGTCGCGCTGACCGTGTGCCCGCTCTCGAACCTGAAGCTGTGCGTATTCGACGACCTGACCAAACACACACTGAAGGACCTGCTCGACCGCGGCGTCGCGGTGACCGTCAATTCCGACGATCCGGCCTATTTCGGCGGCTACGTGAACGCGAACTATCTGGCGACGATCGACGCGCTCAAGCTCGACGACGCCGAGGTCTACACGATCATCCGCAACGGCTTCGAGGCGTCGTTCGTGACGCCCGAGGAACGCGCGACGCTGATCGGCATGCTCGACGCGCACTGGCAGCAGTAAGCCGCGCGCTGACGGATTTCAACTGACGGGCCTCGACCCACGTCGGCGGCCGCTGGCTTTGCTTCGTTCGGGAGACGGCCACGACCCGAACCGGCGAGCCGCTGCCGCGGCCTTCGTCGCCCAGCTTTTAACATTCGGAGACAGCTTTTCCATGACTGAATCGGCTCATAGCGCGCCAGCGGCGCAAACGGCACAAACTCCACAAACGGCATTCCGCGCGCAACTGCTGACCTTCAACGGCGATCCGGCGCACGCGCCGAACGCGGCGGTCTTCCACGAGGACGGTCTGCTGATCGTCGAAGACGGCCGGGTCGTCGCGGCGGACGCCTATGCGGCGCTCGCCTCGCGCCTCGGGCCCGGCACGCAGGTCGTGGAGCGGCGCGACAAGCTGATCGTGCCAGGCTTCATCGATACGCACATTCACTATCCGCAGACCGACATGATCGCGTCGCCGGCGCCGGGTCTGCTGCCGTGGCTCGACACCTACACGTTCCCGACCGAGCGCCGCTTCGCCGACATCGCGCACGCGCGCGACACCGCGAGCTTCTTCGTCGACGAGCTGCTCGCGTGCGGCACCACGACGGCGCTCGTGTACTGCACGGTGCACAAGGAATCCGCCGATGCCCTCTTCGCCGAGAGCGAAGCGCGCAATCTGCGCATGGTCGCGGGCAAGGTGCTGATGGATCGCCACTGCCCCGAGTTCCTGCGCGACACCGCGCAATCCGGCTACGACGACAGCGCCGAGCTGATCGGCCGCTGGCACAATCGCGGCCGGCAGATGTACGCGCTGACGCCGCGCTTCGCGCCGACCTCGACCGAGGCGCAGCTCGAAGCGTGTGGCGCGCTGGCGCAACTGCATCCGGACCTGTTCATCCAGAGCCACGTCGCGGAGAACACCGACGAAGTGAAATGGGTCGCCGATCTGTTCCCCGGCCATCGCAGCTATCTCGACATCTACGATCACTATGGCTTGCTGCGCCGTCGCGCGGTCTACGGCCATTGCATCTATCTCGACGACGAGGACCGCAAGCGCATGGCGCAAACCGGCGCGATCGCGTCGCACTGCCCGACTTCGAACCTGTTCCTCGGCAGCGGCCTGTTCGACTTCGAGAAGGCCGACTCGGCCGGCATGCCGATCGCGCTCGCGACCGATGTGGGCGGTGGCACTTCGTTCTCAATGTTGCAGACGATGAACGAGGCGCACAAGGTCGCGCGCCTGGGCGGTCATCATCTGACGGCGACGCGGATGTTTTATCTCGCGACCGCGGGCGCGGCCGAAGCGCTCGATCTCGCCGACAAGGTCGGCACGCTGCGTGACGGCTCGGAAGCGGACTTCGTCGTGCTCGATCCACAGGCGACGCCGCTGCTCGCGCGCCGCACGGCGCGGCGCGAATCGCTCGAGGAACTGCTGTTCGCGTTTGCGCTGCTCGGCGACGACCGTGCGGTGTACGAAACATATGCGGCCGGCAAGCGCGTGCATCGCCGCGACGACGCGCGCCAGCATGTGCCGGGGCACGCGAAGATCGCGGCTTGAGGCGGGCTTGAGGTGGGCTTGAGGTGGGCTTGAGGTGGGCTTGAGCTGAGGCTCGCCTCAGCCCAGCTTGCACACCTCGTGCAATGCGTTCAGGCGCCGTACCGGATCCGCGACGTACGGATTCGACTCGTCCCACGCATAACCAGCGAGCACCGCGCAGATCATCCGACGGATCGTCGGCGTCTGCTCCGGGTAGTAGATGATGTCCTGCAGCTCGCCCGTGTACCAGCGCTCGACGAACGCGCGGAACGTATCGATGCCCTTGCGCAACGGCACGTCGTAATCGGCTGACCAGTCGACCGTCTCGCCGTCGAGCTGCCGGTTCAGCGTGCGGGCCGCCAGATGCGCGGAGCGCAGCGCGATCGTCACGCCCGACGAAAACACCGGATCGAGAAACTCGCCGGCATTGCCGAGCAACGCATAGCCCGGCCCATGCAGACTCGCGACGTTCGCCGCATAGCCGCCGATCTGCCGCACGGGCATCAGGAACGGCGCCTGCCCGATCAGGCGGTTCAGCGTCGGCTCCTGCTGGATCAACGCGCGCAGCGTCGCCTCGCGCTGCGCTTCGGGTACGTCGAGAAAGCTCGCTTCGGCGACACATCCCACCGACGAGCGGCCGCCCGCGAGCGGAATCATCCAGAACCACACGTCACGACGCTCGGGATGCGTCGCAATGCAGATCTTGTTGCGATCGATGTCATCGAGCGCGAGGCCGTCGCGCACGTGCGTGAAGAGCGCGGCGCGCGTCGGCATGCGGGTCGGCGCTTCGAGGTTCAGCAGACGCGGCAGCACGCGGCCGAAACCGCTCGCATCGAGCACGAAACGCGCTTCCACCCGATACGCGCCGCCACTTTCATCGACCACGTCGAGCACCGGCGCCGCGCCCGTGTGCACCGCGCTGACCGTCTGGCCGAAACGCACGTCGGCGCCCTGGGCGGCCGCGCAGCGAATCAGCACGTCGTCGAACAGCGCGCGCTCGACCTGGTAGGTCGTGCCCCAACCCGGTGAATGCTTGTCGCGGAAGTCGAACGACGAGCGCTGGTCGCGATACACGAAATACGCGCCGTTCTTGTACTGGAAGCCCGCCTCGACGACGGCCTGCAGCATGCCGGCCTCTTCGAGATACGCCATGCTTTGCGGCAACAGGCTCTCGCCGATCGAGAAACGCGGAAAGTGCTGACGCTCGAGCACCAGCACCGAGCGGCCGGCTTGACGCAACAGCGCGGCCGCCACTGCGCCGGCCGGACCCGCCCCGATGATCGCGACGTCGACCACGGTCCGTCTTGAAGAATCGCTATTCAACTCACTGCTCCAACGGTTTGCATGCCTTGCTGCGTCGCATGCGGGGTTTCATGCAATGCGCAACATCGCGCAATGCCGTGTCTTGTCGCTACAATCCTGCCACCACAGCAAGAACAACGTTTCGCCGGGGAGTGCAGCATGTCGTCATCCGAACTATCCAGTGTGCCCTTCGTGCCGGAGACAGCCTTTGGAATCTGGTTCCTGCGCACGCACACGTGGGAGCACCACGTGTTGCGCGTCGCGATCAACGACCTGAAGCGCCTGATCGATGCGCCGTTGCCCGATGCGCCGGTCATCGTCGACGCGGGCTGCGGGCAAGGCATTTCGTTTCGCCTGCTGGCCGATGCCTTCAGGCCGCGCCGCATCGCCGGCATCGATTTTCATGCGCCGTCGCTGACGCTCGCCGCGCGGGCCGCGCACGCCTGCCGCGAGACGGTCGCTGACATCGAACTGCTGCATGGCGACTGCGCGCAGCTGCCGCTGCCCGATGCGAGCGCCGACATCGTGTTCTGCCATCAGACCTTCCATCATCTCGTCGAGCAGGAGCGCGCGCTCGCCGAGTTCCGCCGCGTGCTCAAACCCGGCGGTGTGCTGCTGTTCGCCGAATCGACCGACGCGTACATCAAGTCGTGGGTGATCCGCTTGTTGTTCCGTCATCCTATGCATGTGCAAAAAAGCGCCGACGGCTATCTCGACATGATCCGTCGCGGCGGCTTCAGCTTCGGTCCTCACAACGTGTCGCTGCCCTACCTGTGGTGGAGCCGCGCGAAAGACTTCGGTCTGCTCGAACGGCTCGGTCTGTACCGGCCGCAACCCGGCAAGCGTCGCGAGACGCTCGTCAACGTGGCGGCCGTGAAGACTGGCAAGCTCTAGCGCAAGCTCAACCCGCCTCGAGCACGACCAGCTGGCCGCGCACCGCGATCGCGGCCGCGCTCGGGCTCACGCCGCACGTGAAGTCGCTCGACGAGTTCGTTTCGGTGCTATGAAAGCGCGTCGACACATCGATCACCGCATTCGCGTGACGCTCGCGCGCCGCCGCGCGCAGCTTGCCGACCGCTTCGGCGAGCGCCAGGTGGCACGCTTCGTTCGGGTCCGACACCTTGCGCGCGATCCGCACCGAGTACGACACCTCGCCGAGCCGCGTCTTCACCGGCTGATGATTCTGATCGCCGAAGTACACCGGCACCTCGCCGCGCGATGCGCCACCCGACGCCGCGAACGGCAGCGATTTCACTTCCGTGCCGCAGCCGGCCTGCGTCAAGGCGACCACCAGGACTGCCCCCACCAAGCAAAACTTTTTCATTCTTGTCCTCTACCCTGTTTGCGGATTAGCGACCGCTTTCATGTTGCGCGGCCAGTTGTCGTGGCGAACCGCTGCGTCCGACTCAAACGCCTCGCCACGCTTCGAACATCAGGCTCGCGCAACTGCCGCCGAACCCGAATGAAACCGACATCACCGTGCCGATGCCCGCATCGCGCGCGCTGCGCACGAGCGGCATGTCGCGCACTTGCGGCTCCGCCGTATCGACCTGCGCCGTCCCCGCGATAAAACCATCGCGCATCATCAACAGCGTATAGATCGCTTCGTGCGCGCC
The DNA here is from genome assembly GCA_036264535.1 of Paraburkholderia sp. Classification (GTDB taxonomy): domain Bacteria; phylum Pseudomonadota; class Gammaproteobacteria; order Burkholderiales; family Burkholderiaceae; genus Paraburkholderia. Next base: position 6,276 of record DATAQT010000190.1, on the reverse strand, counting down.
GCATGCGCCGAGCGAATGCCCGGTCATGCCCTTGGTCGACGAAAACGCGGGCACGCCTTCAGCCGCTGCGCCGAACACGTCGCGCAACGCCTGCAGCTCTTCGAGATCGCCAAGCGGCGTCGATGGCGCATGCGTATTCACGTAGTCGGGACGGCGGCCGGCCTGTCCGAGCGCGCCGCCCATCGCGCGCGCGATGCCGGCCGCACGCGGCGCGACCATGCCGGCGCGATCCGTGCAATCGCCGAAGCCGGTCAGCTCCGCGTGGATGCGCGCGCCGCGCGCGAGCGCATGATCGAGCGCTTCGAGCACGAGCACGCCGCCGCCCGACGCGATCACGAAACCGTCGCGCTGCGTGTCGTACGGCCGCGATGCGCTGTGCGGCGAGTCGTTGAAACGGCGCGACAGCGCGCCCATCGTGTCGAACATCAGCGTCATGTTGTCGTGCAGCGCTTCGCTGCCGCCCGCGAGCACGATCTGCTGACGGCCGGTCTGAATCAGCTGCATCGCCTGACCGATCGCGAGTGCCGAGGTCGTGCATGCCGACGACGGCGAATAGCTGACGCCTTCGAGCCCGAAGATCTGCGCGACGTTCGCCGACGCGGTACTGCTCATCACATGCGGCACCGTGTACGGCGGCACCTTCTCGACGCCGCGTGTTTGCGCGATCGCGAGCGCCGTGTCGTAGCTCGCCATCGCGCCGACGCCCGAACCGATCACGACGCCCGCGCGCGGCGACTGCAATGCTTCCGATCCGAGCCCCGCATCGGCGATGGCACGCCTCGCCGCATGGCACGCGAAGCGCGCGGTATCGCCCATGAAGCGTTCGAGCTTGCGCTCGAACGGCGGCTCGTGCGCGACCGAGGCGACGCCGGCGACCTGCGAGGCAAAGCCGCGCTCGCGCCATGCATCGATACGCTCGATGTGCGAGCGTCCTTCGCGCAACGCAGCCGCGACTTCGTCGAGCGTATTGCCGAGACACGACACGATGCCCATGCCGGTCACGACCACGCGTTGCAGGCCGACGCTCATCGAACGCGCCGGAAAATCAGCGACGTGTTGATGCCGCCGAACGCGAAGTTGTTGCTCATCACGTACTCGGCGTCGATCTCGCGCGCGCCGCCGACGATGTAATCGAGCGGCGCGCAGGCCGGATCGAGGTTCTCGAGATTCAGCGTCGGGACGTACCAGTTGCGCTTCATCATCTCGATCGTCCACCACGCTTCGATCGCGCCGCACGCGCCGAGCGTATGGCCGACATAGCTCTTCAGCGAGCTGATCGGCATGCGCGCGCCGAAGGTCTGCGCGGTCGCATGGCTTTCGGCGATGTCGCCACGATCGGTCGAGGTGCCGTGCGCGTTCACGTAGGCAATCGCAGCGGGCGGCAGTTGCGCGTCGCGCAGCGCGAGCTGCATCGCGAGCGCCATCGTGTCGGCGGTCGGCTGCGTCATGTGCGCGCCGTCCGAGTTGCAGCCGAAGCCGACCACCTCGGCGTGAATCCGCGCGCCGCGCGCCAGCGCGTGCTCGTATTCTTCGAGCACTAGCGTCGCCGCGCCCTCGCCGACCACGAGGCCGTCGCGCGCGGCATCGAACGGACGCGGCGTCAGATGCGGCTCGTCGTTGCGTGTGCTGGTCGCGTACAGCGTGTCGAACACGGCGACCGCCGGGCCCGACAACTCTTCCGCGCCGCCCGCGAGCATCAGCGTCTGCTTGCCGGACTGGATGGCCTCGTAGGCGTAGCCGATCGCCTGGCTGCCCGACGCGCACGCGCACGAGGTCGGGATGATGCGGCCTTTCAGATCCCAGAACAGGCTCACGTTGACGGCCGTCGTGTGCGGCATCATCTGCACGTAGCTGTTCGACGTGACGTTGCTCATCGTGCCGGTTTCCAGCATCGTGCCGAACGCGCGGATCGGCTGCACGGAGCCCGACGACGAACCGTACGCGACGCCCATGCGGCCATCGGCGATGCTCGTGTCGTTAGCGAGCCCCGCGTCGGCGAGCGCGAGTTCGCTCGCGCGCACCGAGTACAGCGACACCGGCCCCATCGAGCGGAGCTTCTTGCGCGGATAGTGCGCGGGCGGCGCGAACTCCGGCAGCGGACACGCGAGGCGCGTATGCAGCGACTCGAAGTAATCCCACTCCGGCATACGCCGCACCGCGTTCCCGCCGCGTTCGAGGCGCGCCTGAACCGCGTCCCAGCTATCGCCGAACGCGGTCACGCCGCCCATGCCGGTAATGACGACGCGCTTCATCAGATCATCCCGCCATTCACGCCGATCACCTGGCGCGTCACGTACGACGCGGCATCCGACATCAGAAAGCTCACCACCGACGCGACCTCGGCCGGCTGGCCGACGCGGTTCATCGGCACGGTCTTCAGCGCGTGGTCGAGCGTCATCTGTTCGAGCATGCCGGTTTCGATCAGCCCCGGCGCGACGCAATTGACGGTGATGTTGCGCGACGCGAGCTCGACCGCGAGCGCCTTGGTCGCGCCGATGAGACCGGCCTTCGCCGCGCTGTAGTTGACCTGACCGCGATTGCCGATCACGCCCGACACCGACGCGATCGTGACGATGCGGCCGCCCTGGCGCGCGCGCACCATCGGCATCGTCAGCGGATGCACGACGTTGTAGAACGCGTCGAGGCCCGTTTCGATCACGATGTCCCAGTCTTCTTCCGTCAGCGCGGGAAACGCGGCGTCGCGCGTGACGCCCGCGCTGCACACGATGCCGTAGTACGGACCGTGCGCGGCGACGTCCGCTTCGAGCGCCTCGCGGCATGCGGCGCGCTCGCGCACGTCGAATTGCAGCACGCGCGCCGTGCCGCCCTGCGCGGCGATGCCCGTCGCGACCGCGTCGGCTTCGCTGCGTCCCGTGCGGCAATGCACGGTCACGGCGAAGCCGTCGGCAGCCAAGTTGTACGCAATCGCGCGGCCGATACCGCGGCTTGCGCCGGTAACGAGAACTCGCCGGCTCATGAACTGACACTCCCTTCGATGAATGACTGGAAATCGGACGGTTGAAACACCTTGACGACGGCTTCGGCGCAGCGCAGCTCGCCATCGTCGATCGTGCATTCGTAGGCGCCGTGACCTGCCTCGCTGCGCAGCAGCTCGCTCACCTGAACGAGCAAGCGCGCACCGCCGCGAAACGCCGGCTGCAGCGCCTGATAGCTGCGCGAGCCGAGCAGCACGCCGGGACGCGCCTGGCCGCCGTCGCGCATCGCGAGCAGCGCGATGTGCGCGGCGACCGCCTGCGCCATCAGCTCGATGCCGATCCACGCGGGCATCGCGCCGGCGGCGTCGGCATACCATGCGTGCGGGTCGACGTGGGCGTTGGCGCTCAGCGTGGTGTCGGCGAACGTGTCGATCGCATCGAGCAGCAGCATGCTGCCGCGATGCGGGATGATCGCTTCGATCGGCTGCCGCGCGAGTTGCTCGGCAGTGCGTGGCGGAGTCGTCATGGGGATCATCGGGCGAGGATCAGGCTGACATTGCTGCCGCCGAATGCGAACGAATTGCTCATGGCGTACTGCGTGCCCGTGCCGCGCGGCAGAGCGCGCGCGCCGTCCACGAGGTCGAGCGCGGGCAGCGCGGGATCGGCCTCGCCGTCCCATAGATGCGGCGGCAGCGGCGCGTTCTCGCGCGCGAGCGTCAGCCACGCGAAGCCGAGTTCGGTCGCGCCGGCCGCGCCGAGCTGATGGCCGGTCAGCGGCTTGGTGCCGCTCGCGGCGACGCCGTCGGGGAACACGCGCGCCATCAGATGCGCTTCCATTTCGTCGTTCTTCTGCGTAGCGGTCGCGTGCAGATTCACATAGCCGACCGCCGACGCCGCGATGCCCGCGTCCGCCAGCGCCTCGCGCAAGGCCATTTCGCCGCCGACGCCTTGCGGGTCCGGCGCCGAAATATGGTGCGCGTCGCTCGATTCGCCGAGGCCCGCGAGCCGCACCGCGGCTTCGTCGCGACTCATGAGGAACACGGTCGCGCCTTCACCGACGTTGATACCGCGGCGATTGCGGCTCATCGGATTGGTGCGCGCGCTGCTGGTCGATTCGAGCGATGCGAAGCCCTGCACCGTCAACTCGCACAACGAATCGACGCCACCGACGACGACCGCGTCGCACAACTGCAATTGCAGCAGCCGACGCGCCGACGCGAACGCCTTCGCGCTCGACGTGCACGCGGTGGAGATCGTGAACGCCGGGCCCTGCACGCCGAGCGCGGCCGCGGCAAACGGCGCGGCCGTGCCGATTTCCATCTGCCGATAGTTGAAGCTGCCCGGCAATTCGCCCGCTTGGGCTTGATAGACGAACGCGGTTTCGGCCGCCTCGATGCCCGACGTGCTGGTGCCGAGCACGACGCCGACGCGCTCCGGGCCGTAGCGCTCGCGCGCGGCCTCGATCGCGGGCGCGATCTGCGCGAGCGCCGCGAGCAGCAGCCGGTTGTTGCGACAGTCGTAGCGCGCCAGATCGGCGCGCGGCGCGAGATCGAGCGGCGCCAGCACGCTGCCGACGAACGCATCGCCGATGCCGGTATGCACGTTGCCCATGCCGGGCGAGCGCGCGGCGGCGAGCGCCGGCGCGATCTCGTCGACGTCGCCGCCGAGCGCGTTGATCATGCCGAGCGCGTGCAAATAAACTGATGGCGCTTTCATGCCGCCCTCCGTGATTCCGATGGCCTGCCCGATGACTTCGCTGCCGGCATGCCGATAGGCGCGAGCAGCACCGCGACCGCGATGCCGAGCGCGAGGGTCGCGCCGAAGCTTTTCAGTGCGGGCATCGCGCTGATGCCGAGCATGCCGAACGACAACAACGCGGTGGCCGCCGACAGCAGCACGCCGGTCCACACGGCGCCAAGATCGGCATCTTCGCGCGAACAGCCTTCGCGCAGAAACACCGCATAGTTTGCGCCGACGCCGAGCACCAGCATCAGCGCGAGCCAGTTGAACAGATTGAGCGATACACCCGCATAGCCGAACATCGCCAGCGCGACGCCGACCGCGAGCAGCACGGGTAAGGTCGTGGCGATACCGCCGCGCGCGCCGTAACGCAGCATCAGCAGCACGCACACGAGCGCGAGCGTACCGCCCAGCCACCAGCCGGTATCCACGCGATACTCGCCGAACAGCTTCGACACGCTCGCGGCCTTGTCGACGAACACGATACCGGGCAGGCCGTGCGCGAGCGCGATCAGCGCGGGCTCGTTGCGCGGCGTCACGCCTTGCGGGATCACGACTGCCGCGTAGCCTGCTGCATGCATTTCATTGGCTTCTTCGTTCGATCCTACCGCGCCGAGCCACAGATACCGGTATGGCTGCGACCACGGCGTCGCGAGCCAGCGCTCGACGGTGAGCGGCGCGGGCGGCTTCGCGAAAGCGCCGAGCCACGCATCGGCGACTTCGTCCTTGAAGCCTGCTTGCAGCAGCGTCGCGCGCAAGGCGGTGGGATCGTTGAATACGTGCTGCGCGAGCAGCGCGCGATCCTCGCTCTGACGCTGCGCGGACGGCACGAACTGCGCGATCGACTGATAGCCGCCGACGCTATCCGCGGTGCCGTTCAGCGCATCGAGCTTCGCGCCGAGCGCTTCGGCGCGTTGCAGCACCGCTTCCTGGGTCGCGCCGCGCACGACGAAAAACTGCGCGCTGTTATCGACGCCGACCGCCGCGCGCACCGCGTCTTCCTGCGCGGCCAGCGACGCGTCGCGCTGGATCAGCAGATGGATGTCGTCGTCGCTGGTCAGACGTAGCCAGCCGGGCACGGACGCGATCAGCAGCAGCGCCGCGACCAGCCACGCGCGCTTGCCGCCGAGCGTTTTCTGCCAGCGCGCAAGCAGCCGCGCTGCCGCCGCGAACAGGCGTCGCGGGTTGTGCTTCGGCGCGCGCGTGAGCAGCGCGGGCAGCAGCCACAGCACCGACGCGAACGCGGTCGCGATGCCGACCATCGCAAAGCAGGCGATCTGCTTCAAGGCCGGGAACGGCACCCACATCAGGATCGCGTAGCCGAGCAGGCTCGTCGTCAGCGCAACGCCGAGCGCGGGCCGCACCATGCGCGCGCCGCGCCGGGCATCCCATTCGCGGCCCGAGCCGAGATAGACGACGAAATACTGGATCGAATAATCGACGGCCTCGCCGATCAGGCTCGCGCCGAACACGAGCGTCAACAGATGCAGCTTGCCGAAGATCAGCAGCGTCGCCGCGAGCGCGCAGACGATGCCGAGCGCGGTCGATACGAAGCCGAGCAGCAACAGACGCGGCGAGCGGAACACCCACATCATCAGCA
>DATAQT010000164.1:0-15200 GCA_036264535.1 Paraburkholderia sp. | reverse complement strand
TCGCCGAGCGCTAACCAGTACGCACCACCTGACACAAAAACTGTTTCAGGCGTGCGCTTTGCGGTTGATCAAAAACTTCCCGCGGCGTGCCGGTTTCAATGATTTCGCCGCGATCCATGAATACCACGCGGTCCGCGACCTGGCGCGCGAAGCCCATTTCATGCGTCACGCAGATCATCGTCATGCCAGAGTCAGCGAGGCCGATCATCGTTTCGAGGACTTCCTTGATCATCTCGGGATCGAGCGCCGACGTGGGCTCGTCGAACAGCATGATCTCCGGCTCCATGCACAGCGCGCGCGCAATCGCGACGCGCTGCTGCTGGCCGCCCGACAGTTGCGTCGGATACTTATGCGCCTGCTCGGGAATGCGCACGCGTTCGATATAGTGCATCGCGAGCGCCCGCGCGTCTGCCTTGCTGATGCCGCGCACGTGCGTCGACGCGAGCATGCAGTTTTCTATCACGGTCAGATGCGGAAACAGATTGAACGACTGAAACACCATGCCGACCTTGCGGCGGATCGCGTTCAAAGTGCGCACGTCATCGGTGACTTCGACGTCGTCGACGAGGATGCGCCCCTGCTGATGCCGCTCGAGGCGGTTGATACAGCGGATCAGCGTCGACTTGCCCGAGCCCGACGGCCCAAGAATCACGACTCGCTCGCCCTGCGCGACGTTCATGCTGACGTCGCGCAGCACCTGGATGGAACCGTACCATTTGTTGACGCGCTCCAGCTTGACGGCCGGCAGGGCTGCTGTGCACACCGGGCGTTCGGTGCTCAATGTGGCTTCCATCGTGCTGTTTCCTCGAGTGTCGGCGAGTGCCGTCATCGCGCGGACTTCCTGAAGCGGCGTTCGATGCGCGACTGGATCACTTCGAGCACCATCGACAGGAGCCAGTAGATCACCGATGCGCTGATCAACATCTCCATGTGGCGAAATTCGCGCTGCCCTTCGGTGGTCGCGACATAGGTCAACTCCCACACGCCGACCACCGACACCAGCGAGCTATCCTTCAGCATCGCAATGAACTGGTTGCCGGTCGGTGGAATGATCACGCGCAATGCCTGCGGCAGAATCACGAGCCGCATCATCATGCTGCGGCTCAGACCCAGGGCGCGCGCCGCATCCCATTGTCCTCTGGGAATGCTTTCGATTCCGGCGCGAAAGATCTCGGTCATGTACGCGCCATAGCACAGCGACAAAGCAGCCACGCCAGCGGGAATCGGATTCACGATATAGCCAAGCTGCGGCAAGCCGAGATACAGAATGAAGATCTGCATCAGCAACGGCAGGCCGCGAAACAGCGACGTATAAAACGTCGCGATGCCGATCGCGATACCGTTCGACGACAGCTTCGCCAATGCGCCGATCAGCGCGAGCACGAACGCGAGCGCGATCGAAATTGCCGAGATATAGAGCGTCGTGGTCGCGCCTTGCAGCACCAGATAGCCGATCTTGCGCTCGATGAATTCGAAGCTCAGATTGAACGTCGAGAAGAACAGCACGACCAGCATCGCGAGTTCGCACCAAACGACCGTGATCTGCCAACGCAGCGACAACCGCAGCAGCAGATAGCCATTGGCGACCAGGGCCGCAATCACGACCGCGCCGCCCAGCAGCTTTTGCAACAATGTTGCGTCGATGCCGAGCGTGGGCACGCCGTGCGTGATGCCGGCGATCCAGTCCGGGGCGTGCTGCACCGCGAAGTATCCGCCGATCAGCAACGCGCCGAGCAGGAAGAGAATCGGGCCCGGATTACGTTTCTCGACGCCCTCAGCATCTTCTGCAAACATGTGTTCCTCCGTAGATCCGCCCCACGCGCGACGGCCGATAGGTAGTCTTATGCCGCACGCTCGCGCATGAAATCCATCAGCTGGTAATACCAGTAGGTCAGTTGAACGGCCGCCGTACCCACCGGGCCGCCGTTCCATTCGAGGCCGAACGGCGCGAACAGACGATAGCGGTCGACTTCGTTCGTGATGCCCTGCGCAATCAGCCGTCCGCCGACCGCCGTCGTGTTCATGCCGTGCCCGCCAAAGCCCATGCAGTACCAGACGCCCGAATGTAGCCGACCGATCAGTGGCATCAGATGCCTTGCATACGACATGCGGCCGGACCACGCGAGCGCGACCTTCAGCGCAGAGAGTTGCGGATAGGTATCGACCATGCGTCGGCGCAGCAACTCGGCGAGCCGGTCCGGCTCCGACTTGCGCGTCGTGATCATGCCGCCCCACAGAATGCGCTCACCGCCGTCGACGAGACGGTAATAGTCGCTTGCGCGGCGGCTGTCGCCAACCGACGCGCGCGTGCGAATCGCCGTCGCGATCAGATCCGGTGCCGGCTCGGTGAGAAGCATGTAGGTCGAAATCGGCAAATAGCTGCGCGCGAGTTGCGGCACCACGTTGCCCGTGTAGCCGCCGCATGTAAACACCACGTCGCGCGCCGCCACCGTGCCTCGCGCGGTCCTCAGCCGTTTCACCGCCGACGAGCAATCGAGCGACAATACTTCGGAGTCCTCGAATACCTGGCCGCCCAGCCGCTCGACTTCGGCGATCAGACCACGCGCGTAGTTCAACGGATGGAAATGGAAGCCGCGTTCGTTATAGAGCCCATGACGGTACTTGTCCGACACGAGCCACTCGCGAATCTCGTCGTGCGTCCTGAACGTGACGTCGTACTGAAACTCGTTGGCAAGCCACGCCTGCTGTGCCTGCATGTCGGCGGTGTTCTCGTGACGCGACACGCGCAGCACGCCATGCACCGGTTCTGCTTCATCGATACCGAGTTGGCGGATATTGGACGCGACGATGTCGACGCCCTCGATCGACATCCGGTAGATCGATTTCGCGTCTTCGAGGCCGACACGCTGCGCGATCCGTTCGAAGCTCGTCGAATAGCCGGGACTGACCACGCCGCCGTTGCGGCCTGACGCGCCCCACGACACCCTCTGCGCTTCGAGAAGAATCACCGAGCGGCCACGGCGCAGCAATTCGAGCGCCGTCGTGATGCCGGCCATACCGGCGCCGACCACGCACACATCGGCTTGCAGCGAACCGCGCAGCGCCGGGCGCGCTTCGACCGTGCGCAGCGTGCGGGTGTAATACGTATCGAGGTAGGAAGCCATCTCTTGATGGGTGCAGTCTTGTTCGTGGCTGAGAGTGGTGGCTGCGCGGTTGGCGCGACGGCGGCATGGATCGCCGCGCCCCCGATTCGTGCTTACTTCGTGTAGTCGTTGCCGAACCACTTCATGCTGAGCCTGGTCAGCGTGCCGTCCTGCTTCATCTGCGCCACGGTGTCGCCGACCTTCTTGTCCCACTCGGCGTCACCCTTGTCGGCGACGATCGCGAGCGGCTCGCGGAACGCGAAATCGCCCGGGATAATCTTCACCGGATAGCCGTTCTTGATCGCGTTGAGTGCGGTCTGCACCGGTGTCACGATGCCGTCGAGGCGCTTGCCGTCTCCGAGGCGCAGATCGTCGTACGGCAACATCGAGTCCGCGTAAGTCTTGATCTCCTTCGGCGGCTGCGTCATGTACTGGAACGGCGGTATATCCGGGCCTGCGATGTTGAGGCGGTCGCGCACATAGTCTTCTGACGTGGTGCCCGCTTCGACGCCGATCACCTTGCCGTTCAGATCAGCACGCGTCTTCGCCTTCGAGTCCTTGTTGACGACGAACACATACGGGCTGTAGTAATAGACCGCGGGGAAATCGAGCAATTCGGCGCGCGATTTGGTCGGCGTGACGGAAAGCACCGACAGATCCCAACGGCCGTGCCAGTGGCCGCCGGTCATCAGGCTGAACTGCGGCGTATCGAACGTGACTTTCACGCCGAGGCGACGTGCGATTTCTTTCGCGACGTCGATATCGAAACCATCGAATTCGTGCTTGTCGTTGAGGAAGGCCTGCGGGGGCCACTTGCCGCTCGTCGCTACCATCATCGTGCCGTTTTTCATTACGCGGTCTAGCGTGACACCCGCGTGAGCGCTGAAGGCGGTTAACGCGATGCCGGCGCCGAGCGTGAAGCCGAGCAGGCGGTTCAGGATGGACTTAACCATAGTGCGTGTCTCCGATGTTTGTTTTTGCGTCGATCTTGCGTTCGTTTTTCGCGTACCAGGTATTCTCGAACTTCACCGCACTTCACCGCACCGGTCCACGTTGGCGCGATATTAAGTCACCACAGAAACCCCTGCCATTGAGAATTCGGCACAACGTCATTCCGAAAGCGCATCAAGTAGTGCCTCGCGCGAAGATCCGCGCAACGCCCCGCGGCGCGGGACGGGCACGTCACCTGCTACCACTCTTCGACGCACGTAAGCGTCTTTCCGACAGGCAACCAGGGAGATCGATAATGAAATCGAAGAAGATCACATGCGCGATCATGTGCGCGGCCACGCTCGCCGCAATGTGCGCGTCGCCAGGCGCGTTGGCGCAGATCGCGGGACTTCAGCCGCTCGGCGGCACGGTCGAGCAGACCAACGCGCTGCTCAAGGGCTGGAGCGTGCGGCGCGCGCTCGTCGACGAACCGGTGTACAACGATTTGAACGACAAGATCGGCAGCATCTATGACGTGATCATCGCGCCGGATCGCAAGGCCACCTACGCCGTCGTGCAGGTCGGCGGATTCCTCGGCATGGGCAAGCACTACGTCGCGATACCGGTCGACCATTTCCAGATTCGCGATGGCAATCTGTTCCTCGCGGGTGCCACCAAAGAGGCGCTGAAGTCGGTGCCGGAGTTCGAGTACAACAAGCTCGAAAAGGCGACGAAGCCGCGCAAGGTATCGGCGGAGTAATGCGGTGATTCGATGAAGCGGCGGCAGATAGCGCGCAATACCGCGCGCACCGCCTCAACGTTTGGAGGCCGTCACCAGTTGCAGTGGCGTCTCGATCCGCGGCGACAACTCGCGCTCCTTGCGCCGCTCGGTCACGGCTTTCACCGCGAAGTCGATGCCGAATACCGCTTGCCGGTCGGCGAACTGGTTCATCGTCGCGAGCACGCGACCATCGGCGAGCAGCGGCTTGATCGCATCGATCGCGTTGTAGCCGGTGACGTAGACGCTGCCGTCGCGGCCCGCGTCGCGAATCGCATCGACCGCGCCCATCGCCATGGTGTCATTGCCGCACAAGAGCGCGCGAAGCTGCGAATGCTCGGCGAGCATTTTCGCGGCCACGTCGCGGCCCTTGCCGTACTCCCAGTTGCCCGACTCGACCGCGACGACCTGCACGCTCGCGGCGTCCATCGCGTCGCGGCTGCCGGCCGTGCGCTGCTGCGCATTGCGGCTCGCCGAGGTGCCTTCGATGATGCCGACCTGATCGCCGGGCTTCAGCCACTTCGCCAGATAATCGCCGACCTGCTTCGCGCCGTTGCGATTGTTCGGCCCGACGAACGGCACCGTGATGCCGGCGGCCGCTTGCGCCGCGTCGTCGAGCGGATTGTCGATCGTGATCACGATGATGCCCGCCTTGATCGCGCGCGCGATCACCGGGATCAGCGCCTTCGAGTCGGTCGGCGCAATCACGATTGCGTTCATCTTCGCCTTGATCATGTCCTCGACCATGCGGATCTGCGCGGCGGTGTCGGTCTGTTTGACCGTGCCGCGAATCGTCAGGCTGAATTGCGACGAGAAGTGATCCTGGTAATTGCGCGCGGCGTTGACCATCGAGACCGTGAACGGGTCCGCCATCGATTTGAGCACGAGCGCGATCTTCGGCTTCGTGCCCGGCGGCACTTCGGCGTGAGCCTCGCTGGCGAAGCGCGCGACGCCGCCGAGCCCGGTTGCGGCCAGCGCGCCTGCAAGCAGCACGCGGCGGCGCATGTTCTGCGTCATGGCTTGACTCCTTCGCGGACGTGCCGATCGAGCGACGCGACGTTGGCGGCGATTTCGTCGAAGAGCGGTCGGCTGTCGATATCTTCGCTCAGACAACGCGTCTTCAATGCGGCGAGTTGCGCGGCGACGTGCGGTGGCGCATCGAGCGTATCGAGCCCACCGAGCCCACCGAACGCGTTACAACGCTCGAGCAGCTCTTCCAGCAGACAGCCATACGCCCGGACTTCGAGCCGCTGCAACGCCATACCGGGTTCGCGATCGTCCGCGTCATAAAAAGATGCCGCGCCGAAATCGCCGAGCAGCGCGCGGCCCGCACCGCAGTGCAGGACATTGTGCGCGTACAGATCGCCATGCATGACGCCACGCCGATGCAGATGACTCGCGACATTCGCGATGCCGCTCGCGATACCGAGCACCGTCGCGAGGTCGAAGCGCGCGTCGTCGCGGTAGATGTCGCGCGTGCACGAGGCGAGGCTCGGCGGACCGGCGAGATTGGCGAAGCGCGGCTCGATCAGTCCCATCACGAGGCCATGCGTGTCCGACGGATGCCCGATCACCTTGCCGAGCACGGGAATCAGGTTCGCATGCTCGCCGCCGCGAATGCAAGCAGCCATTTCGCAGTCGGGCAAACCGTCGCTCGTCACCGCGCCCTTGAACAGCTTGACGGCGACCGCACGCGGCGCAGGTTCGTTCTCCATCCGCAGCGTCGCGCGATAGATCACACCCGATGCGCCCTCGCCCAACGCCTTTTCGAGCCGCAGCGCCTCCCAGCCAATGTTGCTAACCGGCGTGTCACTGAGCGCCGCCTGTTCGAGCGCCGCGTTGAACGGATTGCCCGCATACGCGAGCCACGCAAGCCGCGGCAGACGCAGGAGCCAGCGTGGCAAGGCGTCGAAACGATTGGCCGCGAGGCGCAGCAGTTCGAGCCGCGTGCATGCGGCCAGCTCCTCGGGCAGCGCGCGCAGCCGGTTGCCGGCGAGCATCAGCTTCTGCAATTGCGTGCAACGGCCAATCTCCGGGGGCAAGCGCTCGATGTCGTTGTCGGTCAGGATCAGCCAACGCAGTTGCGGCGGCAGCGCGCGCGCCGGCACCTCGCGGATGCGATTCGCCTTGAAGCCGATCATGCTCAGTTGCGCGCACTCGCCCAGCATGGCGGGCAGTTCGGCGAACGGGTTGTTGGACGCGAACAGAATGCGCAGCTTGCGCAGACGAGGCAGATCGTCGGGCAGCGTCGTCAGTGCATTGTTCGACAGGTCGAGCACTTCGAGCGTGTCGGCCAGATCGAAAATCTCGCGCGGAAATTCGCTCAGGCCGCACGCGAGTTTGAGTTCGCGCGCACCCGCCAGTTGCCCGGCCCGCAGTTGTTCTAGAGTCGTGGTCACAGTCGTGGGAAAGAAGCTCGGGCAGCGCCCGCGGCGCGTCGTACCGAAGCTATCGATTCTACTGAGTCAAAGGCCATCTGGGGTTCTCTGCGGTACAGTGATGTGAGCGGCGCGATGGTCACGATCGTCGCGGCCATGTCGAATGCGAATGAGACAGCAATATCTGGAGCGCGTTCAGCCGACGCGAGCGAGACACTATCGGATAACGGCGCAGCCTTCATGCAGCTTTCCACCTCGCAAGCTTTGCGCCTCCACCCTGTCAGGAGTCCAGGAAAGTGACGTACGCATACAAGTTGATCGATTCGCCAGTCGGTCAGTTGAAGCTCGTGGCGAAAGGCGATCGCCTTGCGGCGATTCTGTGGGAGCACGACAAGCCGAACCGCGTGCGACTCGGCGAGATGAGCGAAGCGAACGAACTCGCGGTGCTCGTCGAAACCGGGCGGCAATTGCGCGAGTACTTCGCGGGCACGCGGCAGGCCTTCGATCTGCCGCTCCAATTTCAGGGCACCGAGTTCCAGAAGCAGGTGTGGCACGCGCTGCTGACGATTCCCTTCGGGCACACCCGCAGCTACTCGGAGATCGCGCAGCAGATCGGCAACGTCAATGCGGTGCGCGCGGTCGGCGCGGCAAATGGCCGGAATCCGATTTCGATCGTCGCGCCGTGTCATCGCGTGATCGGCGCGTCGGGCGAGCTGACGGGATTCGCCGGCGGCCTGGCGAACAAGATGCTGCTGCTGTCGCTGGAGGCGGGGCAGACGTCGCTCGAAGCAGCGGCGGATCATGCGCAACGGCACGCGCCGCTGCGGCAAGCGGCGAATGCGACGCGAGCGGTCAAGGACGCTGCTCCCGCGAAACCGGCGCATCATCCGCCGAGTCGAGGCACGCAGGGTTCGCTGTTCGGCAACTGAGAACTGGGCCAGAGTCGACCCCGCACAACGCGCCACCCATCGGCCGTAATCGCCGATGCTTCGTCCGCGATCAACGCCATCGGCCGCGCATGCAACTCCTATCCTTAAGATGCCCTTGCGGGTATCGAACAGGAGGATGACATGCGCATGCTTCTCAACATACAAATACCGAACGAGCCATTCAACACGCTTGTGCGCGAGGGCCGGGTCGGCGCTCTGATGCAGCAAATCCTCGATGAAATGAAGCCCGAGGCCATCTACTTCACCGAGCAGCAAGGCAAACGGGGCGCCGTGGCCGTCGTCGATATCGCCGACCCCTCGGCGATTCCCGCGCTTGCGGAGCCGTGGTTCCTGAAGCTCAACGCCGACTGCGAACTGCGCATCGCGATGCTGCCCGAGGATCTGATGAAAGCCGGGCTCGATGCGATCGGCGACAAATGGAAGTAGCGCGGCCCTCAGGAATGCTTGTCCGATAGTTCGAGCAGCATCGAGGCCGCGGCCGTCGCCGCCACCTGGCAGCCGAGCACGATATGCGCTTCGGCCGTGTCTTCGATAAAGTCGTGACTCACGCCGCCGATGCTCGGCACGAACATCATGCAGGCCGGCATGCAACGCGCGATCACCTGGGCGTCGTGCGCGGCACCGCTCGGCATGCGCAGCCACTGCCCCGGAGCGATCGCTTCGGCGGCTCGCGCGATGTGCTCCGCGAGCGCGGCGTCCATGCTGACGGGTTCGATCGGCTCGTCGATCGTCTGCAATTCGACTCTCACCGCGTGGTGCGCATTGAAGTCGCGCACCAGTGCGGCGAGCGCCTGTTCCATGGCCTGAAGCCGCGCCGGATTCGCGTCGCGGAATTGCAGGTACATGTCGGCCGCGCCGGGCACGACGCTCATCGCGCCCGGATCGAGATCGATGCGGCCCACGGTCCAGACGGTATCCGCATCAGCCAACTGCGTGAACGCGTCGTTCATCCGCGCGATGAACGCGACCAGCGCCGCGCCCGCGTCGCGGCGGATCGCCATTGGCGTCGTGCCGGCGTGATTGCGCTGACCCGTGAAGCGCAGCCGCGCTTCGCGCAGCCCGACGATCGTCGTGACGACGCCGATCGCTTTGCCGATCGCTTCGAGCCGGCCGCCCTGCTCGATATGCGGCTCCAGATACGCGACCTGCCGCCCCGGCTCGTAGCGCGCGCGCGGCCGGCCCGCAAGTCCCGCGGCCTCGAGCACGTCGGCGAGACGTTCGCCCTGCCGGTTGGTCGCCGCGCGAATCGATTCGTCGACCGCCTCGCCGACGAAGCTGCGGCTACCGAGCAGGCCCGAGAACGTGCCCTCCTCGTCGATCCACGACGCGATGTCGACGGCGAGATGCCGCGTCGCATCGTTTTCCGCGAGCGCGCGGGCGATTTCCAGCCCGTACATCACGCCCATTGCGCCATCGAGCCAGCCGCCGGTCGGCTGCGTATCCGTATGCGAGCCGATCACGAGAGCGGGACCGCGATTGCGCGAGCGTCCGAACACGGTGCCCACGCCGTCGATGCGCGCATCGAGCCCCGCCTCCGTCATCCTGCCGACCAGCCATTCGCGCGCCGCCAGATCCACCGGCGACAACGCCAGTCGGACCACGCCGGGACCGGTCGCGCCGAAACTGCGCAGCTGTTTGAGGTCGGCCATCAGCCGGTCCGGATCGATCTTCACCACGTTGTCATCTCCTTGAATGGATTACCGATGCCGCCGCGCGGAAATCGCCCGGCGGCATATCGTAAGCAGGCCTGAACGCACGATTGAAATCCGACGCGCTATTGAAGCCGCTGCCGTGCGAGACGTCCGCATGATAGTCGCGGTTGGCGAAAAACGTCATGAGCCGGTTGCAGGCACTTCAAAGCGGCGCGAGCGGCGCCAGCAATTCCTCGGCTCTGGACAAGAACAGCTTCAGCACCGGCGACGTGTTCGCGCGGCTGTATCCGATCACGAGATCGACCGTCGGCGCGTCGCCTTCGAGCGGCCGGCTCACCACCGACCACGGCAGCAGGTTGCGCGCGTACTCCGGCATCAGCGCAAGCCCGCGCGTCGACGCGACGAGGGACATCGCCATCGCGAGATTGTCGACACCATGTTCGGCGGACACCTGCACGCCGCTCGCGCGGAGGTAACGCTCGATCACGTCGTGCAGCACGCGCGCCTTGTTCGACGCCATGATGAACGGCTCGCCGACGAAATCGCGCGGACTGATCGCCTCGCGCCCGGTTAGCGGATGGTCGCTCGGCATCAGCACGATCAGCTTCTCGCTGCTGACCACGCGATAGTCGAGATCGAAGCCTGGTTCCGCGCGCAAAAACGCGAGGTCGAGCTTGCCTCGCGCGAGCGCATCGGCGAGGTCCGGCGAATAGTGGCTCGACACCGTGACGTCGGTGTTCGGCAATTCGTCGCGCAGCAGTTGCATCGCGCGCGGCAGCCACGTCATTTCCTGGCCGGTCAGAAAGCCGAGCGCGAACACCTGGCGCGCCGGCCGCGCGGCGCGGCGCGCGGCCTCGGTGGCGGCGTCGACCTGGGTCAGCGCGAGCCTCGCGTGATCGAGAAAGGCCTTGCCCGCGGCGGTCAGCTCGACACCCCGCGCGCTGCGGCTGAACAGTTCCGCGCCGACCTCGTCTTCGAGATCGCGAATCTGCCGGCTCAGCGACGGCTGCGACGTGAAAAGACGCTGCTGCGCGGCCTCGGTCAGGCTGCCCGTTTCGGCCACGGCCATGAAATACCGCAGATGTCGAAGCTCCATACGCCCCTCGCAAGCCATACCTGACAGGCATGCCCCTAAGCCTACAAAGTCTTTTTCCTTCGCGCAAGAGCTCACTACATTACGACTCATGCAGCGGCGCAACGGACTTTCGAAATCGCCCGCTCCATGCCTCTCATCTATAGCGCAAAGGAACCGGACATGAACTCCCCGACCGTTTCAGACGACCTCGATGCCGCCCGCCACACGCACCAGACCGCCCCGACCCAATACGTCGAAGCGAACGGCATCCGCTTCGCGTATCGCCGCTTCGGCAAGCCGGTCGGCGTGCCGCTCGTGTTCAACATCCACTTCACCGGCACGATGGATCACTGGGACCCAGCCGTGACCGACGGCCTCGCCGCGGATCGCGAAGTGATCCTGTTCAACAACGCCGGTATTTCGAGCACGTCCGGCGAAGTGCCGGAATCGATCGAGGCAATGGCCGCGAATGCTGCCGCCTTCATCAAGGCGCTCGGCTTGACGACGGTCGACGTACTCGGCTTTTCGATGGGCGGCCTGATCGCGCAGACCCTGACGATCGCCGAACCCGCGCTGGTGCGCCGCGTGATTCTGGTCGGCACCGGCCCGCGCAGCGGCGAGGCGATGAGCTCGCTGACGCCCGAAGCGCAGGACATTTTCGGCGCGACCTACGCGCATCCCGACGATCTTTGGCTGCGTGTGCACTTCTCGCCGTCGGCCGCGAGCCAGGCGGCCGGGCGCCGTTTCCTGCAACGGTTCCGTCTGCGCAGCGAAGGACGCGACCCCGAGGCCAACGACAAGGTCGCGCCGGCACAACTCGCCGCGCTCGCGAAATGGGGCGCGCCGCGCGCCAAGCCGTTCGACTACCTGCACGCACTGAAGCAGCCGACGCTCGTCGTCAACGGTGATCGCGACGTGATCATCTACTCGATCAACTCGTGGATCCTGCAGCAGAACCTGCCGAACGCGCAGCTGATCATCTACCCGGACGCGAATCACGGTTCGCTCTATCAGTATCCCGAACGATTTGTCGCGCACGTCCGCGAGTTTCTGACTGCGCACGAGTGACCGACTCCCGCAAAGCAAATGCATCGAGCACTCTCAGTTCACTGATCGTCTTCCAAGGAACATTGCCATGAACAGCCTCACCGGAAAGACCGCGCTCGTTACGGGCGCATCGCGTGGTATCGGCCGCGCCACGGCCCTCGCACTCGCCGCCGCGGGAGCGCAGGTTCTCGTTCACTACAGCAGTGGAGAACCGGAAGCGGAGCAGGTCGTCGCCGAAATTCGCGCGGCCGGCGGTAACGCGCAGAAGATCGCCGCGAATCTGCGCGACGCGGATGGCCCCCATGCGCTCGCGAAACAGGTGCGCGCTGTGGTCGGCGAACGGCTCGATATTCTGGTCGCGAACGCGGGCATTTCGAAAGCGGCCACGATCGAAGAAACCAGCGTGGCCGATTTCGACAACCTGTTCGCGGTCAACGTGCGCGCGCCGTACTTCCTCGTGCAGCAACTGCTGCCGGTGCTGCACAAGGGCAGCAGCGTCATCCTGCTGTCGTCGCTCGCGGCGCGCGCGGCCGTCGGCTCGCTGCCCGCGTATGCGGCGACGAAGGGCGCGGTCGATACGCTCGTCAGGCATTTCGCGGCGGCGCTGGGCGAGCGCGGCATCCGTGTCAATGCGGTGGCGCCGGGTGTCGTCGAGACCGATATGTCTAGCTTCACGAAGACCGACGCGGGACGCGAACTGACGCTCGGCATGCAGGCGTTGAAGCGCGTCGCGCAACCGGACGATATCGCCGGCGCGGCGGCCTTCCTGGCTTCGGACGCCGCGCGCTGGATCACCGGTGAGACGCTACACGTCGATGGCGGTTCGAAGCTGTGAGCAGGTGTGTCACGAACGCGCCCCGATGGAGGGCGCGTTTCCGAAGCGGACGGACCGTCCGCTTCGGTCATTCACCGAGTCATTTCCACAGCGTGCGGCCGAAGAACGTCAGCGTCCGATCCCACGCCTGTTGCGCCCAGACCGGATCGTATTGCGTCTTCGCGATGCGGCCCGGCCCGACCGCCGCTTCGTTCGCGAACGCATGACGCGCCAGATAGCGGTGAAACTCGACGTCGACCTTCGCGTCGGCGAGCTTCTGTTCGAGCGCGTCGACGGTGTCGGCGGCGAAGAAATCGTCCTGCAGAGCCCAGTGGCCCATCACCGGCACCTTGATCTTCGATGCGTCGACATAGTCGAGCGGCGGGAAGCCATACCAGACGACGCCAGCCGCCACTTCGGGCACGTTGCACAGTGCGAGCAGCGTCAGCGCGCCGCCCATGCAATAGCCGGTGACCCCGACCTTCGCCGCGTGCTGCTGCAGATACTGGACCGCGCCGCGCACGTCCTGCGTCGCGGCGTCGCCGAAATCGAGGCCGCTCATCAGATGGTGCGCCTCTTCCTCTTCGACGGTCGACTTGCCGCGATACAGGTCAGGCACGAGCGCGAAGTAGCCGGCCTTCGCGAGGCGGTCGGCGACGCCGCGGATCTGGTCGTTCACCCCCCACCATTCCTGGATCACGACGACGGCGGGCGCGCCCGCGGTTTTTTCAGGCTTCGCGAGATAGCCCTGAAGCTGCTTGCCGTCGGGACGGTTGAACGTGATCATCGAACCTGCGTGTTGGGTCATCGGTCGCTCCTCGAGTGGACGAAACCGCTAGCATAGCGCCACTGTCCCGTCTTCTGTTCTAACGCAATCGCGGCCGCGAGCCTTGACGTATTGCGATGCGCGCTAGAAACGCTCGATCACACCGAATTGCACGCCCGCAACCGGCGCACCCGGATAGGCAACCGGCAGCCCGGTGACGTTAACGCCGCGCAGCGTGAAGCTCGATTCGTCGTGATTCGCGAGATACGCGGCGCTGAAGTACAGCAGCAGCGTGGGCGACATGTTGTATTCGAATGCCACGCTGAACTGGTCCGCGCTGCCGTCGGCCGTCGTGTAGTCGCGCACGTGCGCATAGCCGAGCGAGGCACGCGCGTTGGTCGAAAAACTGTACTGCGCCGAGAGCGAGCCGCCCGCGCCGTGATAGACCGGCGTGCCGCCATCGCCGTTGAAAAAGGACAGCCAGACGCGCAGCCTGCCGAACGCATAGTTCGCGCCGCCGAGATTTGCGCGCAGCGCACCGGCGCCATGTGTCTGCTGATGCGCGTACGACAGGTGCAATTGGTCGAGCCGATACGACGCGGTCACGTAGTAGCCGTCGATGCCGTTGCCGTCGTCCTCGGACGGATCGCGCGTCGCCATCATCAGCGTCGTGCTGAAGCCGGCGATGCGCGGCGACAGATAGGCGATCGCGTTGTTCGCATACGGCGTGATCTTCGACAGGTTGTTGAGTCCCGAGGCGATCGTGCCGGCGCCGAACGCGTCGAGATCGCCCTTGAACGGGATATAGATCGGCGAATACTGACGGCCGAAGCGCAGTTCACCCCACCTGCCGCTTGCGCCGATCCACGCCTGGCGATTGAAGATCGAGCCGGGCACCTGCTGGGTGCCGTCGGCCGAGCTGAAACCATTTTCGAGCGTGAACACGATCGCGTTGCCGTCGCCGAGCGACTCCGCGCCATGCAGCCCGACGCGGGAACCGCGATACGCGCCGGAGTCCATGCGTGCGGTCCAGCCGGAACCGGGGTCGGTGATTTCGAGGCTCGTATCGATCACGCCGTACAGCGAGACGAAGCTGGTGTGGGTTCCGGCGGCGACGTCGCTGCCCGTATCGATGTCGGTGGCGGCGGCCGCGCCATGCGCGTAGAGCAGCATCGCGCCGCCCGCCCAACCGGCTCTGACGCCAACGCTGATCGTCGCGCGCCTGCACTTGCAAGCAACCCTGGCCGCGCGGCCAAACCGTGCCGTGTTCCATGCGCGCACTGAGGTCGTCAAGGCTTCGCGGACAGTGTTGAGCGAGCAAACCGGGGCGTGACGCAGGATGAGGTCCTCCGCAGGCACATCGATGGGATATTCCGCGAGCGAACTTACCACGTTCGGGCGAGCCCGTGCGGGCCGTCCCGTTCGCTGGCGCACATGCGAAAGGGAACGCGCGCGAGCACCGGATAGCGACGCCGTGCCCACGTGACACGGCTTCTTTTGCCGCGTGTCGTTTTTCACGCCACACATAGTTTTGACTAGGGAAAACCCGTATAATCCACAAAGAAGTCAGACAACTTGCGTAAAATCGCCGTGCGCCTGACCGCGATCCGCCGTGCAGCGTCCACCCCGAACCGCTTTCTGCCCGATCCGTGAATTCCACCGCCCCCGCCAGTTCCGCCGCTCCCGCCCTGCCGTTTCGCCACGCG
>DATAQT010000139.1:0-2878 GCA_036264535.1 Paraburkholderia sp. | reverse complement strand
CAGGCGCATGACGGCAACCGCGTGTACGTCACGAACTACGGCGTCGGCGGCACGATGGCCGTGCAGTTGCGCGACGGCACCGGCAATCGGCGCGCGGGCCCGACGGCGGGCCTGCCGTGGCGCGAACGCCTCGCCGCGTCCTCCGCGCAGATTGTGCTGATCAACTATGGCATCAACGAAGTGATGCACGACCAGACGCCCGAGCAGTTCTACGCGGCGGAAACGACGCTCGTGCAAACCGCGCGTGCGCTCGGCAAGGCGCCGGTTTTGCAGACCGCGAACCCGATGCCCGATGACCGCCTCAACGCGCGCCTCGCCGCGATGGTCGCGATGACGCGGCGCGTCGCCGCCGAGCAGCGGGTGCCGCTCGTCGATCAATACGCGTATGTGAGCGGCCTGCCGGACTGGAAGACGCTGATGTCGGACGGCGCGCATCCGAAGCCGGAGCTGTACCGGCTAAAGGCCGAACAGGACTATCGGGTCGTCGAACCGCTGGTGCGACGGCTGCTCGACAGCACGCAGTGAGCGATTTTTTTACGGACGTTGTGCTTTTTTCCATTCATAAACCAGAAGGCAAACCATGACCCAACCACGCAAAGCG
The DNA here is from genome assembly GCA_036264535.1 of Paraburkholderia sp. Classification (GTDB taxonomy): domain Bacteria; phylum Pseudomonadota; class Gammaproteobacteria; order Burkholderiales; family Burkholderiaceae; genus Paraburkholderia. The sequence continues at coordinate 2,277 of DATAQT010000139.1, read as the reverse complement.
ATCATCACCGGCGTATCCGGACAGGACGGCGCCTATCTGACCCGTCTGCTGCTCGACAAGGGCTATCACGTCACCGGCACCTACCGGCGCACGAGTTCGGTCAATTTCTGGCGCATACGTGAGCTTGGCGTGCTCGATCATCCGAATCTGCGTCTGGTCGAACACGACCTCACCGACCTCGGCTCGACACTGCGCCTGCTCGACGGCACCCAGGCCGACGAGCTGTACAACCTCGCCGCGCAGAGCTTCGTCGGCGTGTCGTTCGACCAGCCCGTGACCACCGCCGAAGTGACCGGCATCGGCGCGCTGAATCTGCTCGAGGGCCTGCGTATCCTGAGCCCGAAGACACGCTTCTACCAGGCGTCGACCTCCGAGATGTTCGGCCTCGTGCAAACGGTGCCGCAACGCGAGAGCACGCCGTTCTATCCGCGCAGCCCGTATGGCGTCGCGAAGCTGTTCGCGCACTGGTCGACTATCAACTATCGCGAGTCGTACAACCTGTTCGCGAGCAGCGGCATTCTGTTCAATCACGAATCGCCGCTGCGTGGCCGCGAATTCGTCACGCGCAAGATCACCGACACGGTCGCGAAGATCCGGCTCGGCAAGCAGGACGTACTGGAACTGGGCAACCTGAGCGCGCAGCGCGACTGGGGCTTTGCGCTCGAATACGTCGAGGGTATGTGGCGCATGTTGCAGGCCGACGCGCCCGACACCTTCGTGCTCGCGACCGGCCGCACCGAAACGGTTCGCGATTTCGTGCGCATGGCGTTCATGGCGGCCGGCTATCAGCTCGAATGGTCGGGCAAGGACGAGCGCGAGACCGGCATCGACGTCGCGACCGGCAAGACACTCGTGCGCGTGAATCCGAAGTTCTATCGGCCGGCCGAAGTGGACCTGCTGATCGGCTGCGCGGACAAGGCGCGCGACACGCTCGGCTGGCAGCCGCAGACTACGCTCGAACAGCTGTGCCAGATGATGGTGCAGGCGGACATCTCCCGCAACGAGCACCACGAGACGTTCTGACGGGGCATCCGTGTGCGGCGGCGTTCGCCGCACACCGCCTCGTCAACTGGCGAGTTTTCTGAACGTTTCGAGCACCGCATCGCCCTTGAACGGCTTGACGATCCAGCCCTTCACGCCGGCGGCCTTGCCGCGCTCCTTCATCGCCGGGCTGCTTTCGGTCGTCAGCATGATCACGTTTTAACGCGGAAATAATCGCGGGTACGGCCTGATCCGGTCTCAAGTTCAAAGCGAAAGTGCCGTTATTTAAAGCCCATTTTTTCGGTTTTTCGCAGATTTCCGAGGAAGGGCCCTGTTCGACCAACTCCGGACCGTCACGACTGGCCGCTTTCCGGCACCGGAAATTGCTTGCTCAAAAAGCGTCGGTAATCGAGCCGGCCGGTCAACCCCGTGGCAGGTCACGTCGCCCACTATCACGACGGCGAGGTGAACCTGAGCTTGCTGCCGTTACGGAGGAGATCGGCCGCCCGTACTTCCATCGATTGCGCGATTGATTCAGCACTCGCGTTCGTCGAAAGGCATACGCATGCTCTCCTGGCATCGAATCGATGGTCGTCATGCCAGCGCCAAATGAATGCACAGAGCGGTGTCGGAAGGTGCAGCGGCAAGCCCGTAAGCGCCGTACATCATGTGCGTTCGACCTTGGTCTGCTCAATTATTGCGCATTCGTCATTTGGTAAATGACATCGACGTCATGGTGTCAATGCTGCAGCAGGAACACGATGACGCTCGGGTAGTCGCTTTCAGATTCGGCAGGAAAGTGAAATGTTCACTGCTGCAAGCATTGCGGACCAGCTCCGCTGCGCCGCCGGTCAAGCGTTGCTCATCCATTCACAGATCCACTACAGAAGGAGCCTCACATGTCGAATCATCGACCTGTTGCACTGATCATCGGCGCTTCGCGCGGCCTCGGCTGGGGCCTTGCGCGCGAATATCTGCGGCGCCGCTGGGACGTCGTTGCCACGGTACGCGACGTCCATCAGCACACACCATTGCATGACCTGTGCGAAAGCGAGGGCGATGCGGGTGGCGAGCTGCACATCGAGCAGATCGATATCACGGTGCCGAATCAGATCGATGCGCTGCACGCAAGACTGGCCGACCGTACATTCGACCTGCTGTTCGTGAACGCTGGCGTGGCGAATGATCCGACACAGCCAGTGGGAGAAGTTTCGACCGACGAGTTCGTGCGAGTCATGGTGACGAATACGCTGAGTCCGATGCGGGTCGTCGAGCGCCTTATCGATCGCGTTTCGC
>DATAQT010000134.1:0-17383 GCA_036264535.1 Paraburkholderia sp. | reverse complement strand
ACACGCATTGCATTCGATCTTGTTCACAGCCATGCGCTCGCTGCGCGGCGCCGACTTTTCGAGCACGGTCGGGCCCGGCGTCGACGCGGTATCGCGATCGACACTCTCTGCACCGAAATCGACCTTCGTATGTTCTGTCATCGTAGGGTTCCGTACGACATCACAGGCGCGACATGGCTGGCGGTGCTGCGCGGTGCGCGAATCGCCCTGGTTTCAGGGCACCTTCGCGTGGGTCGCCCATTTTCATGTTGCGGCCACTCACCGTTCATGTAGTATCTTCTACACCAAACTCGATTGAAATCTACTCGATCAAAATCGACTGTGCAACGTGTTTTCCCGTCGCGAGGAATCATGGTGCAACGCGGCATTGGCGTGCATGGCATGCGCGCCGGCTGTTCAAACATACGCTGACAAAGAGATCCGAGACCGCCATGAGTCCCACCGCCGCCCGCAAGCCGGGCGCCATCGGCATCCGTGCGAAACAGGCGCAGGACACGCGCGCCAAGCTGCTGAAAGCGGCCATCAAGGTGTTCGCGAAACAGGGTTATGCGAGCGGCCGCATCGAAAGTATTTCGAAGGCCGCGCGTTCGCACGACCGGATGATCTACTACTACTTCGGCAGCAAGGAGCAGTTGTTCATCGAAGTACTGGAGACGATCTACACGCAGTTCAACGAGGCGGAAAGCAAGCTCGATCTCGATCTGCGCGATCCGCTGCATGGCCTCGAACAGATGGTCGAGTTCGTCTGGCAGTACTATCTCGATCACCCGGAGTTCGTCACGCTGCTGTCGAGTGAAAACCTGCACCAGGGCAAGCACGCGAAAAAGTCCGTGAAGCTCAAGGAGATTTCGGGCTATGCGATTTCAGTCGTGCAGAAGCTGCTGGACGCGGGCCGCGCGCAAAACGTGTTTCGCGCCGATATCGAAGCACGCGACGTGTATCTGATGATTGCGTCGCTCGGCTACTTCTATAACGCCAATCAGTACACGCTCGGCGCGTTTCTCGGTGAGCCGCTGATGGACAAGGCGGCGCTCGCGCATTGGCGCGAGGTGATCAAGGAGACGGTACGGCGCGCGGTGTGCGTGCAGGTGCCAGTGAGCGACACCGTAAAAAAAACGCGCGACGGAAATGTCCGTCGCGCGTTTGCTGAATGAAGCTGAAGGTTACGGCGCGCAGTCTTTACGACCTGGCGGCGGCCGCATCGTCCTCGCGGAACAGTTTGTCGGCCAGATGGAACGCGGAGTTGGCCGCCGGCACGCCGCAGTAAATTGCGGTCTGCATCAGCACTTCCTTGATCTGCTCGCGCGTCACGCCGTTGTTCTTCGCGGCGCGCAGGTGCAGCGCAAGTTCTTCGCTGCGATTGAGCGCAACCATCATCGCGATCGTCAGCAGGCTGCGCGTATGGCGCGGCAGACCTTCACGCGTCCAGATCTCGCCCCACGCATAGCGCGTGATCAGGTTCTGGAACTCCTCAGTCAGCTCGGTGCGATTCGCGAGCGAGCGGTCGACGTGCGCATCGCCCAGCACCGCGCGACGCACCCCCATGCCGGCTTCGTAACGGTCTTCGTCGTTCATTTTGCCTCCGTCAGGAAGTCGAGCACGGTCTTCGTGAACTCGTCGACCTTCTCGATGTTGGAAATATGCGAGGCGTCGAGCTCGACGTAACGCGCGCCCGGAATCGCCTGCGCGAGTTCGCGGCCTTGCGCGGGCGTGGCAGCCAGATCGTGCGTGCCGCTGATCACGAGCGTCGGCAGCTTGATGCCCGGCGCTTCGGGGCGCAGGTCGGCCGCGTCGATCGCGTCGCAGTTCGAGGCGTAGCCTTCCTTGTCGGTATGCACGAACACGTCGCGGATCATCGCCAGAACGACCGGCTCGCGCTCGATGAAGTCCGCTGTGAACCAGCGCGGCAGCACCGCGTCGGCGAGCGCGAGCATGCCTTCCTGGCGCGCCTTGGCGGCACGCGGCAACCACACTTCCGGCGAGCCGATGCGCGCGGCCGTGTTGCACAGCACGACGCGCTCGAAGCGGTCGCTGTGACGCGCGGCGAGTGCGATACCGGTCAGGCCGCCCATCGATATGCCGCAGAAATTCGCACGCGAGATCTTCAGCGTGTCCATCAGGCCGAGCACGTCGCCGCTCAGCTGCTCGATCGTGTACGGACCCTTCGGCGCTTCCGAATGGCCGTGGCCGCGCGTGTCGTAACGCAGCACGCGGAAGTGCTTCGACAACGCCGCGACCTGCGGCGTCCACATGGACATATCGGTGCCGAGCGAATTCGACAGCACGAGCCACGGCGCGTGACCGTGACGATCGCCGTCGATGCGATAGTGAAGCTCGGTGCCGTTGACTGCGGCGTAGGGCATGCCGGTTACTCCTTGGAATGGGCGCGCTCAGCGCGCGTGGTGTGAAGCGCCAGGGCGGCGTCGACATATGCGTGCGCCTGGCCGACGTATTGAGCGGGATCGAGCAGCTGCTTCAGGCGCTCGATCGGTAGATGATCGGTGACGGCCGCGTCGGCGGCGAGCACGTCGTACAGCGTCTTGCCGTCGCGGATCGCCGCCTTCGACGCGCGCTCGACCAGATGATGCGCGTCGAGCCGGCCGATGCTGTCGCCAAGCGCGAGCATCACCGCTTCGCCGAGGATCAGGCCGTGCGTGACGTCGAGATTCGCGGCGAGGCGCGCCACGTTCACGTTCAGGCCGGCCGCGATCTGTTCGATGTTCGCGAGCGCGCCGCCCGCGAGGCGCGCGAGATCCGGCAGCGCGTCCCATTCGGCCTGCCAGCCGCCGAGCGCGCGCTCGTGCTCCTGCACCATCCCCGCGAATACGGTGGCGACCAGTCCGGGCGCGCGCGTCGCGGCCGTCAGCACCGCCGCGCAACCGACCGGGTTGCGCTTATGCGGCATCGTCGACGAACCGCCCTTGCCGGCCGCGGCGGGTTCCGCGAGTTCGTCGATTTCGGTCTGCATCTGCAGCGAAACATCGCGCGCGATCTTGCCGAGCGTGCCGATCAGCATGCCGAACAGCGACGCCGTTTCGGCGATGCGGTCGCGCTGCGTGTGCCACGGCAAGGTCGGCACCGCGAGGCCAAGTTCGCTGGCGAGCGACTGCGTGACCTGCGGCGCCGCATCGCGCAGACTCGCGAGCGTGCCGGCCGCGCCGCCGAATTGCAGCACCAGCACGCGCGCGCGCAAGGCATCGAGCCGCTCGCGATGACGCAGCAGCGCGTCGAGCCATTGCGCGAACTTGAGGCCAAGGGTGATAGGCAGCGCCTGTTGCAGCCACGTGCGGCCGATCATCGGCGTCGCGCGATGGGTGGCCGCGAGTTTCGCGATCGCGTCGCAGGTGGATTGCAGGCCGCTGTCGAGCAGGTCGAAGGTGTCGCGCAGCTGCAGCACCGTCGCCGTGTCGATGATGTCCTGGCTCGTCGCGCCCCAATGCACGTATTTGCCCGCTTCGGCGTCGGCGGCTTTCACGCGCGCGGTCAGTTGCTTGACGAGCGGAATCGCGAGGTTGCCGCCGAGTGCGGCGTCGCGCGCGAGTGCGTCGGCGTCGAGCTGGTCGGCCTGGCAGGCGGCTTCGATCGCGGGGACGGCGGATTCGGGAATGACGTTGTGAGCGGCCGAAGCGCGTGCGAGCGCGGCTTCGACGTCGAGCATCCGCTGCAGCGTGGCACGCGGCGCCCAGATGTCGTTCATCGGCTGTGTGCCGCAAAGAAGGCCAGTCAGACGGGCGCTGGAGTCGAGCATGGTGACGTCGATGTTCGAGGGATTCGGAAGTGATGAAGCGGCGCGCGGCGGTTCGGAGCAGGCGCGGTTGCTGCGCGGTGCCGTGCGCGTGCCGCGGCATGTGCTGCGGCATGTGCTGCGGCATGTGGAGCGTATTGTGCGCCAAACACCGCCGGCACGTCGCCGAAGTTGCCAGGCCAGCGCTGACGAGGGGTTTGCCCCGTCAGCGCTGGCCTGTTCGCGCCACGCCGCGCACTGCGTGAATTCGACGTAACGCGTCCTTCAGACGAGGCGTCATCGGTGCGGCCGCCAAGCAGACCGCCGCAACGACGCCTCAGCCAAGCATCAGGCCGCGCGCGCAGCCTGCGTACCGTCGGTCATCGGCACGCCGGTCAGCTTCACCAGTTCGTCGAAGCCGACGTCCGAGAAAATCTCGCGCACGACGAGGCCTTCCTTCGTGACGTCGATCATCGCGAGATCCGTATAGATACGGGTCACGCAGCCGATACCGGTGACCGGATACGAGCATTCGGCGGTGATCTTGCTCTCGCCCTGCTTGGTCAGGTGCTCCATCATCACGTAGACCTGCTTCGCGCCGATCGCGAGGTCCATCGCGCCGCCGACCGCCGGAATCGCGTCGGGCGCGCCGGTGTGCCAGTTCGCGAGGTCGCCCTTCGCCGACACCTGGAACGCGCCGAGCACGCAGAAGTCGAGATGGCCGCCGCGCATCATCGCGAACGAATCCGCGTGATGGAAGTAAGCACCGCCCGTCAGCAGCGTGACGTGCTGCTTGCCGGCGTTGATCAGTTCGTCGTCTTCCGCGCCCTTTGCCGGTGCCGGGCCCATGCCGAGCAGACCGTTTTCGCTGTGCAGGAAGATTTCCTTGTCGGTGGCGAGGTGGTTTGCCACCAGCGTCGGCACGCCAATGCCGAGGTTCACGTAAGCGCCTTCAGGGATGTCCTGGGCAACGCGCCTGGCCATTTCATCGCGGGTCAGTTTCTTCATGTCGGTCTCCGGTTCAGGCAGCAGCGTCGTGAGGATTGGGCGTCGGGGCATGCGCCGCTTGCGGCACCGCGATCACGCGTTGCACGAAAATGCCGGGCGTGACGATTTCTTCCGGATCGAGGCCGCCGAGCGGCACCACTTCCGACACCTGCACGATCGCGGTCTTCGCGGCGCTTGCCATGATCGGCCCGAAGTTACGCGCGGTCTTGCGATAGATCAGATTGCCCCAGCGGTCGCCCTTGTACGCCTTGATCAGCGCAAAGTCCGCATGCAGCGGCGCTTCGAGCACATAGTGACGGCCGTCGATCAGGCGCGTTTCCTTGCCTTCGGCGAGCCTGGTGCCGTACGCGGTCGGCGTGAAGAAGCCGCCGATGCCCGCGCCCGCGGCGCGGATGCGCTCGGCGAGATTGCCTTGCGGCACGAGTTCAAGTTCGATTTCGCCGGCTCGATAGAGCGCGTCGAACACATACGAGTCGGTCTGGCGGGGGAACGAGCAGATGATCTTGCGCACGCGCCTGGCCTTCAGCAGCGCCGCGAGGCCGATGTCGCCGTTACCTGCGTTGTTGTTGACGATGGTCAGCTCGCGCGCGCCCTGCTCGATCAGCGCGTCGATCAGCTCGGACGGCATGCCGGCCGTGCCGAAGCCGCCGATCATGACGGTCGCGCCGTCGTGGACATCGGCGACCGCCGATTGAAGTGTCTCGAAAATCTTGTTGATCATGTCGAATTTCCTTTGGGGGCGCTACGTGCCGCTGGCTGACAGCCCTCACCGACAAGGCTCGCGGCAAGGCTCGCGCGGAAACAGTCTCCGGGCATGCTGGCGACGGCTCGCGAGGTGGTGAGCGGGCTGGCGCCTTCGATTGGCTCGCTGCTGAATTGTTCGTTGCGTGAACAGTGATTCGTTTAGCGAACGCATCGACGATTATGGTTGTCCTCTGGGCGGGTTGTCAAGGCAGGGAAACCCCCTTCATCATAGGTCGCTGCGCCCAGCAGCGACCTGGCGAGTCGCGCTCGACCTGCGCGCGAAAAAGCCGGCCGCGCAAAATCCCATTATGCTTAGGAGAGATTTTTCAACCAGGCTCTATAGCGATACGGCATAGGCATCGCCTTGCCCCGCCCGCCCCGCGATCCATAACAAACATGTCCGAGACCCCTCTGGATCTGAATCTGATCCCCTATCTGGTCGCGATGGAAGACACGCGCAACGTGAGCCGCGCCGCCGAACAGCTCGGCGTGAGCCAGCCGCGTGTGAGCACCGCGCTCGGCCGCCTGCGCGAGTACTTCGACGATCCGCTGTTCGTGCGCACATCGAAAGGCATGGAGCCGACGCCGCGCGCGCTCGCGATCCTGCCCGCCGCGCGCGACGCGCTGTTGCGCATCGAGAAAGGCATGCTCGACGTGCAGGACTTCGATCCGGCGACGAGCACGCACACGTTCTCGATCGCGCTGTCCGACGTCGGCGAAATCGTGTTCTTGCCGCGTCTTTTGCAGCTGTTCGCCGAGCGCGCGCCGTCCGCGAATCTGCGCTCGGTGTCGCTGTCGCCGGCACAAGTGGAACGCGGACTCGAATCGGGCGACGTCGATCTCGCCGTCGGCTATTTTCCGGACCTGTCGGGCAACAACTTCTTTCAGCAGCGGCTCTTCACGCATCGCTTCATCTGCCTGATGCGCAGCGGGCATCCGCTCTCGAAGGCGCCGCTCACGCTCGAGCAATATGTGGCGTCCGGGCACGCGGTCGTGCGCGCCGAGGGACGCAGCCAGGAAGTGCTCGAGCATTACCTCGAAAAGAAGCGCATCAAGCGACGCGCCGTGCTTGAAACGCCGCACTTCATGAGCCTGCCGTTCATTCTCGCGCGCACCGATCTGCTCGCGACCGTGCCGCATGCGATCGGCTTCGCGTACGTGTCGGAGCACGCGTCGATCATGCTCGTCGAGCCGCCGCTGCCGTTGCCGCGCTTCGATTTGCGGCAGCACTGGCATCGCAAGTTTCATAACGATCCGCGCCTCAGCTGGCTGCGTGGCGTGGTCGCCGAACTGTTCAACGATGCGATGGACGAATGGCCGAAGTAGTCGTTTGAAGCCAGCCCGCGACCGCCCCGGCAGCGCAAGGGGCATCGGCACCGTCGGGCGCAAAACATGGAACAATGGCCTCAGTTACTGACCCCGCGCGCCTGCAACGTCGACGCGCGATCCAGGAGGACGACGCATGACCAGCAGCAAGGCAAAAAAAACCAAACCCGCGGCGGCCGCCGAACGCCCGAGCCGCGAAGAAGCTGAAGCGGCCGTGCGCGTGCTGCTGCGCTGGGCCGGCGACGATCCCCAGCGCGAAGGCCTGATCGATACGCCGGGGCGCGTGATACGCGCTTACGAGGAGTTCTTCGCCGGCTATCAGGTCGATCCGCGCGAAATCCTTGCGCGCACTTTCTCCGAAGTGGACGGCTACGACGAAATGATCGTGCTGAAGGACATCCGCTTCGAAAGCTATTGCGAGCACCATATGGTGCCGATCATCGGACGCGCGCACGTCGCGTATCTGCCGAATCATCGCGTGGTCGGCATTTCGAAGCTCGCGCGTCTCGTCGATGCGTTCGCGAAACGGCTGCAGATCCAGGAAAAGATGACGGTGCAAATCGCCGATACGCTCAACGACGTGCTGCAGCCGGCCGGCGTCGGCGTGATTCTCGAAGCCGCGCATCAGTGCATGTCGACGAGAGGCGTGCATAAGGCGGGCGTCACGATGGTCACCTCGCGTATGCTCGGCACGTTCCGTACCGATCCGTCGACACGGCGGGAGTTTCTGGCGATCGTCGGAAATCCGGGCGTGGTGGCGGTCCCGAATACCTGACGGGCTGGACTTGGGCGGCGCTGGTTGCGCCTTGCTGACGATGCAGCCCCCGCCCCTGCAAATCTACCTTGCGCTCCGCGCGCACTTCCCGAAGCTCGCCGGCAACGTTGCGGTGAGCACGCGGGGCTGACCGTTAGTTGCGCTTCGGGGATTTAGTCCGACACACCGCACCGGCGCTCGCCGCGAACCGCGCTCTCACTGATCGTCACACCGCCCCTCGCGCACCGATGCGCAGACCTTCGGTTATGCTGAACCCACGGCGCGGCGGGAACGCGCTTTGCGATCCGCCGTACGCGCGGCTCTGCGCACGTATGCCGGCTCAACAGCAGCAACAGGAGCGCGTGAAGTGATCGAGTTTCCGTGGGCGGCGGTTTCAACCTGGGGCAGCGCGATCGTGTTCGTCAACGTCCTGCTGACGCGCCTCGGCGTACCGATTCCGGCCGTGCCGCTGCTGCTGTTCGCGGGCTCGGCGATCGCCGCGGGCACCCTGTCGTTCTGGCCGATCCTCGGCGCGGCGGTGCTCGGCGCATTGATCGGCGACGGCACCTGGTTCGCGGCCGGCCGGCTGTACGGCCGCAAGCTGCTCGCGTGGCTCGGCCGCCTGTCGCCCGCCGTCGATACGAAGCTGGAAACGGCGCGCTCGCTGTTCGAACGCTACGGCGTGCCGCTCGTGTCGGTCTCGAAGTTCGTGCCCGGGCTCGGCCTGATCACGCCGCCGCTCATGGGCACGACCGCGGTCGATGTCCGCATCTACGCACTATGGGAGCTCGCGAGCGTGATCGCGTGGGCGGCGTTCTGGCTGCTCGGCGGCGCGGCGGTGGAACGCGAGCTGCACATGCTGCGCGCGTTCGTCGAGCGGCGCGGCGGCACGATCGCCGACATTCTTCTTGCGGTGGCGCTCGTCTATCTGCTCTACCGGCTGCATCTGCGGTATCGCGCACGGCGTCGCTTCGCACGAGCCGCCTCGGGCTCAGCCACGCCGATTCTGGGCGCACCGACGCGCGCCGCACCGGCGAGCGCCACCTCGAGAATGCCGTGGCGCTGGCGGCGCCTCGGCCGCATGAGCCGCATAACGCCGTCCCGCGTGCTCGATGCGCGGCCCGGCGCGCCACTGCTCGATCTGCGACGTCAGATTCCCGACGCACTCGCGCTCGATCCGCATTCACCCGAACAGATCGACGGCGCGCTGCGCACGCACGACATGGTGATCTATTGCATCTGCCCGGACAGCGCGACCGCGCTGGAAGTGTCGCAACATATGCGCAGCAACGGCTACACGAGGATTCGCGCACTGCGCGGCGGGCTCGATGCATGGCAGCGGCGCGGCTTCCCGGTGGGCTTGCTGACTTGCGCGGACAGTTCGGCTTCTGATCAGCAGCCCTCGGTGTGGCGTGACGAAACGCCAGCGGCGGTGACGTTGCGGGGGTTCGCGCCGCCTGGCCCGGAGCGCGCCTGAATCGCGCCGCGCCGCCACAAAATTCGGGCCGCGAACGCGCGCCTGCCCCCTTAACGCATAGAGCTAAAGCCCCGCACCCGAGGCCGCCGGCGCGGCCGACCCCGCCTTCCACTGCGCCGAACAGGTGCGATTGCGCCCCTGGTCCTTCGCCACGTATAGCTGTTGATCGGCGGCGGCCAGCAGATCGTGCCCGTTCGCGAGATCCGTCGCAGTCGGCAGCGCCGTCGCGCAGCCGACGCTCACCGTCACCGCCTGCGACGTACCGTGTCCGCGCACGATGACCTGGCTTTCCACCCGGCGGCGAATCTGTTCCGCGACCGCGAACGCGCCCTGCGCCGTGGTATTCGGCAGCACCACCGCAAACTCCTCGCCGCCGTAGCGCGCGACCAGATCGACCGAGCGCCGCGCCTCGGACGCGATGCAATCGGCCACCGCGACCAACGCCTCGTCGCCGCTCGCATGGCCGTAGGTGTCGTTGAAAATCTTGAAGTGATCGATATCGATGAATAGCACCGACAGCGGCTTGTTCTCGCGTCGCGCGCGCCGCCATTCGTCGTCGAGGTGCTTGTCGAGCACGCGGCGATTGCTGAGCCCGGTCAGCGGATCGGTCGCGGCAAGACGCACCAGCGCGGCCTGCGCGCGCTGCTTGTCGCGCAGCGCAAACGCGAGCAACCACGACACGAACACGAACACCACGCCGAACCCGACCGTCAGCACGGCAGCCACATGGCTGCGATGCCGCCACGGCGCGAGCACGTCGTCGACGGCGGGCGCGACCACCGCGATCAGCGGCGTGCCCGGCACGTGCGCGTAAGTGAACATGCGACGCACGCCGTCGACCGCCGCAGCCGACACGGCGGTGCCCGAGTCGTGCGTGCTCATCGCCCGAAAGTTCGACGAGTTTGCGATGTTCAAACCGGTTTCGGGCACGACAAGCGGCTTGCGCGCTAGCAGCGTGCCGTCCGTCATCACGATGAAAACCGAGCCCTGCGCGCCAGGGTCGATCCGGTCGAGCAGATGCTGGAAGTACTCGATGCGGATCGCGAGCAGCGCAATGCCGGCAAAGCGGCCTTGCGCATCGTCAATGCGTCGCGTGAGCGCGATCGACGGCGCGCCGCCGCGTAGCCGCGACATGAACGGATGCGAGAAATACAGGCCCGCCGACGGATTGCGCTGCTGGACCTGAAAATATTCGCGGTCGTCGAGATGGACGGTGCTGTTCGCGTCTTGATACTGCGCGGCGGCGACTTCACCGCTAGCGTCGACGATGTAAGCACCGCCGAGATAGGCCGCGGTAGTGGCGCGATCGAACAGCACCGCCTTGCGTGCGGGGACCGGCAGCGTCCAGGTGAGCGGATCGCGCGCGGCGTCCGCCATCGATTGCAACGACAGGCTGTAAATCTCGACGTTGCGCGCGAGATCCGCGGAAATGATCGACACGAGGTTTTGCGAGTTCTGGCGCGCATGATCGAGCATCTCAGTGCGGCCTTCGCCGACCTCCAGCGCGATCAGGGTCGACATGGCCAACGCGACCACCGTGCCGGCGACGCCGGCCACCCACGGGCGGTTGCCCACATAGCGGGTCATCCCGACCCGGACCACAAGCAACCTCTGGCGCAACCGATGACGCAGCGAACGCGCTTGCGGTGCCACGCTCCTCGCCTCCTTTCGCGGACCATTCTTGCGCACCGGCAGCGCGGTCCCGATGCATTCCGGGCTGCGCACCCTCCGCACTAGCGAGGATGGCGCGCGCGATCAGCCCAGCAGCCCCGACGCCGCGCGCAAGCGGCGTTTGCGTTTCCTGTCGAGCCACTGCAAGGGGGCCTCGATGTCGCCCGCGTCGGCAAGCGACGCGGCATTCTCACGCAACAACGCTTCACTGGCGACCGTATCGTTGAGCCTGCCGAAGCGCGTCTGGAGCTTTTTCAACCGTTTAAGCGTGCGCTTATGACCGCTTTTCAGCACCGGCCCGAAAAACTCGAACAGATAGCGCAGTTTCTTGCCCGCTTTTCTGACATCGTGAAAGGCTTCGTAGTGCGAGCGTTTCGCGCGGCGTGCACGTTTGATGCGCTTTTTCAACGAGCGCTCCGATGCTCCTACGCGTTGGGCCGCAAATTTTCGCAGCGCAATATCCGCTTCGTGCGCGGCGTTCAGCTCCGCGGAAGTGGCGGCCAACGCATCGCGCAGCAGACGTTTGACGTCGGCATTCAATAAGGTTTCGCGGCTGGTCGCGAGCGTGTCGCTGCGCGCCTGCTCGAGCTTCGGCATCAATGCTTGCGCGCCGCTGTCTTCGTGCTGGAGCAATTCGATCAGGATGTCCCAATCGCGCGTTTTACCGGCCGCGGTGGCGAGAAACTTGTAGACCGCTCGTTGGCGGGCATTCTCGCCCTTGTCCAGCAGCGGTGCGAACGCCCACCACAACGAACGCAAACGCCGCAGCGATACGCGCAGTTTGTGCAGCGCTTCGGGGGATGCGTCGTCGCCCACCCCGTTGGCGAGTCCGATCGCCTCATCGACGAGCGGTGCCGCATAGGACGCGAATGCCCGCTGCGCCGGGGTCTCGCCCGCCGGCTCGTTGACTGCCTCGCTGTCTTGTTTCATCGACGCTCCACGAAACGTGAGGTTCCTTCCAGCGTAGCAAAAATAATGCACACGGGAGATTCGCGGCGCATGTCAGCCGCTTTTCCAGTCACGCGATGGCGGGTCGCGTCGCCAGCGTCTATTCTCGACCGGTAGGACCGCGCGCATTGCAGGGCTCAACGAGTGCTCAGATTCGACGATGCAATGTGCAGTGCGGCAAGCGCCGCAAACAGACCCCGGAGGATGTATGCGCATACTTGTTATCGGTGCAACGGGCCTGCTGGGCTCGCACGTCGTGCGGCTGCTCGCGGCCGAGCATGACGTGGTCGGCGCGAGCCGCAAGGGCTCCGAACTGCATGTCGACCTGTCGGACAAACGCAGCATCGAAGCGATGTATGCGCAAGGCGGCAGCTTCGACGCGATTGTTTGCACAGCGGGATCGGCAAAATTCGCGCCGCTTGCGTCACTTGCCGACGAAGACTTTTCATTTAGTGTTGCCAACAAACTGATGGGCCAGGTCAACCTGGTGCGCTGCGGCGTCGCGCATGTGTCGCAAGGCGGCTCCTTTACGCTGACGAGTGGCGTGCTCGCGCAACAGCCGATGGAAGGCAGCGCCGCGGTCAGCATCGTCAATGCGGGTGTCGAAGCGTTCGCGCGCTCGGCCGCGCTCGAGTTGCGCGGCAAGGCACGCGTCAATGTGGTGAGCCCGGGCTGGGTCGCCGAAACGCTCGGTTCGATGGGCCGCGATCCGTCGCAAGGGGTGCCGGCCGAAATCGTCGCGCAGGCCTATAAACGCAGCCTCGGCGGCAGCGCGAGTGGCGAAGTGATCAACGCGTCGTAAGCGCAAAACGCGTCGCGCGCGCCGGCTCGTTCTCTTCACGAATTGATTAGTGCGCTTCGGACATCTTACTATTGCAGCCCGCCAGCCCGCGTAGTAATTACCGGCGTGAGCAGCGTAGGATAGGCCGCTCCGAGTCTGTTTTTCTGTACCCCACAGCTGTCACGCAGTTGTCATCATCGCGACACGCATCGAAAGCAGCATCGAAAACTCTGCGACCACTTTTTTGGGGCTCACGTCATGCCGGAACTTTCGTATCCGCAACCAGGCGCCGCCAGCGGCAAAGGCCGTAGTGCAGGCCTGGTCATCTTCGTCGCCCTGCTCGTCGTCGGCGTCGTGTACTGCGCCGTGCATCTGATAGACGATCTGCAGTCCGTGCGCGAAAGCTCCGCGATGCCGTACCTGCTGCTCGGCGTCGCATTGCTGATCGCGCTCGGCTTCGAGTTCGTCAACGGCTTTCACGATACGGCCAACGCGGTCGCCACCGTTATCTATACGCACTCGCTGACGCCGAATCTCGCGGTGGTCTGGTCTGGTGCGTGGAATTTTCTCGGCGTGCTGACGTCGACCGGCGCGGTTGCCTTCGGCGTGCTGCAACTGCTGCCCGTCGAGCTGATTCTGCAGGTTGGCAGCAGCGCAGGCTTTGCGATGGTGTTCGCGCTGCTGATCGCCGCGATCATCTGGAACCTCGGCACGTGGTTTTTCGGCCTGCCGTCTTCGAGCTCGCACACGCTGATCGGCTCGATCATCGGCGTGGGTCTGATGAATCAGCTGATGCATGGTACCAACGGCACGAGCGGCGTCGACTGGAATCAGGCGCTCGGCGTCGGCAAGTCGCTGCTGTTTTCGCCGATCGTGGGCTTTCTGCTCGCCGGCTTGCTGCTGCTGATCATGAAGGCGGTCGTGCGCGTGCCCGCGCTGTATGCCGAGCCGAAAGGCAAGGAGCCGCCGCCGTTCTGGATTCGTTGTCTGCTGATTCTGACCTGCACGGGCGTGTCGTTCGCGCATGGCTCGAACGACGGCCAGAAAGGCATGGGCCTCATCATGCTGATCCTGATCGGTACGGTGCCCACCGCCTACGCGCTGAACAAGGCGGTCACACCGGAGCAAACGCAGAACTTCATCGCGGTCGCGCATCAAACCGCGGCGACGCTGTCACGCTACACGCAAGGTGCGGCGCCTTCCGCGGACCCGCGCGCCGATGTCGAGGCATTCGTGCGTACCCGTCAGCTGACACCCGCCACGCTGCCAGCGCTGCAAGCGCTGACCGAGCAGATCGGTCGCCAGGTCAGCGAATCGGGCTCGATGGCCGCGGTGCCGCAAGGCATCGTCGATAACGTGCGCAACAACATGTATGTCGCGTCCGAGGCGATCCGTCTGATGCAGAGGGCCAATCAGCCGCAGTTCGCGCCCGAGGACGCGAAGATCATCGGCAACTTCAGAACGCAGATGGATCACGCGACCAAGTTCATTCCGCCGTGGGTCAAGGTGGCGGTCGCAATCGCGCTGGGCCTCGGCACGATGGTCGGCTGGAAGCGCATCGTCGTCACGGTGGGCGAGAAGATCGGCAAACAGCATCTGACGTACGGGCAAGGTGCGGCGGCCGAAGTCGTCGCGATGGTGACGATCGGCGCCGCCGACGTCTACGGTCTGCCGGTGTCGACGACCCACGTGCTCTCTTCCGGTGTAGCCGGCACGATGGCGGCCAACGGCTCGGGTCTGCAATGGGGCACGGTGCGCAGCCTGATCCTCGCATGGGTGCTGACGCTGCCCGCGTCGATCGCGCTCGCCGGCGGGTTGTACTGGGTGTTCCGTTCGGTGTTCTGAGTTCGGCGATCTGGCCGATTGAAGCACGAAAAAAAGCGCGGTACGTTCAAGACGTACCGCGCTTTTTCGTTGGCCCGCTATGACGTGCAAACCGCTCTTCAATACAGCTCGGGCACGATCATCGACTGAGGCACGGGCTGGCGGCTATAGTCTTCGTTATAGACACGCGGCGGCAATTCAATATTCGGATGCTCGATCTCGTGATACGGCACCTGCCTCAGCAGATGGTGAATGCAGTTCAGGCGTGCGCGTTTCTTGTCGACGGCCTGCACGACCCACCACGGCGCCTCGGGAATATGCGAGCGCTGCAGCATCACTTCCTTCGCCTGCGTATACGCTTCCCAGCGGCGTCGGCTTTCCAGATCCATCGGACTCAGCTTCCACTGCTTGAGCGGATCGTGAATGCGGTTCTGAAAGCGGATTTCCTGCTCTTCGTCGGTGATCGAAAACCAGTACTTGAGGATCTGCACGCCACTGCGCGCCAGCATCTTTTCGAACTCCGGCACCGAGCGGAAAAACTCTTCGTATTCCTCGTCAGTGCAGAAGTTCATCACGCGCTCGACGCCCGCGCGGTTGTACCAGCTGCGATCGAACAGCACCATCTCGCCGCCCGCCGGCAGATGCGATACGTAGCGCTGGAAATACCATTGCGTGCGCTCGCGATTGTTCGGCGCGGGCAGCGCGGCCACGCGGCACACGCGCGGATTGAGACGCTGCGTGATGCGTTTGATCGCGCCGCCCTTGCCTGCTGCGTCTCGTCCCTCGAAGATCACGACGAGCCGATGCCCGGTCAGGACGATCCAGTCCTGCAGCTTGACCAGCTCTCCCTGCAGCCGGAACAGTTCGCGGAAGTACTGCTTGCGCGCCTCGCGATGCTCGGGCGTAAAGCCGGCCGGGCCATCGATGATGCGGTCGTCGACCTCCATTTCGAGTTCTTCGTCGTAGGCATCGATGAGGTCTTCTTCGAAACGGCGTTGCCGTTCCGCCATCAGTTCGGTATGAGATCTCGGATCCGGCTCTTTCATTGCGGCTCTCCTCGCATCGGGAATGGGATGGCGCGCGGCGGCTAGCGCGACGCGGTCGCGTTCGATTATCGAAGCGCGAGGTGTCAGCCGTGTTACCGCGTGGGCGGGCGCTGCACAGGGGTGGCAACACTCATGATAGCGAGTTTTGCGCGCACTTCCGCCGCTAGCGCAGCGGCCGTGCGAAGCTCAGTTCATGGCCGTCCGGGTCGGTGATATGAAAATAGCGCTCGCCCCAAGGCGCATCCGACGGCGCGAGCGAGGGCTGCAGACCGGCCGCCAGCGCCTTGCCGTAGATCGCGTCGACGTCGGACACGTAGATGATCACGCGCCCCCACCAGTTGACGGGCGCGCGCGCATCGGCGATCAGGTTCAGATACGAGCCGCCGAACGCGAACGACGTGAAGGCCTCGTGCGGGCCGCCGAACTTGATGGGGAAGCCGAGCGCTTCGTAGAACGTCACGGCGCGCTGCATGTCGCTGGTGGCGAGCGTGATCGCGCTGAGCGACTCGATGCGAGGATCCGGCTGCGGGGGTTGCGGCGCTGAAGCGGTGGATGCGGACATGAAGGGGTCTCCGTGGCGCGTGCGAACGGCGAGCGACGGCTCGCCCGGGCCAGTGTCTCACACGCGACGGCCGCCGGTCCGGCGCCACGCCCCGGCCGCCGCCGGACGCCCCCAGATGCCCTTGAAAACCCGTGCGGCGCCCCGCATCTCGCAGCCCGTCTATCCGGAGCATCGTTATGGGAAGCCGCCCACGCTTCATCGATGACCTGTCGAGCGCCGCATCCGACGCCCCCGGGCCCCAATCCACCGAGCTTTTGACTCACGACGACGACGCGCTGCTCGACGCCTACTCCCGCACCGTGATCGGCGCGCTGGAGCGCGTGCAGCAGGCGGTCGCGTTCATTGCCGTCGAACACCGCCTGCCCGGCGACGCGTCCGCGCATGGCCGCGGCGCGCGCGGCGGTACTGGCTCGGGCTTTCTGTTCACGCCCGACGGCTATCTGCTGACCAATAGCCACGTCGTGCATGGCGCCACGCATATCCAGGTGACACTGGCCGACGGCGCGAAGTTCGAGGCCGATCTGGTCGGCGACGATCCCGGCAGCGATCTCGCGGTGCTGCGCATCGGCTCGCCGGAGCCGCTGCCGCATGTCGAGCTCGGCGAATCGTCGAAGCTGCGCGTCGGGCAAATCGCGATTGCGGTCGGCAATCCGCTCGGGCTGCAGCAGACGGTCACGACCGGCGTCGTTTCGGCGCTCGGCCGTTCGCTGCGCTCGAACTCCGGCCGCATGATCTACGACGTGATCCAGACCGACGCGGCGTTGAATCCGGGTAACTCGGGTGGACCGCTGATCAATTCGGCGGGTCAGGTGATCGGCGTGAATACCGCGATCATCCCTGGCGCACAGGCGATCTGTTTTGCGACCGCAATCGATACCGCGAAGTGGGTCATCATGCAGATCTTCGCGCACGGCCGGGTGCGGCGCGCGTATATCGGCGTGGCCGGCACGACGACGCCGCTGTCGCGGCGCGTGCAGCGCTACTTCGGCCTCAGCGCGCAAAGCGGCGTGCACGTGATGGAGATCGTCAAAGGCAGTCCGGCCGCGCTCGCCGGCTTGCGCACCGACGACACGATCGTCGCCATCGACACGCAGCCGGTGCAGGATGTGGATAGTCTGCAACGCGCGCTCGACGCTTCGCGTATCGACAAGCCGGTCAATGTGACGGTGCTGCGCGGCGCGCAACGGGTGGAGCTGACGGTGAAGCCGGTGGAGCAGGCGGGATGATGTGGGGGTTGCGCGTTGGGCAACTATGCGGGCTTACGCGCGCCCGCGGCTGCCGCGAGCAATCTCATCACCCGCGTCTCGTGGCAGGCGCCGCGTGATTGGAATCGACAGGCACGAGAACAGACCAACCACGAGAAACGCCGGCCAGAAGTCGGAGAACACGATCTTCGGATGCCCTTGCAGGTGATTCGAAATCTGCAACACGATGCCCGAGATCGTCACGCCGAGGCCGAGCGACATCTGCTGGATGACGCTCGCGACACTCGTCGCGCGACCGACCTCGCTGCTCGGA
>DATAQT010000071.1:0-2888 GCA_036264535.1 Paraburkholderia sp. | reverse complement strand
CGCGGCGATCTTGTCCGCGAGCGCTTGCGGCAGGTGATACCACTCGCTGTGCATCTTGTGCTCGGCGATGTTCTCGACCCGCACCGGCTGGAACGTGCCCGCGCCGACGTGCAGCGTCAGCGTGGCGCGTTCGACGCCGTGCGCGTCGAGCCTCGCGAGCAGCGCGTCGTCGAAGTGCAGGCCGGCGGTCGGCGCGGCGACCGCGCCCGGGTTCTGCGCGAACACGGTCTGGTAGCGGGTTTCGTCGGTCGCGTCGGGATCGTGTTCGATGTACGGCGGCAGCGGCAGGCGGCCGTGCTGCTCGATCAGCATCAGACAGTCAGCGGGGAAATGCAGGGTGTAGAACTGATCGACGCGCTCGCCGACGGTGACGTCGAACGCATCCGCGAGACGGATCGTCGTGCCCGCCTGCGGGCTCTTGCTCGCGCGGATCTGCGCGAGCGCGCTGCGCTCGCCGGTCAGGCGCTCGACCAGCACCTCGACTTTGCCGCCGCTTTCCTTCTGGCCGAAGAAACGCGCCTTCAGCACTTTGGTATCGTTGAAGACGAGCAGATCGCCCGGCGCGAGGCATTCGGGCAACTCGATGAAGCGGCGGTCGATCAGGCGCGCGGCGCCATCGGCGGCACCTGCGGCGTCCACGTCGAGCAGACGGCTTGCGCTGCGCTCGGGCAGCGCGACTTGCGCGATCAGCTCGGGCGGCAGATCGAAATCGAAATCGGAAAGCGTAAACATGCGAACGGCTGGAAGCGGGTTGGGACTGCTGGGTTGGGACCGATTTGGGACTGAATTGAGCCGAAGCGCGAGCCGGGCGGCTATGATGGCGGGACGCCGAAGCGGCCCGCGCGCGCCCCGTGCCGCATCCTGCCTACGTTGAATGCGCGAAGGGCGGCACGACTTTTTTCGACAGCAGCCGATATTGTACTTGCGAAGCAGCTTATGCCTTTGTCCGACCGCCGATCGTCCGTTGCCACCCTCGAAGCGGGCGCCGAACCGCAGCGCCGCGGTGCGCGAGCGGAGGCGGGGGAGCGAGACGCGGCGGAAGGCACAGCCACGGCAAAATCCGCCCCCAAAACCCCCGTCAAAACCGCCGACAAGCTCGCCAAACTCGGCCTCACGCGCGACATCGACCTCGTGCTGCATCTGCCGATGCGCTACGAAGACGAAACCTCGCTAACGCCGATCGGTCACCTGCTGCCGGGCGGCATCGCGCAAACCGAAGGCGTGGTGTTCGACAACGAGATCGCCTATCGTCCGCGCCGGCAGCTCCTCGTGAAGCTGCGCGACGCCGACGGCGACGAGCTCGTGCTGCGCTTTCTGAATTTCTACGGCTCGCAGGTCAAGCAGATGGCGCCCGGCGCGCGCCTGCGCGTGCGCGGCGACGTGCGCGGCGGCTTCTTCGGCATGGAGATGGTGCACCCGGGCGTGCGCGTCGTCGACGAAGATACGCCGCTGCCGCAGGCGTTGACGCCGGTCTATCCGAGCACGGCGGGCGTGTCGCAGGCGTATCTGCGCAAGGCGATCGACAATGCGCTCGCGCGCACGTCGCTGCCCGAGCTGCTGCCCGGGCCGGTCGCGCGCGCGTTTCTCGAACCGCTCGGCGTGCCGCCGCTGATGGACGCGGTGCGCACGCTGCATCATCCGGGCGCGCAGTCGGACGAAACGGCGCTGATCGACGGCACGCATCCGGCGTGGGTGCGCATCAAGTTCGAGGAACTGCTCGCGCAGCAGATGTCGCTGAAGCGCGCGCACGACGAGCGCCGCACCCGCGCCGCGCCGGCGATGCCGCGCCGCAAGCTCGGCGACGAAGCGGCGCTGGTCGCGCGGCTTCTGAAGGCGCTGCCATTTTCACTGACGGCCGCGCAGGAGCGCGTCGGTGGCGAGATCGCGCTCGATCTGACGCAGCCGCATCCGATGCAGCGGCTGTTGCAGGGCGACGTCGGCAGCGGCAAGACGATCGTCGCGGCGCTCGCTGCCGCGCAGGCGATCGACGCCGGCTACCAGGCCGCGCTGATGGCGCCCACCGAAATCCTCGCCGAGCAGCACGCGCGTAAATTGCGCGGCTGGCTGGAGCCGCTCGGCGTGAGCGTCGCGTGGCTCGCAGGCAGTCTGAAGACGAAGGAGAAGCGCGCCGCGATCGAAGCGGCCGCGCTCGGCACCGCGCAGCTCGTGATCGGCACGCACGCGATCATCCAGGACGCGGTCGAGTTCGCGCGTCTGGGGCTCGTGATCGTCGACGAACAGCATCGCTTCGGCGTCGCGCAGCGGCTCGCGCTGCGCGCGAAGGCGCAGGGCGCCGCCGACGGCGCGTCCGACTTCCAGCCGCATCAATTGATGATGTCCGCGACGCCGATTCCGCGCACGCTCGCCATGACCTACTACGCGGACCTCGACGTATCCACGATCGACGAACTGCCGCCCGGCCGCACGCCGATCCTCACGAAGCTCGTGTCCGACGCGCGCCGCGACGAGGTGATCGGCCGCGTGCGCGAGGCGGCGCTGACGGGGCGCCAGGTGTACTGGGTGTGTCCGCTGATCGAGGAAAGCGAGACCCTGCAGCTGCAAACCGCGGTCGAGACCTACGAGACACTGGTGGCCGCGCTGCCCGAGCTGAAGGTCGGGCTCGTGCATGGGCGTCTCGCGCCCGCCGAAAAAGCCGCGGTGATGGACGCGTTCTCGCGTAACGAGATCCAGCTGCTGGTCGCGACCACGGTGATCGAAGTGGGCGTCGACGTGCCGAACGCGTCGTTGATGGTGATCGAGCATGCCGAGCGCTTCGGTCTCGCACAGCTGCATCAGTTGCGCGGACGCGTTGGCCGCGGCAGCGCCGCGTCGGTGTGCGTGCTGCTCTACACCGGACCGCTATCGATGACGGCCCGCGCGCGCCTGCA
>DATAQT010000062.1:0-13748 GCA_036264535.1 Paraburkholderia sp. | reverse complement strand
TATCACATCGGCAATGGCTGGTTCGGCGGCTTCCTGCCGGCGACCGCGTTCGCGATCGTCGCGGCGAAGGGCAACATCTACTCGGGGCTCTGGTATCCGATCGTGATCGCGGTGATCACGTTCGTGATCGGCATGCTGTTCGTGCGCGAAACGAAGGACTCGGATATCTACGCGAAGGATTGAATTAACGGACGGTCTGGGCTATCTGAATAAGTTGCGCACCGGGGGTTGACAGCCTCCGGTCGCCCCAGCATAATCTCGCTTCTTTCGGCGAATTAGCTCAGTTGGTTAGAGCGACGGAATCATAATCCGCAGGTCCGGGGTTCGAGTCCCTGATTCGCCACCAGCTTCAAGAGAAAGCCGCTGTCCCACAAGGACAGCGGCTTTTTTGCTTTGGGCTCGATCTCAACGCCTCCCCTCCGCCCGAATCAAGTGCACCTTCTGAGACACATCAGTGCACATCCTCCCCGCCCCGGGGCAAAAACTGCCCCCTCGCTCACAAATCCCACGACCAGGCCAAGACATCCCAGCTGGCACACTTCCCGCTTTAAAGAGCGCGCAAGGAGCCGGCGCAACCTCCGGTTCGACAAACAATCTGGAAATGGACGGCTAGGGTTCCGGCCTGCTTCACGCAGGTGCTGGTCCGAGAGCTGTCGACCTCAGGCGAGGTTACACGGCGGGACAAAAGCCCGGGAGAGAACGCGATGTTTGCGCTGCTCCCTGCCGTCGCTAACCGTCCCCTCCGAGGTCAACCCATGTTCAAGCTCGTTCGCTGTCTTGGCATCGCCGCCGTCTCCCTCGCCACCTTCGCCTCGAGCCCCACGTTCGCCGCGGGCCGCAACGACTTCAAGGTCTGCTGGACCATCTACGCCGGCTGGATGCCGTGGGGGCAGGCGAAAACCCAAGGCATCGTGTCCAAATGGGCCAGCAAGTACGGCATCAAAGTCGATGTCGTGCAGTTGAACGACTACGTCGAGTCCATCAATCAGTACACGGCCGGCAAGTTCGATGGCTGCGCGATGACCAACATGGATGCGCTCACGATTCCCGCTTCCGGCGGCGTGGATTCGACGGCCCTGATCGTCAGCGACTATTCGAACGGCAACGACGGCGTGCTGATGAAGGGCAAGGGCAAACAGATCGCCGACCTGAAGGGACAGCAGGTCAACCTCGTGCAGTTCTCCGTCTCCCACTACCTGCTCGCCCGCGCGCTCGAAAGCGCGCACATGAGCGAGCGCGACCTCAAGGTCGTGAACACCTCGGATGCCGACATCTCCGGCGCATTCGCCACGCCCACCGTTCACAACGCGGTCACCTGGAATCCGATGCTGGCCGACCTGAAGTCCCAGCCGAACGTCAGCGAAGTCTTCGACTCCAGCAAGATCCCGGGCGAAATCATGGACATGATGGTCGTCAATACGAAAACGTTGCAGGAGAACCCCGCCCTCGGCAAGGCGCTGACCGGTGCATGGTTCGAAATGGTCGCGCTGATGCACACGGAGTCCGCGGCCAGCACGTCCGCGCTGACCGCGATGGCGAAGGCCTCGGGTACCGATCTCGCCAACTTCAAGGGCCAACTGTCGACGACCGCCCTCTTCTATTCGCCGCAAGCCGCGCTCGACTTCGTCACGAGCCCCGACATGCCGAAGATCATGACGCGCGTGGCACAGTTCTCGTTCGATCACGGGCTGCTCGGACAGGACGCGAAGAGCGCGGACGCGGTCGGCATGGCGTTCGACAAGGGCGTCGTGGTCGGCAACAGGAACAACGTCAAGCTGCGCTTCGATCCGTCCTACGTCGCGATGGCGGCCGCGGGCAAGCTCTGAGAAGGACCTTCCAGGCTCTCGCCGCGGGCTCGCATTCCGGGCTCGCGTTCCAGGTTTTCAACCAGGCGCTCACCATGCGACTCATCAATCGACATCCGAGCCGGATCGGCGGCTTGATGCTGCTCCTGCTGCCGTTCGTCGTGCTGTTCGCGGTCTACTTCACCGGGTCCTCGATGCGGCTCTCGCTCAATCCCGATGACAAGCTGCTGCCGAGCGCGACCCAAATGAGCGATGCGGTGAAGCTGGCCGCCTTCACCGAGGACAAGCGCACCGGCGAGTATCTGTTGTGGGCGGACACACTGTCGAGCTTGCGGCGGCTCGGCATCGGCCTCGTCGTGAGTGCCGTCATCGCCCTCGTGGCCGCGATCGCCACCGGTTCGGTTCCGCTCGTCAGCACGACGCTCTCGCCCTTCATCACCGTGATCTCGATGGTGCCACCGCTGGCGGTGCTGCCGATCCTGTTCATCGTGTTCGGGCTCGACGAGTTGTCGAAGGTCGTGCTGATCGTGGTCGGCATCACGCCGGTGATCATTCGCGATCTACATACGCGCGCCCGCGAGATTCCGGTCGAGCTGTGGGTCAAGGCCCAGACGCTCGGCGCCAACAGTTGGACCCTGATTCTGCGTTTGGTCCTGCCGCAACTGCTGCCGCGTCTGCTGGTGGCAACGCGTCTGTCTCTCGGCGCGGCGTGGCTCTTTCTGATCGCCGCCGAAGCGATCGCGTCGACCGATGGCCTCGGCTATCGGATCTTCCTCGTGCGCCGCTATCTGTCGATGGACCTGATCCTGCCGTACGTCGCGTGGATCACGCTGCTCGCATGGCTCACCGACGAGCTGCTGCGCCGGATCACGCAGTGGTGCTTCCCCTGGTACGGAGGCGCGCGATGATCGAAGTCCGCAACGTATGGAAAGAGTATGGCGACCAGGTCGTGCTCGAGCGTTTGAATCTGACTGTCAAGGAAGGCGAGTTCTGTTCGATGGTCGGCGCATCCGGCTGCGGCAAATCGACGTTTCTGCGCTTGCTGCTCGGTCAGGAGCGCGTGACGCG
Organism: Paraburkholderia sp.; assembly: GCA_036264535.1. GTDB lineage: Bacteria > Pseudomonadota > Gammaproteobacteria > Burkholderiales > Burkholderiaceae > Paraburkholderia. Next base: position 10,875 of record DATAQT010000062.1, on the reverse strand, counting down.
TGGCGAGATCCTGCTGGACGGCAAGCCGCTGCCCGGCGAACCGGACCGGCATCGCGGCGTCGTGTTTCAACGCTACTCAGTGTTCGACCATTTGAGCGTGCTGCGCAACGTCATGCTGGGGCTCGAGCTTCCACAAGCGAAGTTCACCGGCCGGCTATTCGGTGCCCGCCGGCGCACGGCGCGTGACGAGGCAGCGGCCATGCTGGAGCGCGTCGGCCTGGGGACGGCCTTAAACAAGTTTCCGCAGCAACTCTCGGGCGGCATGCAGCAACGCCTCGCCATTGCGCAGGCGCTGATGATGAAGCCTCGCGTGCTGTTGCTCGACGAGCCGTTCGGCGCGCTCGACCCCGGCATCCGCAAGGACATGCACGTGCTGCTCTCCGACCTGTGGCGCGAATCGAAGCTCACGATCTTCATGGTCACGCATGACCTGAAAGAAGGCTTCACGCTGGGAAGCCGCGTGCTGGTTTTCGACAAGGTGCGCATCGACCCGCAGGCGCCGGGCGCCTATGGCGCGCGCATCACCTACAACATTCCGCTCGATCGCAGCCGCGATTCCGTGTCCGCCGTGCATATCGCTCAGGCTGCCGTGCGAGGCGCATCGCATATCGAACTGGTCTCCGACTGAAGGGAACTCAGGTATGAACTCAGGTACGTCCTTACTGCTTGAAGAAGCCGTCCCGGGCGGCGGTCATACGTCGCTGATCGTCAAGCGCGGTCAATCGCTGCGCATTACCGACCTGCGCGGCGGCGCGAACGTCAGCGTGATGATGGTCAACGCGACCGAGAAGAGCGAACGGCTCAATCTGCCGGATTCGCTGAAGTGCCAGCACACGGCGAAGCTCACGGCTGGGCACTGCCTTTACTCCGACATGGGCCGCGTGCTTGCCGCGATCGTCGCCGATACCTGTGGCTGGCACGACAGCATCGGCGGCGTTTCGAACGCCGACGAGGTTCGCGAACGATACGGCGCGGGCCGCTACCAGGAGCTGCGCAACGCGTTCTATCGCAACGGCACGGACAACCTGCTCGTCGAAATGGGCAAGTGGGGGCTCGGCATCACGGACCTGCTGATGACGCTCAACCTGTTCAGCCGTGTCGACGTCAGCGACGACGGCTCGCTGAACTTCGTTCGCGGCAACTCGAAGGCGAACGACTATGTCGAGCTATACGCGCCGATGAACACGCTGGTCGTGCTCACCGCGATCCAGCACCCGCTCGACCCGCAACCCGAGTACGCGCCGCGGCCCGTCAAGCTCGAATTGCGCGATGCGCGGCCCGATGTCGCCGAAGTCTGCCGCACCGCATGCGAAGAAAACGTACGCGGTTTCATCAACACAGAACGCTTCTTTCTTTGAGCGAAGGCCACGCTTATGACTAGCACGCTTATCGTCAGCGACAAACGTCCAGAAACCGCGGTCTTTCGCGAGACGCTCGCCGCGGGCGAGCCGTGGCTTCACGAGGTGAAGGCCGGGCAAACGCTGCGCGTCGTCGATCTGGAAGGCAACCAGGCGGTCGATACGCTGTTCTACAGCCTCGCCGATCCGCGCGAGCGCTTCGACCCGCAACGCACGTTGCGTCGGCAAAAGAGCCTCTACCTGACGTCGGGCTCGGTGCTGTATTCGAACCTCGGCAATCCGATGCTGACGATCGTCGCCGACACGTGCGGGCGCCACGATACGCTCGGCGGTGCCTGCGCGCAGGAGAGCAACACGGTGCGCTACGCCTTGGAGAAACGCTACATGCACAGCTGCCGCGACAACTTCCTGCGGGCCTGCGCTCATGACGGCCGCCTGTCGAAGCAGGACATCGGGGCGAACGTGAACTTCTTCATGAACGTGCCGGTGACGTCCGAAGGCGGGCTCAGCTTCGAAGACGGCATATCCGCGCCGGGCAAGTACGTCGAATTGCGCGCCGAGATGGACGTCATCGTGCTGATCTCCAACTGCCCGCAGCTGAACAATCCGTGCAATGCCTACAACCCGACACCCGCGGAGCTGCTGATATGGAACTGAAGCGTATCCGCCGTTGGCTTTTCCTCATGATGCTGGTTCGCTCGGGCCGCTACTTCACCCGTACGCGCGAAGAACTGACCCAGACGGATCGCTGACGCGACTTCGGCCGTGGACGACCACGGCCGGCCATTCTCACGGCGGGACGGCCCGCCTCCGAATCAACACACCTTCCATGTTCGAGAAGATTCTGATCGCTAATCGCGGCGCTATCGCGTGCCGCGTTCTGAGGACGTTGCGCGAACTCGACGTCACGGGCGTCGCCATCTACGCGGAGGCCGACCGGGCGAGCCGCCACGTCAGCGAGGCGCCCGTCGCGCATGCGCTCGGCGATGGTCCGGCCGCGCTGACCTATCTCGACGTCGACAAAATCCTCGCGATTGCGCGACGCGAAGGCGTGCAGGCAATCCATCCCGGCTATGGGTTCTTATCCGAGAACGCGGCATTCGGCGAAGCCTGCGAAGCGGCCGGCATCGCCTTCATCGGACCGACCCCGGCGCAGCTACGCGCGTTCGGCCTCAAGCACACGGCTCGCGAAATCGCGGCCAACGAAGGCGTGCCGATGCTCGAAGGCACGGGGCTGCTCGCGGACTTGCCGGCGGCGCTCGCGGCCGCGCGGACCATCGGCTATCCGGTGATGTTGAAGAGCACCGCGGGCGGCGGCGGCATCGGCATGCGGGTGTGCTGGAATGCCGACGAGCTCGGCGCCCATTTCGACGCGGTCAAGCGTCTCGGCGAAAACAACTTCAGCGATGCCGGGGTGTTTCTGGAGAAGTACATCGAGCGGGCGCGGCACCTGGAAGTGCAGGTATTCGGCGATGGCAAAGGCGACGCGATCGCACTCGGCGTGCGCGACTGCTCGGTACAGCGGCGCAACCAGAAGGTACTCGAAGAGACGCCCGCGCCCTGCCTGCCGGACGGTATTCCGGTCGCCCTGTGTGAGGCCGCGGTCAGGCTCGCGAAAGCCGTCGACTATCGCTCGGCCGGCACCGTCGAGTTCGTGTACGACAGCGCCGCCGAACGGTTCTACTTCCTCGAAGTCAACACACGTCTGCAGGTCGAGCACGGCGTCACCGAACAGGTGTGGGGCGTCGACCTCGTGCGCTGGATGATCGAACTCGCGGCCGGCACGCTCGCGCCGCTGAAGCAACTCGCGGCGGGTCTGACGCCGCGAGGCCACGCGATCCAGGCGCGCCTCTATGCGGAAGACCCGGGGCGTGATTTCAAGCCGAGTCCGGGCCTCTTGACCGATGTCGCGTTCCCGCCCGCGGACGGCCGCGGGCTGCGCATCGATACGTGGATCGAGGCCGGTTGCGAAGTGCCGCCTTACTTCGACCCGATGCTCGCGAAAGTGATCGCGTGGTCGCCGACTCGCGACGAAGCGCGCCATGCGCTCGACGAGGCGTTGCGCAATACCCGACTCTACGGCGTCGAGACCAATCGCGACTATCTGCGCCAGATTCTGCGGGACCGGCCGTTTGCGTCCGGCGAACCGTGGACTCGCTGTCTCGAAGGGCTCAGGTATCAGGCCAGCACGGTCGAAGTCGTCAGCGGCGGCACGCAAACGACGGTGCAGGACTATCCTGGCAGGTTGGGCTACTGGGCAGTCGGCATCCCGCCGTCGGGGCCGATGGATGACCGGGCGATGCGGCTCGGCAATCGCCTGCTCGGCAATGCGGCCGACGCCGCTGCTCTCGAAGTCACGATGAGCGGGCCGACGCTGCGCTTTAACACCGACGCGGTGGTGGCCATCACGGGCGCGCAGATTCTGGTGCTGCTTGACGATGTCGCGCAGCCGCTGAACACGAGCTTCCATGTACCGGCGGGTTCGACGCTCGCGCTCGGCACGATCCGTGGCGCGGGCGCGCGCGCTTATCTGTGCGTGCGCGGCGGCTTCGATGTCGCGCTCTACCTCGGCAGCCGCAGCACCTTTACGCTCGGCCAGTTCGGCGGGCATGGCGGCCGGGCGCTCCGCGCCGGCGACGTGCTGCATCTCTATCCGCTCGACGATGCGCAGGCCGGCGCCGCGCTCGCCAATGTGCCGACGCTCGACGGCGTGCGCACCCTTCGCGTGATCTATGGCCCGCACGGAGCGCCCGAGTATTTCAGCGCCCGCTATATCGCGCAGCTTCTCGACACCGAGTGGGAGGTTCACTTCAACTCGAGCCGCACCGGTGTGCGCCTCATCGGACCGAAACCGGAGTGGGCGCGCGAGGACGGCGGCGAGGCCGGACTGCATCCGTCGAACATTCACGATAATCCGTACGCAATCGGCGCCGTCGACTTCACCGGCGACATGCCCGTGATCCTCGGACCCGACGGCCCGAGCCTCGGCGGCTTCGTGTGTCCGGTGACGATCATCGAGGCGGATCTCTGGCAGATCGGCCAGCTCAAAGCGGGCGACAGGATCCGCTTCGCTCCCGTCGAAGTCGAAGAAGCGCGTGAGGCTGCGCGTGAGCGTCGCCAGGAACTGGCAAGCCTCGACATTGCACGCAGCGCGCCGAGCGAAAGAAGAGCCTCGCTGACGTCGCCCATCGTGCTCGATACCGGCGCGGACCGCGAGCGACTCGTGGCGCGTGTATCGGGCGATACGCATCTGCTGCTCGAAATCGGACCGGCGGAACTCGATCTGGTGGCGCGCTTTCGCGGACACGCGCTGATGCAGTCTCTTGAAGCGAAGCGGCTCGCGGGCGTCATCGATCTCACGCCGGGCATCCGTTCATTGCAGATCCACTACCGGCCGGAGGAGCTGCCGCTCGCCAGCTTGCTCGACATCGTCGCGCAAGCGTGGAACGAGGTCTTGTTGCACAAGGACCTGCGTGTGCCGTCGCGAATCGTGCATCTGCCACTGTCATGGGATGACCCGGCGTGCCAACTCGCGATCGAAAAATACATGACCACCGTGCGCAAGAATGCGCCGTGGTGCCCGAGCAACCTCGAATTCATTCGCCGCATCAACGACCTCGACTCCATCGACGCGGTCAGGCGGATCGTCTTCGATGCGAGCTATCTCGTGATGGGACTCGGCGACGTGTACCTCGGCGCGCCCGTCGCGACGCCGCTCGATCCGCGTCACCGGCTAGTCACGACGAAATACAACCCGGCCCGTACGTGGACCGCGGAGAACTCGGTCGGCATCGGCGGCGCGTATCTGTGCGTATATGGCATGGAAGGGCCGGGCGGCTATCAATTCGTCGGCCGCACCTTGCAGATGTGGAATCGCTACCGCGATGTCGCGGATTTCGCCGGACAGCATTATTTGCTGCGCTTCTTCGATCAGATCCGCTTCTACGAAGTGCCGGCCGACGAATTGTTGCGCATCCGCGCGGACTTCCCGCTGGGGCGTTATCCGTTGCGGATTGAAGAGTCGGAGCTTTCGCTGCCGGACTATCAGGCGTTCCTCGTCAGTGAATCCGTCAGCATCGAGCAGTTCCGTTCAAGGCAACAGGCGGCCTTCCAGGCGGAGCGCGAGCGGTGGCGTGAAGCGGGCACCTCGGAAGACACGTTCGAGGCGCCGGTCGCCGAAGACACTCAGCTAGCTCCGCTGAAAGACGGCGAAGTCGCGGTGGACAGCGAGATCGCCGGCAGTCTCTGGCAAGTCAAAGTCAAAACCGGCGACCCGGTCGACGCAGGCGACGTGCTGCTCATCATCGAGTCGATGAAGATGGAGATCTCAGTGTGCGCGCCGTGTGCCGGAACCGTCGGCGAGATCTACGTGGCGCCGGGTTCGCCCGTGCGCGCGGGGCAACGCGTTGCGCTCGTCGAACGTCACTAAATACCTGGACGGAAAACCATGTCGTCATTCTCGTCATTCGATCTGCGCCTTTCGACGCTTCGCACCGCTTACCGCTCGGGAACACTCACTCCGCGCAAGCTCGTGGCTGAACTGCTCGCAAAAGCCGCGGCGCTGAATCCGTCGTTCAATCTGTTCATCCATCTTCTGACCGAGGACGAAGTCGCGCCCTACCTCGAACGGCTCGACACGCAAGACGTCGAAAGCTTGCCGCTCTATGGTGTTCCGTTCGCGATCAAGGACAACATCGATCTCGCCGGCATTCCGACGACAGCCGGGTGTCCAGCATTCGCGTACACACCGTCGCGATCGGCAAGCGTCGTTGCGCAGTTGATCGCGCTGGGCGCGATACCGCTCGGCAAGGCCAATCTCGACCAGTTCGCGACCGGTCTCAACGGCACCCGCTCGCCGTACGGCAAGTGCCGCAACAGCGTGCATCCCGACTATCCGTCGGGCGGCTCGAGCGCGGGCTCGTCGCTCGCGGTCGCGCTCGGCGTCGCCAGTTTCGCGCTCGGCACCGACACGGCCGGTTCCGGTCGCGTGCCTGCCGCGCTGAACAATCTCGTCGGACTCAAGCCGACGAAAGGCCTGTTGTCCACCGCCGGTGTGGTGCCCGCGTGCCGCACGCTCGATTGCGTGACATTCTTCACGGCGACGGCAGAAGAAGCGAGCGAGCTGCTTGCGTTGAGCGCGCGCACCGATCCTCGCGATGCGTACAGTCGCGCGAATCCGCAATGGAATACGGCACGCGCGTTTGGCACGCCCATGGCGTTCCGCTTCGGCGTGCCGGCGCAGCTGGAATTTGCCGGCTGCGCCGAGAGCCCTGAACTGTTCGCCAAGGCGCGCGCGTTGCTTGAAGCTGCGGGGGGAGAGGTTGTGGAAATCGACTTCGAGCCGTTTGTCGAAGCGGCCAGGCTGCTCTATCAAGGTCCGTGGGTGGCGGAACGTTACAGCGTCGTGGGCGAGTTGATGACGAAAAAGCCCGCAGCGGTACTCCCCGTCATTCGCGATGTGTTGGAGAAGGCACCAGGCGCCACCGCGGTCGAACTCTTTTGCGCGCAGTATCGGCTGCAGGAATTGAAGGCCATTTGCGACGCCACGATCAAATCGCTTGATTTCGTTCTGACGCCCACGTACCCGCGTCCCGTCACGCTCGATGAATTGGAGCGCGACCCGATCGGTCCGAACTCCCTGCTTGGCTACTACACGAACTTCATGAATCTGCTCGATTATGCCGCCGTCGCTACGCCGACCGGTTGCATGAAGAATGGTCTTCCGTGGGGCGTGACCGTTTTTGGCCGCGCATTCACCGACCAGTATCTGTTGGGCGTGGCCGATCTGCTGCAGCGAAAGAGCGGCGTGAAATACGTCGGAGGCCTAAGCGCCGAGCCGGACGCGTCCGGCGAACGACACCCGGCGTCCCACGACCGCATGCGGATCGCGGTCTGCGGCGCGCATATGCAAGGTTTGCCGCTCAACCGCGATCTGCTTGCCCGAGGCGCAGGGCTCGTGCACGCCACTCACACTTCCGCGTACTATCGATTGTCGGCGCTGCCGGCGTCGGCGGACGGCACGAGGCGCCCAGGCATGTGGCGCGTCACCGATGGCGGCGCAAAAATTGCGGTCGAAGTGTGGGAGATGCCCAGCACGGAGTTTGGCTCGTTCATCGCGACCATTCCTTCTCCGCTGGTCCTGGGGAAGGTCGAACTCGTCGACGGTTCATGGGTGACGGGCTTCCTGTGCGAGCCGTATGGCGTGCAGTCGGCAACCGACATCTCCAGGTTTGGCGGATGGCGAGCATGGCTTGCCAGCGAGCGCGGCGCGAGTTCGGGATCGACCGACAGGTGAACAGCGGCGCCGCAGGGTACGGCCAGTGAAGCGCTCCGGGTTTGTTGCAGCCTGCGTCTCTTGAGAGAATAGAGCCATGAGCAAGCCTGGTCAGTTCTCTGCGAAGGTTCTAACGCGCGTCCAGGATCCAGGTCCTGGCAGGCTTACTTCCAGCATCGCCAATCCGTCGCAACTTCGAGGAGGTTCCCTGATGACGTTCCGCACCGTCGCGCTAGCCGCAACCGCTGCTTCCATCGCGCTTGGCTGTGCCACCGCAACGCTCACCGCTCAGGCCCAAACCCCGGCCATGTCCGACAGCCAATGGCGCGCCAGCTCGACCACGCTCGCGACGCTGCTGCAGGACGGCTACAGGATCGCCGCAGTCGTCAATGGCGCGCGCGGCAATAGCGGCCCCGTCGACACGATCTTCGTGCAGCGCGATCAAAGCGCGTTCAAATGCATCGACCCGCAGCAGCCGGATGGGAAAACGAAAACATCCGCCGCGCCGGCCTGTTACGAGCTGGTGCCGCCGGGCGGCGCCGCGCCGGCACCGGAATCGAAATGACGTGATTTGAAGCGCGAGTCCTGGACCACCCCGGCTCGCGCAGACACCGAGACGCCTCAGCGATCCACGAGCCGGCTTAGATTGCCGCGCACCCGCTGCAGCAACTCCATCAGTTGCGCGGCTTCTTCAACACTGAATCCATTCAGCGCTTCCAGCGCCACCTCGTCGCCGACCTTGCGCGCCTTGCCGAGCGTGCGCTCGGCCTTCGGCGTCATGCGCACCTGGCGCTCGCGCCGGTCCTGCGGATTCGCGGTCCGCTCGATCCAGCCGCCCTCCTCCATCCGGTCGAGCAGCCGGCCCGCCGAGATCGGCGCGACCTCGAGCAGATCCGCGAGCCGCGCCTGATTGATGTCGCCGTAATGGCCGAGATAGGCCAGCACGCGACATTGCGCGCGCGTCAGATCGACCGACGACTTCGCGAGATCGTCGAAACGCTTGCCCGCCAGGCGGCCGACGTCGTAGATCAGAAAGCCGAAGCGCTCTTCGATTTGGGTTTTCATGCGCGGATTATACGGAAGCACTTCGGCGTGCAGCGCGACTGCGCGCGCGTTCGAACCTCAGCACAACTCCCGATAGCGCAAACCCGTACAACCGATATACTAAGCATGCTTACTATATCGACCGTGCCCACCCTTCATGTCTTCCGCCTCCACGCCGGATAGCGCCGCCGCGCTGCTAAACCGGCCGATGATCACGATTTCGATCATGCTCGCGACGCTGATCCAGACGCTCGACAGCACGATTGCCAACGTGGCGCTGCCGCATATGCAAGGCACGCTGTCCGCGTCGCAGGACGAGATCACGTGGGTGCTGACCTCTTACATCGTCGCCGCCGCGATCGCCACGCCGCTCACCGGCTGGCTGTCGGATCGTCTCAGCATAAAGCGGCTGCTGATAATCGCGATCGGCGGCTTCACGGTGTCGTCCGCGCTGTGCGGACTTTCCGAGACGCTGACGCAGATCGTCCTGTCGCGTCTGCTGCAGGGGATCTTCGGTGCGTCGCTGGTGCCGCTGTCGCAATCGATCCTGCTCGACATCAACCCGCGCGAAAAGCAGGGCCAGGCGATGGCCGTATGGGGCATGGGCGTAATGGTCGGGCCGATTCTCGGTCCGACGCTCGGCGGCTGGCTCACCGATAGCTACAACTGGCGCTGGGTGTTCTTCATCAATGTGCCGATCGGCGCATTCGCGCTGTTCGGCGTCGCGACCTTCCTGCCGACGCGCGAGCCGAAACACGACGTGAAGTTCGACGCGTTCGGCTTCATCACGCTCGGCCTCGCGATCGGCGCATTGCAGGCGATGCTCGATCGCGGCGAACAGCTCGACTGGTTTTCGTCGACCGAGATCGTGATCGAAGCCCTCGTCGCGGCGATCAGCTTCGCGTTTTTCCTCGTACACACGGCGACCATCGGCGAGCACTCGTTTTTCAAGTACAAGTTGCTGAAGGACCCGAACTTCGCGACCGGCACGTTCTTCATCTTCGTGATCGGCGCGGTGATGTACGCAACACGCGCGCTGCTGCCGCCGATGCTGCAAAACCTGATGGGCTATCCGGTCGCGACCACGGGCCTCGTCACCGCGCCGAGCGGCGCGGGCACGATGCTCGCGATGCTGATCGCGGGGCGGCTGCTCAGGCGCGTCGACGCGCGGCTGCTGCTGCTCTGCGGCTTCCTGATTTCGGCGTTCGCGCTGTGGCAGATGATGCAATACACGATCGTGCTGTCGGCGTCGAACATCGTGTGGCCCGGCGTGATCCAGGGCTTCGGGCTCGGCCTCGTGTTCGTGCCGCTGTCCGCGCTGACGTTTTCGACGCTGTCGCCCGAATTGCGCGCGGATGGCACCGCGACCTATAGCCTGATGCGCAATATCGGCAGCAGTATCGGCATTTCGATCGTGCAGACGCTGATGACGCGCAACACGCAGATCTCGCACGCGGACCTCGCTGCAAACATCACCGCGTTCAATCCGGCGCTCCAGCCGATGCTCGACAGTGGCTCCAGCTACGACATCGCGGCGCTGAATGCGTCGATCACGCAGCAGGCGGCGATGGTCGCGTATCTGAACGACTTCAAGCTGATGTTCGTGGCGACGCTGCTGGTGATTCCCCTGCTGCTGCTGATCCGGCCGTCGCACAAGGCGCCGGATGCGTCGGCCGTGCATGCGGCGATGGATTGAACTCGCTGCGACGCACGTTGCGTCCGCGCTACCCTCAACTTTCGATTCGCCCGCGCGTCACCCCGAGCAATGACGCCATCGCCGAGCGTGCCGCGGCGGCATCGCGCGCGCGGATCGCTTCGAACACCGCCGTGTGCTCGGCGAGCGACGCGTTGAACACATCAGCGCGTTTCGCGTTGAGCCGCAACTGCGCCTCGAGCGTGCGTTCGATCAGCGCGCCGAGCGGAATCAGCAATTCGTTGCTGCACGCGGTGAGCACGCTCAGGTGGAGCTGCAGATCCGCGCGCACCCATTCGTCGACATTACGCGCCGCCACCATCGAGGCATGCGCGGACGCGAGCGAGCGCAAGGTGTCGTCGGTGTTCGCGGAGGCAGCAAGGCTCGCCGCGTATGGCTCGATCATCTCGCGCATTTCCTGCAGCTTGAGCGCAAACGCCATCGGCTCGGCGACCCGCGAGTACCAGTCGAGCAGATCGGCATCGAGCAGATTCCAGGCGGACTTG
>DATAQT010000009.1:0-6711 GCA_036264535.1 Paraburkholderia sp. | reverse complement strand
GCTCGGCGTGCGCGCTGGCGAGCACCATCGCCTGATGGTCGGCGGCGAGCGCGCGAAACCACGCGCACGTCGCGAACAACCGCGCAAGGTCGGCGGCCGCGACACGTTGAGGCGGGCGGGTGTCGGCGCGGTCAGTGAGCGGAGCGTCGTTCATCGGCGGTAAGCGGCTTGGGAGCGGTTCCGGCTGGGCCGGATCAGAGCGCGGCGCCAACTGAGCCACTCTGTCATTTGAATGACAGACAGTTCATGACGACAATTGCTAGGCTAGGCCCTGGTCTATCCATCAGAACACGATCACGACAATCGGCGGCGCGGCTGGCGCCTCAGGAGATGAAGCAATGACACAGCACAAGTTCGACGAAGGTCTCGGGCGGCGCGAGGCCAACTATGTCCCATTGACGCCGATCGACTTCCTCGTGCGCGCAGCGCAAGTGTATGGCGAGCGGCTCGCGATCGCCCATGGGGAGATTCGCCGCAATTGGCGCGAGACCTACGAGCGCGCGCGCCGGCTCGCGAGCGCACTGCAGAAGGCCGGCATCGGCCGCGGCGATACGGTCGCCGCGCTGCTGCCGAATATCCCGCCGATGGTCGAAGCGCATTTCGGCGTGCCGATGGCGGGTGCCGTGCTCAACACGCTGAACACGCGGCTCGACGTCGCGACACTGCTGTTCATGCTGCGCCACGGCGAGGCGAAGGCGCTGATCGTCGATACCGAATACGGCGAGTTCGCGCATCGCGCGGCGCTCGAATTCCCGGACCTGCGCGTGATCAGCGTGGCCGACGCGCAGCCTGCCGATGCCGCGCAATTCATCCGCGCGACGGATTACGAGCAGTTCCTGCAAGCCGGTGACCCGTCCTTCGAGTGGACCGCGCCCGCCGACGAATGGGACGCGATCGCACTGAACTACACCTCGGGCACGACCGGCGATCCGAAGGGCGTCGTCTACCATCACCGCGGCGCGTATTTGAACGCGCTGAGCAACATTCTCGAGTGGGACATGCCGAAACACGCGATCTATCTGTGGACGCTGCCGCTGTTTCACTGCAACGGCTGGTGCTTTCCGTGGACCGTGGCCGCGCGCGCGGGCGTCAACGTCTGCCTGCGCAAGTTCGACCCGAAGACCGTGTTCGAGCTGATTCGCCGCGAGCGCGTCACACATTACTGCGGCGCGCCGATCGTGCAGAGTTCGCTCGCGAATGCGCCGGTCGAATGGCGCGAGGGCATCACGCATCGCGTGTCGACGATGGTCGCGGGTGCCGCGCCGCCGCCCGCGGTGATCGCGAAGATGAAGCAGATCGGCTTCGACCTGACGCATGTATACGGGCTCACCGAAACCTACGGGCCGGCGGCCGTCTGCGCGAAGCAGGAAGAATGGGACGCGCTCGACGATCAGGCCCGCGCCGATCTGACCGCTCGCCAGGGCGTGCGCTATCACCTGCAGGCCGCGGTCGCGGTGCTCGATCCCGATACGCTCGCGCCGGTGCCTGACGACGGCGAGACGATCGGCGAGATCATGTTCCGCGGCAACATCTGCATGAAGGGCTATCTGAAGAACGAACGCGCGACCGACGCGGCTTTCAAAGGCGGCTGGTTCCATACCGGCGATCTCGGCGTGCGCACGGCCGATGGCTATATCCGTATCCGCGACCGCAGCAAGGACATCATCATTTCGGGCGGCGAGAACATTTCGAGCATCGAGGTCGAGGACACGCTGTACCGGCATCCGGCGGTATCGGTGGCCGCGGTGGTCGCGATGGCCGATCCGAAGTGGGGCGAGGTGCCGTGCGCGTTCATCGAGCTGAAGGAAGGCGCGCAGGCGACCGAGGAGGAGATCATCGCGCACTGCCGGCTGTTTCTCGCCGGCTACAAGTTGCCGAAGGCGGTGCGCTTTGGCGAGTTGCCGAAGACGTCGACGGGGAAGATCCAGAAGTTCGAGTTGCGCGCGCGGATCAAGGCGGAGCGAAAGGAATAACGGGCCGCGGCGACTGCCGCTTCAAGGTGGCGCGCGCATCGACTCACGACGTTGCGCGCCGCCTGGCGCTGTCGTCAAATCCCCACCTTGTGTGCGTTCAGAATCAACCGCAAGCCGAGCGCGGTGACCGCGCTCGCGGCGACGCGATCGATCCATGCCTTCCAGCGCAGATAGATCTCGCGCGGCCGTTTGCTCGAAAAGCACAGGGCGACGATCGTGTACCAGCCCGCTTCGATCGCGAAGATCGCCGGCGGCAGCGCGAAATAGCACCATACCGGCGGATGCTGCGGCAGCAGCGCGGCGAAGATACTGCCGTAATAGACGGCCGTTTTCGGATTGCTGAGCTGGGTGCTCAAGCCGATCCAGAACGATTTGCGCGGATTGCCGCCGGCGCCGGTTTGCGTCTCGCTGAACGCGAGCGGCTTCGCGGCGCCGCGCCAGATTTTCGATGCGAGATACACCAGATAGACGCCGCCGGCCACTTTCAGCCCGACGTAGAGCCATTCGACCGTCGCGAGCAGCGTATAGAGCCCGAGCAGCGCGATGCCACTAAAAAACACGCCGCCGATCCCCATGCCAAGCGCCGTCGCGAGGCCGTCGCCGCGCGACAGGCCGATCGCATTGCGCGCGACGATGACGAAGCTCGGCCCCGGGCTCATCGCGCCTAGCAGCAGCGCGGCGAGGATCGTGAGGATGGCGGTTGAAGCGGGCATGGTTGTGTCTCCTGATGGCGGGCCGATAGCGGAGCTTCTGGCGAGTATCGAGTCTCGCATTGTCCTTCAATCGCGGGGCGCGAGCCACGATGAAAATCTGCGCGAGCGCATGATCGCGTGGATCCGCCGTCGCATGGACGACTACAGCATCACGATGGAAACGCTGGCCGAATCGCTCGAAGCCGATGCGAATGCCGTGGCCGCGGTGCAGTATCGCGACGCGTTCGGTAACACGTGGGACGGCCGCGGCGATAAACCGGCCTGGCTTGCGCGCGCGATTCACGCCGGACAAAGCATCGATCATTTCCGCTGCTGAGCGCGAGCGTGCAAGCACGCGCGTCGCGAACCGCGCGCGCGAAAAAAAGCCCGCGCAAGGCGGGCTCAATGTCTACTGCTCGGAGTTTCGCGATCCAGTCGCTTGACGGATCATGCGCAGTGTATGTGAAAGCGATATGAAAGTGTAAAAAATCGCTTCACATTCGCGTATGACCCGATCGCGCATCACAGGTCGAAAAACACGGTTTCCTTGTCGCCCTGCATGTGGATGTCGAAGCGATACACGTTGGCCGCGCCCGGGTCGCGACGTGCGATCAGCGTGCCGCGGCGCTCGGCCGGCACCGACGCCAGCACGGCGTCCTGCTCGTTCGCCTGCGCTTCGTCCTCGAAGTAGATGCGCGTGAACGTGTGCAGCAGCATGCCGCGCATCGTCAGGATCACGTTGATGTGCGGCGCTTCGTCGGGGTTCGCGCGGCCCGGCTTCACCGTCTCGACGATAAAGCGCTTGTGCAGGTCCGTGCCGGTGCCGACGCGCGCAAAGCCGTGAAAGCCGGTCTTCAGGATTTCCTCGCGCGATTCCGGATAGTGGCCGTTCGAGTCCACTTGCGACATCTCGATCATTGCGTCGCCGACTGCCTTGCCGTCGCCGTCGAACACCTGGCCGACGATCCTGATGTGCTCGCCGGCCGCTTCCATGTCGGCCAGAACGTGCGTGAACAGGCTCTTGTAGTCGAAGTCGTATTGCTGCGGGCAAAGACCGTAGGCGAAGTACGGACCAACGGTTTGCGAAGGCGTTTGCTTGAGGGTCGTCATGGCTTAGCGCTCCATCGGGGTTTCGTTCGGGCCGCGCAGCACGATGTCGAAATCGTAGCCGAGCGCATAGGCCTCTTGCGTAATGTCGAGCGAGAACTTCGAGATCATGCGCTCACGAGCCTGCTCCGGCGTGCCCTGGTAGATCGGATCGAACGCGAGCAGCGGGTCGCCGGGGAAGTACATCTGCGTGACGAGACGCGAGCCGAAATGGTCGCCGAACAGCGAGAAGTGAATATGCTGCGGACGCCATGCGTTCGGATGGTTGCCCCACGGATACGCACCCGGCTTAATGGTCAGGAAGCGATAACGGCCTTCGTTGTCGGTGACGCAGCGGCCCGCGCCGAGGAAGTTCGGGTCGAGCGGCGCGTCGTGCTGGTCGGCCTTGTGCACGTAGCGGCCGGCGGCGTTGGCCTGCCAGATTTCCACGAGCGTGTTGCGCACCGGACGGCCGCCTTCGTCGAGGACGCGACCCGTCACGATGATGCGCTCGCCTAGCGGCTCGCCATTGCGCGCCGCGTTGCGGGTCAGGTCATTGTCGAGCGGGTCGAGGTCGTCGGTGCCATAGACCGGCACGCGCTGATCGCGCAGCCGTTCCTTCAGCGGAATCAGCGGACGCGTCGGGCCGCGTTTGACCGACGAACCGTACGGCGGGTATGTGTACTCGGGATGGGACGCGAAGTCTCGCGGGGAGAGAATTGAATCTTCCATGAGGTGTCTCCGTTGGAGGAATCGTGGGATGCGACGTTATGACACGCACTTTATACAAAGCGTGCGGTTATGCAAAATGACGTTTTTGCCCGTTTCGTATAACCTTCCGTTATGCAACGCAGTCTCGCGGATAGCCGCGTCAAATTCCGTCATCTCCAGTGCTTTCTGGCCGTCGCGCAGTTCGGCAGCGTCCAGCGGGCGGCTGACAGTCTGTCCATCACGCAGCCGGCGGTATCGAAGACGGTCGCCGAGCTGGAGACCATTCTCGGCGTGAAGCTATTCGAGCGCGGCCGTCACGGCGCGGTGCCGACGCGTGAGGGGCAGCTTTTCATGCCGCACGCGAGCGCCTGCGTGAGCGCGCTGCGTCAAGGCGTCGATCTGCTTGCGCACGCCGATGGCGCGGCCGCCGCGACGCTCGAAGTCGGCGTGCTGCCGACCGTCGCCGCCGTGTTGATACCGCCTGTGCTCAAGCAGTTCGCGACGCAGTGGCCGCGCGTGATCGTGCGCCTCGCGACCGGCGCGAATCCGGAATTGCTCGAACGCCTGAAAGCGGGCGCGATCGAATTCGCGATCGGCCGCCTCGCGGATCCCGAGCGGATGGTCGGCCTGAGCTTCGAGCAACTGTTTACCGAGCCGCTGATCGCGGTCGTGCGCGCAGGGCATCCGCTCGCGCAAGGGACAGCCTTGCCGGCCACGTCGC
This sequence comes from Paraburkholderia sp., assembly GCA_036264535.1. Lineage (GTDB taxonomy): Bacteria > Pseudomonadota > Gammaproteobacteria > Burkholderiales > Burkholderiaceae > Paraburkholderia. The sequence goes on along the minus strand of DATAQT010000009.1, from coordinate 1,528 downwards.
TGGAGGCATTTCCGATCGTGCTGCCGCCGTTCGGCACGCTGATCCGCCAGTCGGCCGAGAGTCTGCTCAGCGCGTGGGGCGTGCCGCCGTTGTCGGCGTTCGTCGAGGTGTTGTCGGTATCGACCGGGCGCGCGCTGACGCTCGAGAACGGCGCGGTATGGTTCGTGCCGCAAAGCGCGGTCGAATACGAACTCGCGCACGGCATGCTGGTGCGCTTGCCGCTGCCGTTTGCGGGCACAGGCGAGCCGGTCGGGCTGATTCGTCGCTCGGATACCCAGCCGTCGGCGGTGGGGCGTGCGTTCATCGAGGCGGTGCGCGAGGTTGCGCGGGGCAGAATGGCGGCCGCCTCGGGTAAGGAAGCGGGCAAGAGCATCGGTAAAACCGCAGGCAAAACGGTGCACAAAGGCGGCCCGGGCGACGCCTCGCTCGATTGACCCGGCGGCCCGCCACACGCATGGCGCCGAGCACCGGCGGCGCGCCGTTCGAGTGATGAACGAATCGGTACAAAAGGACGGTTGCGAAGGCCCCGTGACCCGGTGTAAAAACACGGTGCGAAAGCCGCCCAACCCCGGAAAGACCGGCCACCGCATCGAAAGACCGTACAAGGAGATTGCCATGACCAGCGACTTGCCCACTCCCGAGGCCGCGCAGCGCGCCGTGTTGGCGCCTGAGCGCAATCCGCTCGGCACGGCCGGTCTCGAGTTCGTGGAGTTCGCCGCACAAGATCCGCAGGGGCTTGGCGAGACCTTCACGCGGCTCGGCTTCAAGGCGATCGCCCGCCATATCAGCAAGGATGTGACGCTGTATCGTCAGGGCGAGATGAATTTCCTGATCAACGCGGAGCCCGATTCGTTCGCGTCGCGTTACGCGGAGGAATACGGCGTCGGCATCTGCGCGATTGGGATTCGCGTCGCCGACGCGCAGCGCGCGTTCGAGCGCGCGGTGGAACTCGGCGCGTGGGAGTTCGAGGGCGAGCGCCTCGGTGCGGGCGAGTTGCTGATTCCGGCGATTCAGGGCATTGGCGACTCGCACATCTATTTCGTCGATCGCTGGCGCGGGCGCGGCGGTCAGCGCGGTGGCCTCGGTGATATCTCGATCTTCGACATCGACTTCCGACCCATCGAAATCGACACGGCCGAAGCCGATCTGAATCACGCGGGCAGCGGCCTGATCGCGGTCGACCATCTGACGCAAACCGTTGGCGAAGGCCGCATGCAGGAATGGATCGACTTCTATCGCGACCTGCTGAATTTCCGCGAAATTCACGAGCTGCACGCGAACTGGCACGTGTCGGCGGAATCGCGCGTGATGGTGTCGCCGTGCGGCGCGATCCGCGTGCCGCTCTACGAGGAGGGCACGCGCCGGACCAACCTGATGCACGAGTATTTGCCCGATCATCCCGGCGAAGGCGTGCAGCACATCGCGCTCGCCACCGACGATATCCTCGCGTGCGTCGAGCATCTGCTCGCGACCGGCGTCGAATTCGTCGAGCCGCCGGCGCGCTACTACGATCAACTCGATGCGCGTT
>DATAQT010000008.1:0-14046 GCA_036264535.1 Paraburkholderia sp. | reverse complement strand
ATGACAGAACATACGAAGGTCGATTTCGGTGCAGAGAGTGTCGATCGCGATACCGCGTCGACGCCGGGCCCGACCGTGCTCGAAAAGTCGGCGCCGCGCAGCGAGCGCATGGCTGTGAACAAGATCGAATGCAATGCGTGTCCGGTGCTGTGCCAGATATCGGAAGGGCGCACCGGGGCGTGCGATCGTTATGCGAATGCGGATGGGCGCTTGATACGCGTCGATCCGGTGGTGTTCTTGTCGCGTGCGAATGATGCCGGCGCCGGTCGGGCCAATGCGGCGATCGAGTTCGGCGCGGCTCCCGCTACGGACCCCACCAATACCGCCGAACCCGCGCTATTCGTCACTGGCGTCGGCGCTTCATCGACCTATCCGGACTACAAGCCCGCGCCCTTTATCGTCGCTTCGAAGCTCGACGACGTCGACATGATCACCGTCGTCACCGAAGGCATCTTCAGCTATTGCAGCTTCAAGGTGAAGATCGACACCGACCGCTTTCTCGGCCCCGAACAGGCGAACGTGCGTTGCGACGGCGAGATCGTCGGTCACGTGACGACGGCCGAATACGGCTCGCAGATGCTGAGCCTCGGCGGCGTCCATCATCTGACCGGCGGCAGCAAGAAAGAAGGCCGCGTGACCTGCGACATGATGCTCGCGCTCGGCAACAAGGAGGCGGTCGAACTGAGCATCGACGGCGCCGCCAGTCTCGTGATCCGCGCGGGCGCCGCGCCGGTCGTCGACGGTGTCGAGGAGCAGCGCATGCGCGTCGGCTGCGGTTCGGCGACGATCGGCATCTTCGCGAAGCAATGGTTCGGCCACGTCGATGAAGTGGTGGTGGTCGACGATCACATCACCGGTGTGCTGACCGAGCACCAGGCGGGCCGCTGCCTCGGCATGACACGCTCGGGGCTGAAGATACGCGGCCGCAAATCGACGCCGGGCCGCTATTTTCAGGTCGCCAATCCTGGCACCGGTTGGGGCGGCACCGACATCCAGGACCCGCTCGCCATCGTTGAAGGATTCGATCCGGCCGTCGCGAAGCCAGGCATGCGCGTGCTGATGGTGTCGACGACCGGCGAGCACGCGCAATGGTACGAACTCGACGCGCAACTCGTGCCGCGCATCGCGGCGATGCCCGACGCGGTCCGCCGCACGGTCGAGCGGATCGGCGAGAACTGCGAGCCATCGCTCGCGACGGTGCTGTTTCTCGGCGGCGCGGGCGGCAGCCTGCGCGCCGGCGCGACCGAAAACCCGGTGCTGCTCACGCGCGCGATCAAGCGCAAGCTCGTCAACGTCACGTGCGGCGGCGCGCCTGCTTATGTGTGGCCGGGCGGCGGAATCACCGTGATGGTCGACGTGATGAGGATGCCGGACCGTTCGTTCGGCACGGTGCCGACACCGGCGATCGTCGCGCCGATCGAATTCACGATGACGTACGACACGTATCGCGAGCTCGGCGGCCACCTCGACGCGGTGCGCTCGCTGCACAGTGTGCTTGCGAGTGGGCCGACGCATACGGAAGGCGCGCCGCTCGCGCGGCGCACGCTGGCGCGCGATCCGGACAACCCCTGGCCGCCTGCGGTACTCGGTTAAGCATCCTGACTAAAAACTCATCCCATGATTCCCACCTGTACCCGGCTCGACGAGCATCGCTGGCATTGGCAGCACGGGCCGATCGACCTGATCCTCGGCGCCGACGGCGAGCCCGACGCGGTGCGCGCCGCTTACGAAGCGTGCTGGGCGCGCTTCAGTGGCGTGTTGCAGGAACTGGTCGGCGAATTGAACGCGCTTCGGCAACCGGTGCCGGCAGAGGCGGCGTTGGATGATTGCCCGCTGCAAGGGCCGCTCGCGCGACGCATGTGGCGCGCGTGCCATCCGCATCGCGCGCGCTATATCACGCCGATGGCGGCGGTCGCGGGCAGCGTCGCCGACGAACTGATCGCCGCGTTCGCGCGCGACGGCATTGCGCGCGCTTTCATCAACAACGGCGGCGACATCGCGCTGCACTTGAGCACAGGGCAGCGGTATCGCGTGGGCGTGTTCGCGGACCTGGCGCAAATCTCGGGCACGCGTTTCGCGAACGGCCCTACGCTCGACGCGCATCTGGCGCTCGACGCGCAGCAGCCGATCCGCGGCATCGCGACGAGCGGCTGGCGTGGCCGCAGCTTCAGCCTCGGCATCGCCGACAGCGTGACCGTGCTCGCGCGCGACGCCGCGTGCGCCGACGCCGCCGCGACGATGATCGCGAACGCGGTCGATCTCGATCACGCGGGGATCGTGCGGCGCCCGGCAGCGTCGCTGAAGGACGATAGCGACCTCGGCGATCTGCTGGTGACCGTCGACGTGCCGCGCCTGCCGCAGCCGCTGATCGAGTTCGCGCTGGCGCGTGGCGTCGATGTCGCGCATCGGCTGCGCGAGCAGGGTTTGATCGAAGGTGCCGCGCTGTTCCTGCAAGGGCGCGTGCGCGTCGCAGGCATCGACAATTCAGGCGCGTTATCCGCAACGCGCGCTTCACTGACAACGGAGGCTCCGTGTTCGAAATACGCCGCGTGCTGACGCACGTCGAAGACATCTTTCACGAGTTCGGCCCCGCGCCCGAGCGGCCGCTCAGGCGCGGCGCGATTGCCGCGGTGATGACGAATCCGTTCGCGGGCCGCTACGAACCAAAGATCGAACACGCGATGGATGCGCTCAAGCCGATCGGCTTCGACATGGCGCAGCGGCTGCTCGCGGCGATGGCGGTGCCGCATGCGTCGATCGAGAGCTACGGCAAGGGCGCGATAGTCGGCGCGGGTGGCGAGTTGGAGCACGGTGCGTTGTGGCACGTACCCGGCGGCTACGCGATGCGCGAGCTGCTCGAAAAGCACGGTGTGCCGACCAACGCGATCGTGCCGTCGACGAAGAAAGTCGGCGCTCCCTCCACCGCGCTCGACGTGCCGCTGACGCACGTGAACGCGAGCTACGTGCGCAGCCACTTCGATGCAATCGAAGTGCGCGTGCCCGGCGCACCCGCCGCCGACGAGATCGTCTACATCCTGGTGATGAGCACGGGCCAGCGGGTGCATGCACGGGTGGGCGGGCTCGCGAAAGAGGCGATCGTCGGCAGGGACGGCTTGCGCTGAAGCGGCGCACAGCAACCGCGTAGCAACCACACAGCAAAACAGCAAAGCATCGAAACTCGGAGAGCGCAAATGGCAATCAGCCTTCGCAAGCTGGTCGTGCAGGTCGACGAAACACGCATCGAAATGGGCCAGGCCGTCGAGCCGCCCGCGCGGCGCGCAGTCGCGATCGCCGTGATCGATAATCCGTATGCGGGCCGCTACGAGGCGAAGCTCGACGCGCTGATCGAAGCCGGCGAGGAACTCGGCGCGCTGCTCGGCAAGCGCTGCGTCGAGGCATTGGGCATCGCCCCTGGCGAAGCGCAGAGCTACGGCAAGGCAGCCATCGTCGGCGAGGCGGGCGAACTCGAACATGCGGCCGCGATCCTGCACCCGAAGCTCGGCGCGCCGCTGCGCGCGGCACTCGGGAAGGGCGCGGCGCTGGTGCCGTCGGCGAAGAAGATCGGCACGCTCGGCACGGCGATCGACGTGCCGCTCGGCCACAAGGACGCCGCCTACGTGCGCAGCCATTTCGACGCGATCGAGGCGCGCGTGGCCGACGCGCCGCGCGCGAACGAAATCGTCGTAGCGGTCGCGGTCACGGCGTCGGGCCGGCCGCTGCCGCGCATCGGCGGCCTGCAGGCGAGCGAGATCAAGGGCGAAGACGGTTTGCGCTGAGCGTTTGGCCTTTTTTCAACCCGCCGGTTTGCCTGCGCTTGTTGCGCGGGTTGTTTCGCTGGTAGTGTCCTGCCGTTGACGCGGGCGCGCATGGTGCCGCCCGCGCTGCAACGTCCGCCGATCGGGCCGCCGCGCGTATTGCACAGCACTGCGCGCGCCCCGTTCGGCGAGCCGCCGAGGGTCGCGATGCTTTCGAATCTGCTGGTACAACTGGTCAATGGACTCGCCGACGCGTCGACGCTGTTTCTGGTCGCCGCCGGTTTGTCGTTGATCTTCGGCGTGACGCGCATCGTCAACTTTGCGCACGGCTCGTTCTATATGTTCGGCATCTACGTCGCGTACAGTATCGCGAGCCGCTTCGGCCACACGGCGGGCGGCTTCTGGCTGTCGGTGCTGGCCGCCGCGCTCACGGTCGCGGTGTTGGGCGCGCTGGTCGAAATCGTCGTGCTGCGGCGGATCTATCAGGCGCCCGAGTTGTTCCATCTGCTCGCCACGTTCGCGCTCGTGCTGATCTTTCGCGACGCGGCGCTATGGCTATGGGGCCCCGACGATCTGTTCGGCCCGCGCGCGCCGCATCTAGCGGGTGCGGTCGACTTTCTCGGCCACCCGCTGCCGACCTACGATATCGCGCTGATCGTGATCGGTCCGGTCGTTCTGCTGCTGCTGTGGTACGCGTTGACGCGCACGCGCTGGGGCACGCTGGTGCGCGCCGCGACGCAGGATCGCGAGATGCTCGGCGCGCTCGGCATCAATCAGGCGTGGCTATTTACCGGCGTGTTCTTCGTCGGCGCGTTTCTCGCGGGACTCGGCGGCGCGCTGCAAGGGCCGCGCATGTCCGCGAACCTGTCGCTCGATCTCGAGACGATCGGCAATGCGTTCGTGGTCGTCGTGGTCGGCGGCATGGGTTCGATTCCGGGCGCGTTCGTCGCGGCGTTGCTGATCGCCGAGATCAAGGCGCTGTGCATCGGCATCGGCCACGTGACGATCTTCGGCATCGGTTTGTCGCTGAGTCGCTTCACGCTGGTTGCCGAGTTCGTCGTGATGGCGGTCGTGCTGGTGGTGCGGCCATGGGGGCTGCTCGGCCGCGCGAGCGCCGCGGTGCGCGCGATGGGCGCGCCGGAAACGCCGTTGCGTCCGGCGGGCACACGTCTGAAGTGGCTCGCCGCCTTCGTGTTGCTGGTGCTCGTGCTCGCGCCGCTCGCGGCCAATGCGTTTCCGTATATGCCGGTGCTGCTCGTCGAAATCCTGATCGCGGTGCTGTTCGCGACCAGCCTGCATTTCATCATGGGCCCAGGCGGCCTGCATTCGTTCGGCCATGCCGCGTACTTTGGACTCGGCGCATACGGCGCGGCGCTGTTTCTCAAAGTGCTGAACCTGCCGATGGAAGCCGCGCTGCTGCTCGGGCCGCTGCTCGCGGTACTGGGCGCGCTCGTGTTCGGCTGGTTCTGCGTGCGCCTCTCCGGCGTCTACCTCGCGATGCTGACGCTCGCGTTCGCGCAGATCGTCTGGTCGGTCGTGTTCCAGTGGGACGACGTGACCGGCGGCAGCAATGGCATCCTCGGGCTGTGGCCGTCGAACTGGCTGTCGTCGCCGGTCGCGTTCTACTACCTGACGCTCGCGTGCGCGGTGCTCGGCGTGTGGCTGTTGCGCCGCATGCTGTTCTCGCCGCTGGGCTACGCGATGCGCGCGTCGCGCGATTCCGCGCTGCGCGCCGAGGCGATCGGCATCGACGTGAAGCGGGTGCAGTGGGCGTCGTTCGTGATCGCGGCGTTGTTCTGCGGACTTGCCGGATCGCTGTACGCGTTTTCGAAGGGCAATATCTCGCCCGAAGTCATCAGTGTGAGCCGTTCGGTCGATGGTCTCGTGATGGTGCTGCTCGGCGGCTTGCAGACCTTGAGCGGGCCGATCGTCGGCGCTGCCGTATTCACGTGGCTGCAGGATACGGTCGCGCGACAGACCGACTACTGGCAGGCGCTGCTCGGCTTCGCGATCCTGCTGCTGGTGATCGCGTTTCCGCAGGGAATCGTCGGCTTCATTCGCGAGCGTTTCGGCGATGTAAGTGACGATCAGGCCGACAGGACCAACGGCGGCGCCGCGTCGCCGTCGCAACAGACCGCCGCGGTCAAGGAGGGCCTATGAGCCTGCTGCGCGTGAGCGGCCTGTCGAGATCGTTCGGAGGACTGAAGGCCGTCGATAACGTTTCATTCGATCTCGAGGCCGGTCAACTGCTGGCGCTGCTGGGGCCCAACGGCGCGGGCAAATCGACGTGTTTCAACATGGTCAACGGCCAGTTGCAGCCGTCGTCGGGATCGATCCTGCTCGACGGTCATGAACTCGTCGGCATGCGGCCGCGCGATATCTGGCGACGTGGCGTCGGCCGCACGTTCCAGATCGCCGCGACGTTCAACTCGATGACGGTGCTCGAAAACGTGCAGATGGCGCTGGTGTCGCGCGAGAAAAAGACCTTCGGCCTGTGGAAGCCGGCGGGCTCGCACCATGCCGACGAAGCGTTCGCGCTGCTCGAACAGGTCGGCATGGGCGCGCACGCGAAGCGCGCGTGCGGCGTGCTCGCCTATGGCGACGTGAAGCGCGTCGAACTCGCGATCGCGCTCGCGAACCGGCCCAGGCTGCTGTTGATGGACGAACCGACCGCCGGCATGGCGCCAAAGGAGCGCAACGAATTGATGGCGTTGACGAAGCGTCTCGTGACCGAACACAAGATCGGCGTGCTGTTCACCGAACACAGCATGGACGTCGTATTCGCGTACGCCGACCGGATGATCGTGCTCGCACGCGGCAAGCTGATCGCCGAGGGCGATGCCGATACGATCCGCAACGACGCGCGCGTGCAGGAGGTCTATTTCGGCACCGGCAAGACATTCCGGCCGCACGCGCCGCTACAGGGCGCGCCGGACGATGCGCAGAACGGCCAGGGAACATTGCAATGAGCGAACCGATGCTGAAAGTCTCCGGCCTCAACGCGTTCTACGGTCGCGCGCATATCCTGTTCGATGTCGGCCTCGAAGTCGGCCGCGGCGAAGTGGTCGCCCTGATGGGCCGTAACGGCGCCGGCAAATCGACGACGATGAAAGCGGTGATGGGACTGCTGCCGCGCCGCCACGGTGAAGTGACGTTTCGCGGCCAGAACATCAGCGCGCTCGCGCCGTACCGGATCGCGCGCATGGGTGTCGGCTTCGTGCCCGAGGATCGCCGCGTGTTCGCGGACCTGACGGTGATGGAGAACCTCGACACGGGCCGCCAGCCGCCGCGCGAGGGCGCGCCGCAGTGGACGCCCGAGAAGCTGTTCCGCCTGTTTCCGAATCTTGGTGAAATGCCGAAGCGCCCCGGCGGCCAGATGAGCGGCGGCGAGCAGCAGATGCTGACCGTGTCGCGCACGCTGATGGGCAATCCGTATCTGGTGCTGCTCGATGAGCCGTCGGAAGGCGTCGCGCCGGTGATCGTCGAGCAGATGGCGAACATGATTCTCGAACTGAAGCGCGAGGGGCTATCTATTCTGTTATCCGAACAGAATCTGCACTTCGCCGAGCTGGTCAGCGACCGGGCGTATGTGCTCGAAAAAGGGCAAATCCGTTTCAGCGGCACGATCGGCGAACTCGCACGGAACGAAACAGTGAGGCGCGCTTATCTGAGCGTGTGAATTCATCCGGTAGTCTCGGCGAAAGGAGAGGCAGATGGCGGCAGAGACGTTGACAGGCTTGTCGGGCAAGGTCGCGGTAACGAACATCGGGCTGCTGTTATCGGGCGATATCGATCAGCCGATCCTCGACGCGGACACGCTGGTAATCGACGACGGCGTGATCGTCGCGGTCGGCCGCGAGAAGGACTGCGATCTCGAAGGCGCGCGCACGACGGTCGACTGCAAGGGCACGACGGTCGCGCCCGGCCTGATCGACTCGCACGTGCATCCGGTGTTCGGCGACTGGACGCCGCGCCAGAATCAGCTCGGCTGGATCGAATCGAATCTGAACGGCGGCGTGACGACGATGATCTCGGCCGGCGAAGTGCATTTACCTGGCCGTCCGAAAGATGTGCTCGGCGTGAAAGCGCTCGCGATCACCGCGCAGCGTTCGTTCGAGGGCATGCGCGCGGCCGGTGTCGGCGGCGGCGTCAAGGTGCTGGCGGGCGCGCCGGTGATCGAGAAGGGCATGGTCGAACAGGACTTCAAGGAGCTCTCCGAGGCCGGTGTGAAGCTGCTCGGCGAAGTCGGCCTGGGAAGCGTGAAGGGCGGCGAGGAAGCGCAGCAGATGGTCGCGTGGGCGCGCAAGTACGGCATCCAGAGCACGATTCACACGGGCGGTCCATCGATTCCGGGCTCCGGCCTGATCGATCGCGACGTCGTGCTCGCCGCCGATGCCGACGTGATCGGTCACGTCAACGGTGGCCATACGTCGCTGTCGTACCGGCATGTGTGCGACCTGTGCGAGCAGTCGAGCCGCGCGCTCGAAATCGTCCACAACGGCAACGAGCGGATCGCCTTGCTGACTGCGCGTCATGCGATCGAACTGAAGTGCCCGCACCGCATCATTCTCGGCACCGATAGCCCGGCCGGCTCCGGCGTGCAGCCGCTCGGCATTCTGCGCATGATCGCGCTGATCTCGAGCCTCGCCGACGTGCCCGCCGAAATCGCATTCTGCTTCGCGACCGGCAATACCGCGCGGCAGCGCAACCTGCGCCAGGGGCTGATCGAAGTGGGCCGTCCCGCCGATCTCGTGTTCATGGACCGCGCGCAGCATACGGCCGCCGATACGCTGCTCGAAAGCGTGCAGCTCGGCGATATTCCGGGCGTCGGCATGGTGATGATCGATGGCTTGATCCGTTGCCGGCGCAGCCGCAATACCCCGCCCGCGACCGAAGTGCCGGTGGTGCTGTGAACGCGCGGCAGCACGGAGCAAGCGCATCATGACCCACCGCGCCGCGCAACTCGTGCTGAAGGTGAACGGCGCGACGCATGTGGTCCATGCGGCGGCGCGGACACCGCTGCTCTACCTGTTGCGCAACGATCTCGCGCTCAACGGGCCGAAGTTCGGCTGCGGTCTCGGCGAGTGCGGCGCCTGCACGGTGCTGCTCGATGGTGTGCCGACGCGCGCCTGCGTGACGACCGCCGAAGTCGCGCTGGGCCACGAGATCACGACGCTCGAGGGTCTCGGCACGCGCACCGCCTTGCATCCGGTGCAGCAGGCGTTTATCGACGAGCAGGCCGCGCAATGCGGCTATTGCCTGAACGGCATGATCATGACCGCGAAGGCGCTGCTCGATCGCGATCCGCATCCGGCTGTCGCGACGATTCAGCGCGAGCTGTCGCGCAATCTGTGCCGCTGCGGCACGCATGTCGAAATCGTGCGCGCGGTGCAACGCGCGGCGGAATTGCTCGCCGCGCAAGCGGACGTGCACGACGGAGCGCGCCTATGACCGGCCCGGACTTCAACGTCGACCGTCGTGGTGCGCCGCCTTCGCGCAAGCAGCTGTATGACGCGCAGAGCGTGCTGATCGTCGCGCGGCCGCCGCAGTCGTTGGTCCAGGGCGCGCCCGGTCAGCCTGGTTCGCGCTCGTCGTTCGTGCCGACTGACGTCGATCTGTTTCTGGTCGTGCGCGACGATGGCAGCGTGGTTGCATTCAATGGTCACGTGGACCTTGGCACCGGCATCGGCACCGCGCTCGCGCAGATCGTCGCGGAAGAACTCGATATGCCGCTGACGCGTGTGTCGATCGTGCTCGGCCATACCGGCGAAGCACCGAACCAGGGGCCGACGATTGCGAGCGCGACGATCCAGATTTCGGCGGTGCCGTTGCGGCAGGCGGCGGCGCAGGCGCGTCAGTATCTGCTCGCGCAGGCGGCTGCGCGTCTGAACGCAGACCCTAACGATCTCGACGTGCGGGACGGCCACGTGTTTCCACGCGATGGCGACCCGACCCGAGGTATTCACTACGCAGACCTGATCAAAGGGCGGCGGGTCGAACTGCTGTTGTCGAACGATGCGCCGTTGAAACCGCCGCACGCGTATCGCGTCGTCGGTAAAAGCGCGCCGCGCGTCGACATTCCTGCGAAGGCGACTGGCGAACTGAGTTTCGTGCACGACGTGCGCGTGCCCGGCATGCTGCACGGGCGCGTGGTCCGGCCGCCCTATGCGGGCGTCGCCCAGGGCGAGTTCATCGGCCATAGTCTGCTGGACGTGAACGAAGCGTCGATTCGCGACTTGCCCGGCATCGTCAAGGTGGTCGTGATTCGCGATTTCGTCGGTGTCGTCGCCGAGCGCGAGGAGATCGCGCAGCAGGCGGCGCAGCGGCTCGACGTGCGCTGGAAGGCGGTCGATGGCTTGCCGCCGCTCGACACGAGCGAGCAGGTCGAAGCGGCTTTGCGCGCCAATCCGGCGACGCGGCGCGACCTGGTGATCGAAGGCGACGTGGATGCGGCGCTCGCGCAAGACCCTTCGCGCACGCTGGAACGCACGTACGTTTGGCCGTTCCAGATGCATGCATCGATCGGCCCGTCGTGCGCGGTCGCGGACTATCGCAACGGGGAAGGCGAAGGCGCCGCGCTAAAAGTCTGGTCCGGTACCCAGAACCCGCATTCGCTGCGCGCCGATCTCGCATTGCTGCTGGCGCTCGACGAAGCGCGTATCGACATCGTGCGGATGGACGCGGCTGGCTGCTACGGCCGCAATTGCGCGGACGACGTCGCCGCCGACGCCGCGCTGCTGTCGCGCGCGGTCGGCGCGCCGGTGCGCGTGCAGCTATCGCGCGAAGACGAGCATGCGTGGGAACCGAAGGGTGCCGCGCAACTGATGGACGTGCGCGGCGCGCTCTCCGCCGAAGGCGAACTGGCCGCCTACGACTTCGCGACGCGCTATCCGTCGAACGACGCCCCCACGCTGGCGCTGCTGCTGACCGGCACGATCCCCGCTCAGCCACAGGTGTCCGAGATGGGCGACCGCACGGCCGTGCCGCCGTACGACTATCGCAACATGCGCATCGTCTGCGACGACACGCCGCCGATCGTGCGCGCGGCGTGGTTGCGCGGCGTGTCGGCCTTGCCGAACACGTTCGCGCACGAGTCGTTCATCGACGAACTCGCCGAGCAGGCTGGCGTCGATCCAGTCGAATTTCGCCTCAGGCATTTGACCGACCCGCGCGCAATCGACCTCGTCAAGGCGGTCGCGGCGAAAGCCGGCTGGGAAGCGCGCGAACCCGCGTTCAAAACCCGCGGCGAAAGCGACGGAAGCGACGGAAGCGATCACGGCGACGCAGACGGCGACATCGCGCGCGGCCGCGGCATCGCCTATGCGCGCTACGTGCACAGCAAATTCCCGGGCTTCGGCGCCGCATGGTCCGCGTGGGTCGCGGACGTCGAAGTCAATCGCAAGAGCGGCGAGCTCGCGGTCACGCGCGTCGTGGTCGGTCAGGACACCGGCACGATGGTCAATCCCGATGGCGTGCGTCATCAGATCCACGGCAACGTGATCCAGACGACGAGCCGCGCGCTGAAGGAGCAGGTCGGTTTCGGCGAGAACGCGGTGACGAGCCAGGAGTGGGGCGCGTATCCGATCCTGACGTTCCGTGAAGTGCCGGTGATCGACGTCGTGATGATGCCGCGCCACGGCGAGCCGCCGATGGGCGCGGGCGAATCGGCGTCGTTGCCCGGCGCGGCCGCGATTGCCAACGCGCTGTACGACGCGACCGGCGTGCGGTTCCGCCGCCCGCCGTTCACGCCGGAGAAGATTCGCGCCGCGCTCGCCGATGCACACGCCGAGGACGCGGCGGCCGCGCGCCGGAAAAAGCGTTGGCGGCGCAGTTTTTTCGGTTTGCTGGCGGCCGGCGCGGCGGGCCTGGTCGGCGGCCTCGGCGCGCTGTCGTTCGCATCGATTTCCAGCGCGCCACTTGCGCCGATCACGCCGCCGCTCGCGAGCGCGTTCGCGCCGGAGCTGGTCGCGCGCGGCAAGCTGCTCGCATCGCTCGGCAATTGCGCGGTTTGCCATACCGCGCACAACGGCGTGCCGAACGCCGGCGGCAAGCCGCTCGCGACGCCGTTCGGCACCGTCTACAGCACCAACCTCACGCCCGACGGCCAGACCGGGATCGGCCACTGGTCGCTCGACGCGTTCGTGCGCGCGATGCGGCACGGCATCAGCCGTGACGGTCATCGGCTGTATCCGGCGTTCCCGTACACGTCGTTCCAGAACATCTCCGACGACGATCTGCACGCGCTCTACGCCTATCTGATGTCGCAAACGCCGATGCGCAACCGGCCGCCGGAAACGAAGCTCGCGTTTCCGTTCAGCGTGCGTCCGCTGATGGCCGCATGGAACGGCCTGTTTCTCGGCCGCACCGCGTTCAGCCCCGACCCCGTGCAAAGCGCGCAATGGAATCGCGGCGCGTATCTGGTGAACGGCCTCGGCCATTGCAGCGCCTGCCACACGCCGCGCAACGCGTTCGGCGCGGAAAAAACCGGCGGGGCGTTCATGGGCGGTGGCCTCGCGGAGGGCTGGGAGGCGCCGGCGCTGTCGGCGTTGTCGAACGCGCCGGTGCCGTGGAGCGAGGACGAGCTGTTCCGCTATCTGCGCGACGGTCACGCGCCGCTGCACGGCGTCGCGGCCGGCCCGATGGCGCCGGTGATCGGCGATCTCGCGGCGCTGCCCGCCAGCGACATCCGCGCGATGGCCGTCTATCTCGCGTCGCTCAATCCTCTGGAGCCGAACGCCGATCCGGCCGCGACCGCGCGTGCCTACGAACAGGCCAGCACGATGACGGGTGCGCCGCTCACGACAGGCGCGCGGCTGTTCGACGGCGCGTGTGCCGCTTGCCATCACACCGGTAGCGGGCCACAGCTGTTCGGCGCGCATCCGTCGCTCGCGTTGAATACGAACCTGCACGGCGCGACGCCGGACAACCTGATCCGCGTGATTCTGGACGGCATCGTCTCGCCTGCGCGGCCCGAACTCGGTACGATGCCGGCTTACCGCGACAGTTTCAACGACGCCCAGGTCGCCGAACTCGTGTCGTACCTGCGCGCGCAGTTCGCGGGCGGCAAGCCGGCATGGCAGGACGTCGCCGCGAACGTCGCCAGAATCCGCGCGCAACCGCGCGAGCCATGAGCCAGCGGCCGTCGTTCGCAGGTCTGATAAAAACCACCATTCCTTCTGATAACGGAGAAACGCATGACCACGCGCGCAGGATGGATCTCTCGCCTCATGGTGTCGACCGTGTGCTCGTTCGCCGCGCTCGGCGCGAGCGCCCAGCAGACCATCAAAGTCGGCGAGATCAATAGCTACAAGGCGCAACCCGCCTTTCTCGGACCTTACAAGAACGGCTGGAATCTCGCGCTCGAGCAGGTGAACGCGGCGGGCGGCGTGCTCGGCAAGCAGCTCGAAGTGGTTTCGCGCGATGACAACGGCAACCCCGGCGACACGATCCGCGTCGCCCAGGAACTGATCGCGCGCGAGCAGGTGCAGTTGCTGTTCGGCGGCTTCCTGTCGAACACCGGCCTCGCGCTCGCTGACTTCGCGAAGCAGAAGAAGATCTTCTTCCTCGCGGCCGAACCGCTGACCGACAAGATCGTCTGGGCCGATGGCAACAAATACACGTACCGTCTGCGTCCTTCGACCTACATGCAGGTCGCGATGCTGGTGCCCGAGGCGGCGAAGCTGAAGAAGAAGCGCTGGGCGATCGTGTATCCGAACTACGAGTACGGGCAATCGGCGGTGGCGACCTTCAAGAAGCTGCTAACGGCCGCGCAGCCCGACGTGCAGTTCGTCGTCGAACAGGCGACGCCGCTCGGCAGCGTCGATGCGGGCGCCGTAACCCAGGCGATCGCCGACGCGAAGCCCGATGCGATCTTCAACGTGCTGTTCGGCGCCGATCTCGGCAAGTTCGTGCGCGAGGGCAATACGCGCGGGCTGTTCAAGGATCGCGCGGTGGTGTCGCTCCTGACCGGCGAGCCCGACTATCTCGATCCGCTCGGCGCCGAAGCGCCGACCGGCTGGATCGTGACCGGCTACCCGTGGTATTCGATCGATACGGCCGCCAACAAGCAATTCGTCGACGCGTATCAGGCGAAGTATCACGACTATCCGCGCCTGGGCTCGGTGGTCGGCTATTCGGCGCTGATGTCGCTCGTGGACGGGATCAGGAAGGCCGGGTCGACCGATCCCGACAAGCTCGCCGCCGCGTTCAAGGGGCTCAACGTACAGACGCCGTTCGGGCCGATCATGTACCGCGCGCAGGACAATCAGTCGACGATGGGCGCGTATGTCGG
>DATAQT010000483.1:0-7784 GCA_036264535.1 Paraburkholderia sp. | reverse complement strand
TGGCGAGCACCGCCACGGCGCCGGAAACCATCCACGACTTCTACGGCTTTCCGCGTCAGCTGTACGAAATTAAGTACCCGGCGCCGGGCGCGCCCGACGTCGCGCGCCGCGCCGCCGTGCTGCTCGGCGATAATGGCATCCTCGCGGACGTCCAGCCGCACGGGCTCGACCACGGCGCGTGGGTGCCGATGCTGCTGATGTTCCCGCACGCCGACGTGCCGATCGCACAGTTGTCGATCCAGCCGCATATGGACGCCGCGCACCACTTCCGGGTGGGCCGCGCGCTGCGCTCGCTGAAAGACGACGGCGTGATGGTGATCGGCTCCGGCCAGATCACGCACAACCTGCGCGCCGCCGACTTCTCCGCGCGCCCGGAAGATGCCGATCCGCGCGTCACCGAATTCACCGACTGGTTCGAGGCCAGGCTCGCTGCGCACGACATCGACGCGCTGCTCGACTATCGCCGCCAGGCGCCGTACGCGGTGTTGATGCATCCGACCGACGAGCATCTGCTGCCCGTGTTCGCCGCATTGGGCGCGGCGGACGACGACTATTCACTGGCCATTCAGTCGCTCGGCACGTACCAGCGTTCGCTCGCGATGACGAACTACGTGTTCGGCACCGCCTGATCCGGCGCCGGCACTCGGCAAACAAAAAAGCCCGCCTGAGCAAAAAACTCAGGCGGGCTTTGTTCGTCCGGACCCAACCACGATCCGGCTGACAGGCTCAGCGTGGCGCCTTAATGCGCGCCTATGCCTTCGAGCACTTCGTCGTGGGTCTGACGCTCTTCCAGGTACTCCGAGCGATAGCCGCTATTGACGCCCCAGTAGTAGAACACCAGCGAGAACGCGATCACCACCAGCATGTCCCAGCCGTACGGCAGGATGCCGAAGCCGCCGA
The DNA here is from genome assembly GCA_036264535.1 of Paraburkholderia sp. GTDB lineage: Bacteria > Pseudomonadota > Gammaproteobacteria > Burkholderiales > Burkholderiaceae > Paraburkholderia. Next base: position 6,884 of record DATAQT010000483.1, on the reverse strand, counting down.
ACTCCTTGCTGCCGATCAGCGACAGAATCGCCATGATCGGCAGGTAGGCGACCAGCCACCATGCCGCCTTCAGATCGCGGCCCCAGCCGGCAAAACCCGATTTCGCCTGGAAATAGAAGTACACCGGCAGCGCGACGACCATCAGCAGGATGATTTCGCCGGTCAGCGGCCACTTCGCCCAGTAAAGCACCAGCGACGCGCAGACGAACGCGAACGGCGCAATGATCTTCATGCCCGGGATATGCAGCGGGCGGTCCAGATCCGTCGCCGCGCGGCGCAGTGCCATCAGGCTGATCGGACCCGTCAGGTACGAGATGACGGTCGCAACTGAAATCACTGCCGCGAGCGAACTCCAGCCGCGGAAGAAGAACAGGAAAATGAACGACACGATCAGGTTGAACCACATCGCCTGACGCGGCACGCCATAGAACGGGTGCACATTGCCGAACATCTTCGGCATCGTGTTGTTGCGTTCCATCGCGTAGATCATGCGGGTGGTGGTCGCCATATAGGTCGTACCGGTACCGCTCGGGCTGACGAAGGCGTCGACGTACAGCAGGATCGCCAGCCAGTTCAGGTTCAGCGCGATCGCGAGTTCCGCGAACGGCGAAGCGAAGTTGAAGTGGCTCCAGCCCTTCATCACGTCGCTCGGGTTCACCGCGCCGATATACGCAATCTGCAGCAGCACGTAGATCACCAGCGCCAGCAGGATCGAGCCGATCACCGCGAACGGCACGCTCTTGGCCGGATTGCGCGCCTCACCGGCGAGGTTGATCGGGCTCTGGAAACCGTTGAACGCGAACACGATGCCGCTCGTCGCGACCGCGGTCAGCACCGCTGACCAGCCGTACGGGGCGAACGTGGTCGTCTGACCGAAGTTCTCGGTATGAACGCCGGTCATCATCAGACCGATGATCGTCGCACCGGGAATCAGGAACTTGAAGATCGTGATCGCCGAATTGGCGCGCGCGAACAGCTTGACGCCCCAGTAGTTGAGCAGGAAGTAGATGATCACGAGCCCCGCTGACAACAGTAGACCGTTCGTGGTCAATGACCCGTTGACGAAGAGCGCATGCGCCCACGGATAGGGCCACGTGCTCATGTATTGGATCGATGCTTCGGCCTCGATCGGAATCACCGACACGATCGCGATCCAGTTGGCCCACGCGCTGATAAAGCCGACCAGCGCACCGTGCGAGTAGCGCGCATAGCGCACCATCCCGCCGGATTCCGGAAACATCGCGCCGAGCTCAGCGTAGGTCAGCGCAATCGCGAGAATCACGACCGCGCCGATGATCCATGCGCAAATCGCGGCCGGCCCGGCAATTTTTGCGGCCTTCCACGCCCCGAACAGCCAGCCCGATCCGATGATCGAGCCCAGACCTGTCAGCATCAGCGCGAATGGCCCGATGTTCCGTTGTATAGAACTTTTCACGTCTTCTCCTAAATCAGAACCATGTCGGCACCGCGTGACATCGCTTGTGGCGGTGTAGACGGGTGACGCGCATGTATGCGCCGGATGCAAAATGGGTGCAACCGACGCGCGGCGCGTAGTTTAACGGTTGCACCGCGTTACTGCAGCGAAACCGTAGCTCAACCAAGGGTTCTCCCTTGGCCCGGCGCGCAAGCCTTTGTAAGGAATATTTGCATCGGCCGGCAAAGTTTGGTCCGGACTGTTGACCTTTGTCCGAATTCGCCGTATAACGTTCGGGCAGGATTTCAAGCGGCGAGTGAAGTGGTTCTTTCGTAGGTCGCCCATCAACGGTACTCCGGTTGGTCCCATTACCCTTCCTTGATTTTCATGCACCCCGGGCTTCGGCCTTATTCACCATTTTTAGGAAAAAGTAATATGGAAACCGGTACCGTCAAGTGGTTCAACGACGCTAAGGGCTTTGGCTTTATCACTCCGGACGGCGGCGGTGAAGATCTGTTCGCGCATTTCTCGGAAATCCGCGCGGAAGGCTTCAAGACGCTCCAAGAAAACCAGAAGGTCACGTTTGAAGTGAAGACGGGCCCGAAGGGCAAGCAAGCAGCTAACATCAAGCCGGTGTAAGCGCTCCGCTTCCTTCTGGATGCAAAAAACCCCGCCTCGGCGGGGTTTTTTATTATCAACGGCAATATCCAATCCGCCGATTAACTTTGCTTGACTTCGCAATTCGCGACGGATTATTCGCTGATTAATCGCGATTATCTGAACACGCGTCTGGCATGAATACCGAGTCCGGTCGCCACGCTCGCCAGACGGTCGCCGAATACCGCTTTCGCGTCCGGAAACGCCGCAGCCAGCGCACCCGACAGAAACGCGAGGCCCGTCGAACCACCGGTGAAATAGATCGCGTCGACGTCGCGCGGCGCGACACCCGCGGCCTGCACCGTGTCGCGCGCCGCCTGCACGATGCGTCGCGTTTCTTCCTCGCCGGCCTTGACGAGCTGCGCCTCGTCGAAGGCCAGACGCAAATCCTCTTCCACTTGCTCGAGATCGATCACGGTCTCGCCGCCCGCCGCTACACCGATCTTCGCTTCTTCCGCATGCGCGGCCAGCGCGTGCCCGAAACGCTGCTCGACTACGCGGATCAGCCGGTCGTGATGCTTCGTCTCCGTGAAAAGGTGCCGCATCAGCGCCAGTTCGCTGGCGCGCTTCGGCGTGTAGACGGTGTTGATCAGATGCCAGGTCGCGAGATCGAAATAAATCCGGTTCGGGATTTCGCGCCCCTGCGAATCGAGCGACTGGTAGCCGAGCTCACGCAGGATCGTCACGAGTTCGACGCGACGGTCGAAGTCCGTGCCCGCGACGTGCACCCCGTGATGCGCGAGCACGTCCTCCTTGCGCTCGACGCGCTTCATTCGCTCCGGCCCCACGCGCACGAGCGAAAAGTCCGACGTACCGCCGCCGATGTCGGCAACCAGCACCAGTCCCTCGGCGCTCAGATGCGACTCGTAGTCGAACGCGGCCGCGATCGGTTCATACTGAAAGTGGATGTCGCGCAAGCCGACCGTGCGCGCGGCGGCTTCGAGCTGTTGCTGCGCCATCTGGTCGGCGCGCGGATCGTCGTCGACGAAAAATACCGGGCGACCCAGCACCGCGCGGTCGATCGCGCCGCCGACGCTTGCCTCGGCCGCTCGCTTCAGGTGACTCAGGAACGTCGCGATCACGTCGGTGTACTTGATCGCACTGCCGTCGCCGAGATCGGTCGTATTCTCTGCGAGCGGTGAGCCGAGAATGCTTTTCATCGAGCGCATCAGCCGGCCGTCGAAACCGTCGATGTAGGCCGCGAGCGCCGCGCGCCCGAATTCGCTGGTGTTTTCGTCGGTATTGAAGAACACCGCGGTGGGCAGCGTCGTGTAGGCGCCCTCGACCGGCGCCAGCTTCAGCTGTGCACCGTCCGGCGTCGCGACGGCCGAATTGGAAGTACCGAAGTCAATCGCGCAATAGTTCATGGCAGTAATGGCCGCTCACGGCTGGCGCGCACAGGAAGGGGAGCGGCTTTGTATCACGAAAACTCCGACAGCATCAACTGAAGTCGCCGGGACGGCCGCTGTATCGTTTGAAATCGTACTGCGGAACGGAAATTGCTGCGTCGGACCGGATTTGTCGCCCCATTTTTCCACCGAGGAGACTTCGCGTCATGAGCGTGCCGCCCACCGCCGCAGTCGACGACCGCCATGCCACCCTGATCGAAACCGATCTGCCCTCACGGCTGGACCGCCTGCCGTGGGGCCGCTTCCACACGCTGATCGTGGTCGCGCTCGGCGTGACGTGGCTGCTCGACGGGCTCGAAGTGACGCTGGCCGGGGCGGTCGCGAGCGCGCTGAAAACGAGCCCGGCGCTGCGCTTTTCAAACGCGGACGTCGGTCTCGCGGGCAGCGCGTACATTGCCGGCGCCGTACTCGGCGCGCTCGGCTTCGGCTGGCTGACCGACCGGCTCGGCCGCCGCAAGCTGTTCTTCATCACGCTGACGGTCTATCTGGCCGCGACCGCGGCGACCGCGCTGTCGTGGAATCTTATGAGCTTCATGCTGTTTCGCTTTCTGACCGGCGCGGGTATCGGCGGTGAATATACGGCGATCAACTCGACGATCCAGGAATTTACGCCGGCGCGCGTGCGTGGCTGGACCGACCTCGGCATCAACGGCACGTTCTGGATCGGCGCGGGGCTCGGCGCGGCGGGCTCGCTGGTGCTGCTTGATCCGCATCTGCTGCCCGCCGACTGGGGCTGGCGCGCGTGTTTTTTCATCGGCGCGGTGCTCGCGCTCGCGATTCTGCCGATGCGCATCTGGGTGCCCGAAAGCCCGCGCTGGCTGCTCACGCATGGCGACGAGCGCGACGCGCGGACGATCGTCGAGGGGATCGAGACGCGCTTTCGCCGCGACGGTCACACGCTTGCCGACGACACCCTCACGCGGCTACGCCTGCGCGCGCGCGGCCACACGCCGTTGCGCGAAGTGTTCCATGTGCTGTTCAACGTGCACCGGCGCCGCGCGCTGGTCGGCCTCACGCTGATGACCGCACAGGCGTTCTTCTACAACGCGATCTTTTACACCTATGCGCTCGTTCTGACCGACTTCTATCACGTGCCGGGCGACGACATCGGCTGGTATCTGCTGCCTTTCGCGCTCGGCAATTTCCTGGGGCCGCTCGTGCTCGGGCGGCTGTTCGACGTAATCGGTCGACGCAAGATGATCGCCACGACGTACGCACTGTCGGCGATCCTGCTGACGCTGTCCGGCTATCTGTTCGAGCAGCAACTGCTCACCGTCGTCACGCAGACGGTCGCCTGGATGGTGATTTTCTTCTTCGCGTCGGCGGCCGCGAGCTCGGCGTATCTGACCGTGAGCGAATCGTTTCCGCTCGAAATCCGCGCGCTCGCCATCGCGGTTTTCTACGCGTTTGGCACTGCGCTCGGCGGCATCATCGGGCCGGCGTTTTTCGGCCGGCTGATCGATACGCATCAGCGCAGCGAGGTGTTTTCGGGTTATCTGGTCGGGTCGGCGTTGATGCTCGCGGCGGCGCTCGTCGCGGCGATCTGGGGTGTCGACGCGGAGCGCAAGTCGCTCGAACATGTGGCGACACCGCTGTCGAGCGTGACGGACGGCGACGACGACGCCGCATGAAAAACGCGCGGACGGTGCCGCGCGTACCTGACTGCTTCGTCACCCGTTGACTACCTTCTTCGCACCGCGCGAACTCATACGACGGGTGCCGCGAAGCCGCCGCTCAGAACGCCTTCTTCCAGCCGCCGCCGTAAGCGATATCGGCGAGCGCCGCGCGCTGACGCGGCGCCTTCTCGCGTTCACGCAGAACCGGGTCGAGTTTGTCGACGTCGCCGTAATGGCCGAGCGAGATCATCGCGATTGGCTCGACGTCCTTCGGCAATTCGAAGGTGGTGCGGAATGCGTTCACGTCGAAGCCGCTCATCTGATGCGCCGCGAGGCCGAGCGCGTGCGCCTGCAGCACCAGCGACATCGCCGCGGCGCCCGCATCGTAAAACGCGCAGCGGTTCACGTCGCCCTTGTTGGTCAGCGTGTGCGCGGTCACCGCGATCAGCACCGGCGCGGGGGCATTCCAGCCCTGGTTGAACGGCACCAGCGTGGCGAAAGCCTTCTTGAACGAGACTTCGTCGACGCTGCGATCGAAGACGACGAAACGCCAGGGCTGCGCGTTATACGAAGACGGCGCCCAGCGCGCCGCTTCGAGCACGGTGCGCAACTGTTCGCGGCTCACCGGCTCGCTCGAATACGCGCGCGGGCTCCAGCGACCTGCAATCAGCTCGTGAATGGCAACTTCGGTTGAGGCGGGTTTGTTGGCCATGCGCTTCTCTCGGTAGAAATTCATGATTGCCGGGCGGCTGCCCGGGGCAACATAGGATAACGGGCTTTCGGCGCGCGCTCCAACTCGCGGCACGGGTCGCGAGCGCGCCTCAGATTGCCTGTGGCGTCGGCACCTTGGCCGGGCGGTTGATGCGCAGCACGATCACCGCGGCGACGAGACACAAGCCGCCGGAAATCATCGACGCCACCGTATAGGTGCCAAGGCTCGCGCGCAGCATGCCCGCGCCGAGCGCCGCGAACGCAGCACCGAGCTGGTGGCCCGCAACCACCCAGCCGAACACGACCGGCGCCGCTTCCTTGCCGTAGACGTCGGTGGCAAGACGCACGGTCGGCGGCACCGTGGCAATCCAGTCGAGACCGTAGAACACCGCGAACAGCGGCAAGCCGAAAAAGTCGATGCCGAACGCGTGCGGCAGATACATCAGCGACAGCCCGCGCAGCCCGTAGTACCAGAACAGCAGCACGCGGCTGTTGAAGCGGTCCGAGAGCCAGCCCGACATCGTCGTGCCAAACAGGTCGAACACGCCCATCGCCGCGAGCAGCGACGCGCCCTGCACTTCGGTCATCCCGTAGTCGCCGCACATCGCGATCAGATGGGTGCCGACATAGCCATTGGTGCTCGCGCCGCAGATAAAAAAGCTGAAGAACAGCAGCCAGAAGTCGCGCGTTTTGCTCGCCGACGCGAGCGTGCCGAATGCGATCGCAAGCGGGTTCTGCTTCGTGACGGACGTGGTGATGGGCGCGTCGTGCGGTTCGCCGTACGGGCGCAACTGCATGCTGGCCGGATGCTCGGGTAGCAGAAACGCAACGAGCGGAATCACGATGGCTGCCGCGAGCGCGACGACCCACACGACCTGGCGCCAACCGTAATGCTCGGCGATGGCCGCGAGCAGCGGCAGGAACACCAGTTGGCCCGTCGCCGAGCTGGCGGTCAGAATGCCCATCACGAGACCGCGGCGCGTCGTGAACCAGCGCGTCACGACGGTCGCCGACAGCGACAGCGCCGCCACGCCGGTCGAGCCGCCGACCATCACGCCCCAGATCAGCACCATCTGC